>NZ_QFFJ01000001.1:0-309025 GCF_003308995.1 Chitinophaga flava | reverse complement strand
TCAATGACCGTGACTATCTACAATCAATGCTTTCATTTCACCCTGCTGCAGTTTTGTAAGTCCTGTAACATGGTGTTGAGCGTTGAGGTTAAAAATGATTACGGCGTCTAAGTCCCGCGCGAAAAATTTATGTGTTTCAAAAGGTATCAGTTCTTTTTTATCGTTCCCTACCTGTCCATACAGGCGGCCATCTTCCAGCTTCACTTCGAAAACAGGTCCGGGATTAAACTGGTATTTTCCGGTATAGGCCGACAGTTGTTGGGGAGACACGATGATCCTCTTTAAAGTGCTCACACGATCACTATTGGCGATGCCTTTTATCGGTAGTTCTGTTCCTTCCTGTGTGAAACTGGTCACTTGCCCTTTTTGATTCCGTTCAAACCGGAGATTGGTAAGACTAGCATTGATGCGGAAAAGGTCTCTTCCCAACGGGATCAGCCGGGCCTTTAGTGCACCGGGGTTATAATACATCAGGTTTCCATCCTGACAGGCCACCGTTTTCCTTGATCCATCTTCCAGCACGTAGGTATGCTGATAAGCAGAGCGTTCACTTTCAGTGAGTGTTATCTCCGTATAGTCGTAAGGTTTAGATAGTAAGGTAGCCAGCATCCGTGAGGCTAAGATATCCGGATCGGGCGCATTCTCACGGTTTGTCAAAATAGCGGCGAATAATTTTTCATCCGGCAGATACACTACATAGGCGACAAATCCGTTTACGATTCCTATGTGTTTGATACTACGGCTTCCTTGTACATTTCCGATAGCCCATCCATAACCATAGCCCGTTAATCGGCCATTGGACAGCCGGGAGGAAGCATACGCCTTTTCCAGGGCGGCGTGACTCACCACTTTCCCGCTCATCAGGGCCTGATACCATTTCAGGAGGTCATCTGCATTAGATAACAGAGAGCCCGCAGCATATGGTAATGTCATGCTGAGGAAGCCAGCATTTTCATAATGGTTACCAGTATATTTATAACCGGGTACCCGTTGCGGGATGATGGTGACAGCATCATCATAAAATGAGTGGGTCATGCTCAGGGGTTGAAAGAAATTTTCGTTGATATAGGTAGCATAGGATTTTCCGGTGATCTGCTCTATGATATATCCCAGTAGTACATATCCGGAGTTGCTATAACTGAACGCCGTTCCCGGTTCAAAATCCAGTGGTTCGTTCCTGAAGAAATCGACGAGTTCCCGGGCTGAAAGGTCCTGGCGTTGCTGTTCACGGGTAAATTTGCTTAAGCCGGTATAATTTTTTATGCCTGCTGTGTGCGTGAGTAGTTGTGCTATATGGATGTCGGCCCCGCGGGGATAATCCGGGATAAACCTGGTGACCGGATCTTGCAGCGACAACTTTCCCTGTTGCGCCAGGGTAAGAATAGCGCAAGCGGTAAACTGCTTGGTAACAGAGCCCAGACGGAACACCTGATCCGGTTGCATATCGATGTTCAGCTCCAGGTTGGCTTTACCCAAAGCCTTCCTGTAAAGTACCTGATTGTTGCGGGCAATGAGTACTACGCCACCAGGCTCGTTGGCGGGAAAACTGCTGGTTAATAATGAGTCAAATAACTTTATATTATCCTGTCCGGTGGCCGGTACCGGCAAATAAAACGCCATGATCAGGCATAGAAAAGCCGTAGACGAGATCTTCATTTATATATATATTTTGGGAGATGAAAGAAAAGGCCGGTGTACTTTATTTCCGTTTGTGCAACTTCTTCAGCAGAAAATACGATAACAGTAAGCCCAGTCCGGTGAACAGAAATATGAAAAATATGATAACAAAGCCTCCCAGTATCGGAAACGTGGGCATACTGAAAAGGCCGGCTACCAATCCCAGCGTAATACTGATACATACTATTCCCAGGGTTAATATCAGTGGCTTGAAGTCGACGGTTCCTTTAAAAAAGTCTGCCGGCAGGCCTTTTTCAATAATGGCTATTCTTTCCTTGTGACGAGTGGTAAAATAATAGTAACTAATACCAAAAGTCGCCAGTGACAGGGCTATGAAGAATGCGGCAGATGTGGTTTGCATAGTGCGTGATATTTGTTAATCGAGTGTAAGACTCGCTCAAAAGAAAAGTGGTCACATTTTGTGACCTGTTTCTGGAAAAATAGTCTAAGTTAGAACGATCAGCCAAGCAAAGCCCAACAGCACATGTTACTTGACCGCAAACACAAGGAGGAAGACTATTACTTGCAACAGGCCATTCAGGGTAACAGGAAAGGGTTTGAATACCTGGTGACCACCTATAAAGATCTGGCATATACGATTGCCAGGAATATTGTGTTGAATAAGGAGGATGCGGAAGAAGTGGTACAAGATGCCTTCGTAAAGGCTTTCGGCGCATTGGGGGATTTCCGGAAAGCGGCTAAATTTTCCACCTGGCTATACCGCATTGTATACAATACCGCTCTTACAAAAGAGCATGCCCGGAAAGCGGTGACTATTCCTGTTGATGATGGAGTCTGGTGGCCTGCAGAAGCCGTGAGCACGGGCTCCTTAACACAGACAGATCGCAAACGATACATCGACCTGGCGCTTCGCCAGTTGACAGAAGATGAACGTGTAGTGATCACCCTCTATTATCTGGGTGAAAAAGATATTACGGAAATTGCGGCGATACTGGCATTGAAAAAATCAGCCATTAAGATGCGGTTGCTGAGAGGCCGGAAAAGCATGAAGGCCGCATTGGAATTACTACTACCTAAAGAAGTAAAAGACTTGTTATGAATACACGCAGAAAAATATCTGCCGATCCGCTTTCCCCTATCATGCAGGAAAAAGGGCTGGACACCTGCCCGGAAGGACTATCGGCCCGACTAACGGAGATGACAGTACGAAGCTATAAACGAAATTATAGTGCGATATATAAAAGAGAAGAATGGCCTGGCAAAATCATCCTGGCCATACTGCTGCTGCTCAATAGCTGGATGCTGTATGTGCTAGTACCTGGTCACGTGCATCCGGTACTGATAGCTGGCTTAGTAGGCTTTATTATAGCAACATTCGTCTTAATCCGATTAAACAAAAGCTTGCAACAACCGAATAGATAAAAAAACAAGCTATAAAAAAAGCGGAAAAAGGCCGCCCTCATCCCTTATTTTTGCAAGGTTGTAGTAAAATAGTGCTCAATGGATTTAGAGATGTTATTAGATACTTTTAGTGGTGGTATAAGTGAGCTGGAGAATATCAGGTGTATGGCAGAGACACTAATGAGAACATGTTATACTGATGTATTATTGTTGAAAGAAATGTCCTTACAGGAAGAGCTTTCTTTAGATTTTATTCAACAAGTGGAAGACCGCTTTTTGCGGAATGATTTTAGAAAGATTAAAGAATATAGTTTTTCAAACAGATATCTTCAGAAATATTGTTTAAAGGTTATCTCATTTTTTGATTCTTATGAATATTATCCGGGATCCCTGTTAAGTATGGGTAAGGATAATCTTTTTGTGATCTTAAAAGAAGGTTACCAAAATAATAAGCGTCGGGGATATCTGGCAGATGTTTGTGCCCGGGTAGGCCGCAATATGGAAGAAGCCTGGATGGCAGCTTCACAAGTATATGCAAAAACAGAAATGGAGTTGTTGAAATGTCAGAATAGAAGAAAGGAAACCACTACCTCAAAATAATTTCACCTCATTAGGATAATCAAGTATACTTATTTCATCCGGGTGCACAAATCTTTTGTACTCGCTATCCAGTATATAACCATGATCCACTACAATGTGGTGTACATGGCGCATACCAAAGAAATGATCCCGATAGGTTCCAGCTACCGGGAGGCTTTCATGAGCAGGATGAAAGACAAGATCATGACCTGATGTTGTTAACAGCATGCAGGTTCGATTTCTGTTCGTGTAAAACGAATTTTATATAAATGAAAGTATTCGGGGCTTTTTATGCTAGCCTGGCACAATGATGTTCCTGTATTGTATTTTTGCAGGAAGAATTTAAGAGAGACCATGTATTCCAAAGAGGAAGTATCCAAACAAAAGCAGGCGTTCTGGACGGCATTTGGCCGCTATATGAAACCAGTATTATCAGCAGATGGGGAGATCATCAGCTGGTCTAATTACAAAACAGGCATACCCGGTATATTCTTTAAACTGGATGCAGAAAACAGATATGTATGTATCTCTATCCTGATTACACAGGCGGATCCACAGCTGCATGCAGCTTTTTATGAATGCTTTGAAATGCAGAAAAAAATGCTGGAAAACGCATTGGGAGAAACTGACTGGGAATGGGAACAGGATATTACGGATGACTACGGCAAGAACATCAGCAGAATCGGCAAGCGGGTTGACGGCATATCTATACTTCGCACAGAAGACTGGCCAGCACTGATATCTTTCCTTAAAGAGAGGATTGTAGCACTGGACGAGTATTGGAGTACAGCAAAATATGCATTTGAAGCATTACTGTAATTACCGCTATTAAATAAAAAAAACCTGTAGCAACAATCATTGTTACAGGTTTTTTTATTTACAGATTCGGCTTACTTCCCGCTGCATTGCTTACTGCAGGCAATATTGCTAATGTTGCAGAAGGAAATGAATGCAGGAACATCCTGGTTGCAAACATTGTTTTTCATCACTATGATATCAGGCATGAAAAACCTTTAGTGCCCGTTAACTCAGTGTTAACAGGGGGATCATATTTGTGATAACTAACCATCGCCCATTAACCCAGTTCGATGATGGAAGCATATCCGAACTGATATACATAAGTAAAAAAGTGTAACCCAACTTTTACCCTATTTTTTCATTATTAAATTGTTTTGTTATGTATCTGGCTACCATGCAAATTGAGCAGTTCAAAGAGAAAGGATATCTGTTAATTGAAAATCTGTTTGATGAGAGAGAGGTGGAGTTGATACGGACAGAGATGTTGCAGGTGATTGCTGAAGACTGTCCGCGGCGTATACTCGAGAAAAACGGAAGTGTGCGGTCCTTTTTTGCTCCCGACCATAGCAATGAGATATTCGAAAAGATCGTGAAGCTGAAGCGGCTGGTAATACCCGCTGCACAATTGATCGGGACTGATGTATATGCGCATCAGACAAAAATCAATTCCAAGTCGGCTATGACCGGCGACTGGTGGGAATGGCATCAGGACTATACCTACTGGAAGAAAGATGACGGGATGCCTGCGGCTGACGTGCTGACTGCGATGATTTATCTGAATGATGTCAACGAATTCAACGGGCCGATGTTACTGATACCAGGTTCGCATAAAATCGGTACAGTCGATGAAGGAGAAAATATATCCGGTGACGGGGAAAATGGAAACAACTGGTTTGAAGAATATAAAACCAGCACCTTTTATATGACAGCCCTCACCGCAGATCTCAAGTATACCTTAAAACAAGAAGAGATTGCCAGATGGGCAAAACAGAGAGGAATAGAATCCGCCAAAGGTCCGGCAGGATCTGTTTTATTCTTTCATGGTAATGTGTTTCATGCATCTTCCAACAATCTTTCTCCCTGGGACAGATATTCGTTTCTCGTTACCTATAATAGTGTAAACAATCAACTGGAAGCGGTAGAAAAGCCAAGGCCGGAATTTATAGCCAGCCGGAACTTTGATAAAATAGTTCCTGTCCATGATCATCTGTAGTGATTAAAAGTCTTTATGTGTGTAGGCTATGGAATCTGCGACCAGATTCTGATGGCTATTCCCGCTAATCAGCTTATAGTGTTTTTTCGGCCGGTCCTGTTTATTATGGGGCCGGCATATGGAGATCAGTATGGGATTACTGCGTAAACAGCAGGTAACATGGAGTGCTCCTTCAGTATCAACTGAACGTGTCTACAACTATATAAAGGCTAAATAAGTCCGGAAGCTCAGACGATAAATAGATTTTGAAACGCTTGTCTTTTATGAGACAAGTGTTTCCCCTACTTTTGCTGCAATATTTTATTGCGATGACGGACACATTCAAACTAAGACTTATCCAACCGGGAGAATTACCGTTGGTGCTGCAGCTGCTAAAAGAAGCAGCCATTGCAATTCAGGCTAAAGGACTGGACCAGTGGGATGTATGGCTTGATCCCCCACAAGAAAAAATCAGCTGGATAGAAGAGGGATTGGCGCAGCAAGAATTTTTTGCTGTAGAGAATCAGGACAATGAACTGGTAGGCGTGTTTCGCCTGGCGGATAAAGATCTTCTTTATTGGGGAGAACAAGATGTAATGGCAGGTTATGTGCATTCACTGGTAGTCAGAAAACAGTTTGCTGGCCGGCAATTGGGAACAATCATATTAAACATGGTTGAAGATAAACTGCTTGCTGAAGGATGTCATTTGTTCCGGCTGGACTGTAATGCCGGCAATGCTTGGCTTTGCAGCTATTATGAACAGCAGGGATTTAGGAAAGTAGGGGAGGTAAAAATGCCACATTCCCTGAATAATTTGTATGAAAAGCAGATTGGTTAATGCATGGTGAAGTTTTCATGTTAAATTATATGAATATTTAACTGCCGCATATTTTGTAAATTTGGATATCTGAAATTGTAAGACCCGCTTTTTCAGCGTGTAATTGTATACCCATATGTACTTAGTCATCAACCTTGCTGGACAAAATATATCCTATAATTTATGAAAATGAAACATGCCATTCTGCTGAAAACAGGAGTAGCTTTATTTGTACTGGCTGCCGTATCCTGTAAAAAAAATGAGACCACAGAGCCTCCGATACCTATTGATCCTCCTGTAGTTTCTTATCTGCCGGTTACCGTTTATGACGATGGTATGCCTGCTGATAGTTTTGTGTATAATGATGATAACACAGTGGCTAAACTGTATTATTATTATAACAAGGATACCAAAAAGTATGCTCAAACAGTCACGTTTAAATATACTAATGGCAAATGTGTTGGCATGGAAAGGGCCCAAAATGATGTAGTGTATCAGACGGATGCCCTGGTATATAAGGGTAACAAAGTGACTAATTATACTACCTATATGGGCGGCAGAAAAGACTCCGCTTTTCTGACCCTGGATAACCGGAATATGGTGACTCTGGATGGATCAAAAGATACACTGAGGGGCAGTGACTTTGAATCAATGGATTATACAGAATTTACCTATGCTAACGGTAACCTCGTGAGTCATCTTCATCAGCATTATTATAAGGATAACGGTTCTTCCAATTCAGTTAAAGGAGAGGCGACCTATTCCTATGATGACAAAGCGAACACCTTACAGTATTTCTTCGCTGTCAATCCATACATCGCATTTATACTCAGCTGGGAAGAAGGCAATATGTTTTCAACTGGTAGAAACAACCTGACAAAATTGATGGTAGTATCAACTTCAGGTTCAGTCGTTAAATCAACCGATACTTATAAAATCACGAATATTTTTGATGAAAAAACGGGTCTGTTAAGCAAGCAGCAGCTTACTGAAAATGACAAACCCATGGGGGAACGTACTTACAGATTTATCAAAATTAAATAAGCTAAGTTTAATGAATTGAAAGAGGCGTCTCATGATATTGAGACGTCTCTTTTATTTTTGCTGTTGCCACATGGCTATTGGGCACCCGCCATAAATGCTTCTTTTTCCAGCACAGCCACCATATGCCGGCAGATACAGATCAGCCGCTGCTGATCGTCGGTGATTTTTATTTCCCAGATATGACTTCTCCGGCCCAGATGAATAGGGGTGGCAGTGCCATACACATATCCTTCTCTGGCGCTTCTTACATGATTGGCATTGATCTCCATGCCTACACAAATCTCCTTAGCCGGATCTATCACCAGCGTAGAGGCAATGCTGCCCACTGTTTCCGCCAATGCCACTGAAGCGCCGCCGTGCAGGATACCATAGGTTTGTACGGTGCGATGGTCTACGGGCATGCGTATACGAAGATAGTTATTGCCTGCCTCCGTGAACTCCATACCCAGGTGTTCATTCATAGTGGAGCGGCCTTTTGCATTCAATTCGAGGATGTTGACTTCCGAATGCCAGATAGGTGCTTGTTCCATAACGATTTTTTATTCACCGGATGAAGGTATTGATTTCAGGGGATATTCAGGGTAAAGCATAAAAAAGAGGCACTTCGATACCGAAGTGCCTCCGCTGTAATAGTCGTCGCGTGAAATTATAATTTCAGAATGATAAACTCGGTTCTGCGGTTAGCGAGGTGTTCGGCTTCTGTGCATTTTACGCCATTGGCGCAATGGTTAACCAGTTTGGTTTCTCCATATCCTTTCGCTGTCAGGCGTTGAGCATTGATACCTTTTTTAACCAGGTATGCTACGGTGGCGGCTGCACGACGTTGTGACAAGCCCATGTTAAACGCATCATTAGCCCTGGAATCGGTATGGGCACCCAGTTCTATCTCCCAGGTAGGGTTGTCTTGCAGCAGGGTTACCAGTTTGTCCAGCTCTCTGGCTGCATCCGGACGGATATCGGATTTACCCAGGTCGAAGTAAATATTATCCAGTTTGAAAGGTACATGCAGTGGGGTTTGTTCCATCTGTTTGTCCCTTTTGATGTCGACCGATGTTGTATATCCTTTCAGGGAAAGGGTATCATGGTTGATGGCGGTATATTTTGATTTTACATAACTCAGTTCATATACGCCACCGCTGTCGGCAGGGAACTGATATTGGCCATTATCGCTGGTCATTACCTGTATAACATTGCCTGTTATTTTGTGGGTAAGGCTAACGGCTACCTGTGGTATTGGCCTGTTGGAAGCCCTGTCGGTGACAATACCGCTGATGCTGAATTGTGGTGCAGGCGTCGGTTTGGGAGCAGGCGGGGTAGCTTTGATGAACCGGTAAATATCGTCGCTGCCTTTGCCGCCATCACGGTTGGATGCGAAATACAGGGCGCTGTCCAGCAGTGCAGGTGCAAAGTCATCGTAGCGGCTGTTGATGGGCACTCCCTGGTGAACGATGTTCCATCCACCGGCTTGTTGGGTGGCTTTAAAGATATCCAGTCCGCCTAGTCCCGGATGGCCATCACTGGCGAAGTAAAGGTTGCCGGCTGCATCAAAAGTGGGTGTCCGCTCATTACCGGGGGTATTGATTTGCGGGCCCATATTCACCGGATTGCTCCAGCTGTTGCCGGTTTTAACCGCATAATAAATATCGGTGCCTCCCTGCTGGCCGGGGCCGGTGTTAGACACAAAGTATAGCGTATCTCCGGCGGGGCTGATCCAGGGATCACCTACAGAATACTGCAGGGTAGCATTAAATGGCAGTTCAGGGGAAACAACCCATTGCTGCTGATCATTCAGGGTGATCTCTTTCACGCTGATGTTCATGGTCAGGATAGAATCTTTTCCCAGTGCAGAACCTGGCCTTTTTTTCAGGGTGGTTATAGCCAGATACATCGTGTTGCCGTTACCGTTATAGGAGGCGTTGGAGCTGTGATAGGCTCCGTTGATGGTTTTCTTTTCGAGCGGTTTTATATCTGTGCTGTCTCCATTGCTTTCGTACAGATGCAGGTAACTGTTGCCAGTCCAGGTGTACATTTTCTTTTTGATATTCTCATTTTCGAAGAAAGCGGATTTGAGCACTTCCCGGAATGGACGGTCAGAAGCAAAGATGTATTTGTTGTGGTAGCGGGTAATGCTCCAGTCTGAATAGGGTGAATTGAGGGCCTGCATGTTTTCCAGGGTACCTTTAACAGGTTGGCCCAGCCAGGTGGCGGCCATACGGCAACCTTCCTGCATTTGCAGTGCCAGCTTGTTGCCGGAATCAGCCAGAAGGTAGTGTTGAAGATGACTGGCAGCTACTTCGTATTTACCATTGTTCATCAGGATGGCTGCGTAATGCAGTTCATCGGCGGGTGTATATCCCTGAGTTTCCCATAGATGGGCATACCATATTTCTGCCTGCTGATAATCTTTCGTCAGGCGGTAGCTGTCAGCAGCCCCCTGTGCGGCTTTGGCACTGGGCTTTTTGCGAAATGCTTTTTCGAAAAGTGGTTTGGCTTTTTCGAAATTATAGAGCTGATAGGCGTTTAACGCTTCCCTGTAGGCATATTGTGCTTTTGCCTGCCGGCTGAAACCTGCGCCTGCCATCAGCAGGAGCAGGTAAGGAACAAACTTGCTTTGTCCGGTTAATTTCATACAACGATCATTATACAGGGTTAGAAATAGCGGGGAGACATCATTCTGGCGTTTCTCCGTTTAAAGAAATAACCGATGGAAAACTCATGGGTAGGGTAGTTGGTAGCTACCGTTCCATTCATGGTCATATCATAAGCATAGCCTACACGAAGTTTGTCGTTGACAAATACTTCGGCCATGAATACCAGCGCAGCTGGTTTTTTCAGGCTTTCCTGCAGATTGGATTTGCGCAGGAAGGCCGTGCGATAAGAGGCTCCTATCCACAACTTCTCACTGATCAGCAAAAAGGTGTTCAGGTCTATGCTGGTAGGACCAGCCAGATCTTCCTTAAACAATATGCTGGGTTTCAGCAACAGCTGTTCTGACAGTGGAACAAGCCCGCCCATGGTAAAATACAGGTGTGGCTTCAACGGCAGGTATTCTTTCATGGCAGCGGATTTCTGGAAGGACTGCGCCAGCAGGTTGCTGGCGGAGATGCCCGCATAGAATTTTTCCCGGTGATAGAAAATACCAAAGCGGGCATCCGGCAGCGTTCTGTTGTTTTCTCCGCTCATCAGTGCAGGATCGGTTACGGAAGAAGAGGTGGTCAGCAATGAAACGTCCAGCCGCTGCTGGAGGAAACCGGCACTGATACCTAATGACAGCCTGGAAGAACCGTCTTCATTCATGGGAATACGATAAGCATAGGTAGCATATACGGAGGTGGTGCTGGAAGCACCCAGTTTATCACTCATCGCCTGTAAGCCCAGACCCACGCGGTCATTGTTGGCACTACCGTCTACTGCTACTGAAAACGTTTTGGGTGCGCCGGGGTAATTGGTCCACTGGTTGCGGTAAAACGCATGGATGTTCCATTGCTCCCTGTAGCCGGCGTAGGCCGGGTTAACGTATATGCCGTTAAACATATACTGACTAAACTGCGCATCCTGCTGTGCGGAGGCGGTAACTCCGCACAGGATGAAGATCAGAACAGATAGGGCTTTATTCATAGATAATCTTTTCAGCATAAAATGTTGCATGATAGTTCATTGATTTCACGGTGATTATCGCACCAGCTGTACCCATCCTTTCAGCGATACTTTGCCGTTGGAAGTAGGACAAACCAGTTCATAGTAATAGGTACCTTCATGGAGCTGAGAACCATCCCATTCATTACGGTAATCGTTGGAACGGTATACTACGTTGCCCCAGCGGTTGAATATCACCAGACTTGATCCAGGGTACTTGTCTATGCCGAGGATGATGAACTTGTCGTTGATACCATCTCCGTTAGGTGTAAAGGCGGTAGGCACAAATATGTCAGCCCCTTTTATATCCGAACCGGCGGTAGCGGTATTATTGGTCATATCCGGATCATCGTTGGCGCCGGCTACAGTGGCTGTATTCTCTACCTTGCCTCCGCTGATCAGTTTAGCGGTCACCAGTAATTTGGCGGTCTGCTGAGGAGCCAGGGAATCCAGTTTCCAGGTCATGGTTTTGGATACCGGCTCATAGCTGGCTTTACCTGTTGCTGTTTCAGTTTTGATTTCGGTGTCACCGATATTCTGAGCCAGTATATCGGTCACGACTACACGACTGGCGCCTTTGCGGCTGTTGTTGGTTACTGTCAGCTCAAACACGATATTCTTGCCTACAGCAATTTCTGCCTGCGGAGTAACCAGTACCTTTTTAATGGCCAGGTCTACCAGACGTTTGGTGACATCTACAGTAACAGTAGATACATTGGACATAAACCCTGACTGGTCCTGGATATAGTAGGTGAACTGATCGGTGCCGCCGAAGCCTGGCTCCGGTGTATACGTTACCGTGCCATCCTGGTTGTCTTTTACTGTACCATGTTTTGGCAGGTCTTTAATGTAGACGGTATGACCGGTATTACCATAGATATCATTTTTGATGACATTGATGGTCACGGGCTCTGGTTCTTCGGTAGAAGCGGCATCATCGTTGGTATGCAGCGGTACAGGTACCGGAGTGACGGTGCTGCTGTTATTGGTGGCTACACGGTCTGTTTCGTTGCCCCTGATGGTGGCGGTGTTGGCGTAGCTGCCGGTTTTATTGACCGTAGCGGTGATGGTCAGCTGAGCGGTAGCCTGATTGGCGAGCTGGCCGATGGTCCATGAACCGGTAGTGGCAGAATAGTTGCCTGTAGATGCATTTGCGGACTTGAAGGTATATCCTGCTGGCAGTATATCCGTTACCGTGATACCTGTTGCATCGCTGGGGCCGTTGTTGCCGGCAACGATGGTGAAGGTCACATCGGAACCATGTGGAGGTGCCATATTAGACACCGTCTTGGTTACTTTCAGGTCTGCTACCGGATCAGGAGTGATGGTCACTGTGCTGCTGTTATTGCTGGCGTCGGGATCTTTCTCATTGCCTTTAACGGTGGCGGTATTGGTGTAGTTACCGGTCGTATTCACCAACGCATCTATTTTCAGTGTTACTGTTTCTCCGGCGTTCATATTACCGATGGTCCACAGACCGGTGCTGCTGTTATAGTTGCCTTTGGCCGTGGTGGCTTGTTGGAAGCTGAAGCCGCTCTGGATAACATCGGTAACCTGTACATTGGTGGCATTGCTGGCACCATTATTTTTTACAGTGATGGTGAAGGTCACCGGATCGCCGGTGCCAGGCACCAGCGTGCTGACGGTTTTATTCACCTGCAGGTCCGCTACCGGCACCGGTATGGGTGGGGTAATGGCGCTTTCATCATCGGCAGGTGTTTTATCCTTTTCGTTTCCTTTTATGATCGCTTTGTTGTTGTAGTCGCCGGAAGGTAGTACAGTGGCTTTTATCTGCAGGGTAGCAGACTGGCCGTTGGCGAGATTGCCAATGGTCCATTTGCCGGAAGCATTATCATAAGTACCGGCTGAAGGTATAGCCAGATCAAAGTGGTAGCCGGATTGCAGTATGTCCGTTACCGTTACCCCCGTAGCGTTGGAAGGGCCGTTGTTGCTGGCGGTGATGGTAAAGGTTACCTGGCTGCTGACATCCGGTGTGCTGTTGCTGATTGTTTTTACCACACTGAGGTTAGCCACCGGTGTAGGCGTTGGCGTTACTGTGCTGGTATTATTGGTTGGTACGCGATCAACTTCATTGCCAGCGATGGTGGCGGTGTTGCTGTAGCTGCCGCTCGCCAGCACTGTGGCTTGTATGGTGAGAGTAGCGGTTGCGTTCTGTGTAAGCATACCAATATTCCAGCTGCCGGCGGTGTAGGTGCCAGTGGCTGTGTTGCTGTTTACCAGTGCGTAGCCGGCTGGCAGTACGTCTGTTACGATAACGCCGGTAGCTTTGCTGGGGCCGTGGTTGGTAGCCTGAATGGTGAAGGTTACGATCTCACCAACATCAGGCGTGCTGTTGTCTACTGTTTTAGTTACTTCCAGATCACTCACTGCAACACGGGTTACAGTAGCATCCTGCTGATTGTTGGTCAGGTTAGGATCATATTCTGTACCGGCGATAGTGGCGGTATTGGTGTAGTTGCCTTCCGGATTAACCGTAGCCGTGATTTGCAGGGTCTGGCTGGTACCGCTGTTCATGGTACCGATGTTCCATTGGCCGGAGACATTATCATAGCCTGCAGCAGGAGTAGCGCTCACGAAGCTGAAGCCGGTTGGGAGCAGGTCTGTTACTACCACGTTGGTGGCGGTACTGGGCCCGTTGTTGGTGGCTGTCAGCGTGAAGGTTACATTGCTGGCTGCATCTGCGGTTGTCTTGTCAACTGTTTTCAGCACTACCAGGTCTGTCACGGGTCTTACCTGTGGAGGAGGAATGGTAGCGGTATTATCGCTGTTATCGTTGTCTTTTACTGGTGAACTGATGGTGGCTGTGTTGTTGTAATCACCGGTTGGCAGCACTTTGGCGGTGATGGTCAGCGTTTGAACATCTGCGTTGGCCATATTGCCGATAGTCCAGATACCGGTGGTTTCATCATAAGTGCCGGCAGTGGTTGTTTTAGCGGTGAACTGGTAACCGTTTTTCAGTATATCCGTTACCGTTACACCTGTTGCTGCGCTGGGACCATTGTTAGTGGCGGTAATCGTAAAGGTGACTGAAGAACCGGCATCGGGTTTATCGTTGCTGATGGTTTTGGTCACTTTAAGATTGGCCATAGGAACGAGCACCGGTGTTACAGTGCTGCTGTTGTTGGCAGGATTGCGGTCCGCTTCTGTTCCGCTGATAGTAGCAGTATTGCTATAGTTGCCGGTAGCCTTAACGGTAGCGCTGATAGTCATGTTGACGATAGCATTTGCATCCATCGCTCCGATGTTCCAGATACCACTGCCACTGTTGAAGGTACCCTGGCCGGGTGTGGAGCTAACGAAGGTGTAACCATCGGGCAATACATCGGTTACTTTTACGCCAGTAGCCTTGCTGGGACCATGATTGATAGCTTTGATCGTAAAGGTGATGGTCTCGCCGGCATCCGGGGTATTGTTGCTCACGGATTTAACCACTTCCAGATCGGTAACAGGAGTGCGGGTAACTGTAGCGCTGCCGCTGTTGTTGTTTGGCTGCGGATCGTATTCGTCACCTGCAACGGTTGCTGTATTGGTGTAATCTCCCTCCGGGTTGACGGTAGCGGTAATATCCAGTTGCAGGCTGCTGTTGGCAGGCATGTTGCCGATTGTCCATACACCATTGCTGTAAGTAGCCAGGGAAGCTGCTTTGAAGGTGAAGCCGCTGGGCAGCAGATCATTTACTTTCACATTGGTGGCATCACTGACACCTTTGTTGGTGACGGTCAATGTAAACTTCACATCGCTGCCTGCATCCGCCACTGATTTATCTACCTGTTTGGTGATAGCCAGGTCTGTGATCTGTCTTACTGTTGGTGTAACTGTTGCGGTATTGTTGGGCAGATAGGTATCTCTCTCATCTGCTTTGGCGGTAACGGTGTTGCTGTAATTACCGGTGGGCTTTACTTTAGCCGTAATAGTCAGTGTTTCAGGGGCAGCCACTGGCAGCAGCGGCATTTTCCACTGTCCGGTAACCGCATCATAGGCGCCTTTGCTGGGAGTAGCAGATATAAACTGATATCCATCTGGCAGCAGATCGGTTACCACCACGTTGGTGGCCTGGTTAAAGCCTGTGTTATTTACCTTGATGGTAAACACCACTGTGGAACCGGCATCCGGGGTAGGGTTGTTAACTGTTTTAGTTACTCCCAGGTCCACAAGATTTGATACAGTGGGTGTTACAGAAGAAGTATTGTTGCCCGGCACTTTATCTTTTTCGGTAGCAGTAACAGTCGCTGTGTTGGTGTAATTGCCAATTGGATTCACAGTCACCGTTAATTTCAGTGTTTCGGTCTGGCCTTTGGACATGAGGCCTACATTCCATACGCCAGCGGAATAGGTGCCAGCAGAAGGAAAGATGGTGGTCATCGTATAGCCGTTGGGGATAGCATCGGTTACCTTTACATTGGTAGCCTTGCTGGGTCCGTTGTTGGTGACAGTAATGGTGAAGTTGACAGTGGAACCTACTTCAGGAGTGGCATTGTCAATCGTTTTATTGACTGACAGATCAGCCACCTGGGCTACCACTACACTGGTGTTGGCGTTATTGTTTGTCAGTGTGGTTTCATCTTCAACACCATATACATGTGCTCCGAAATTGTAATTAGCATCCGGCAGCAGCGTGGCAACTATTTTCAGCATGATGGTTGACCCTGCAGTAAGATTACCTATGGTCCATATACCAGTCACCGGATCATAGCTGGCTTTGTCTTTAGACACAAGTGTATAGCCATTCGGGAGCTGAAGGTTCTCTACTGTTACGCCGGTAGCGTCACTGGGACCATTATTTTTGATGTTGATATTAAACGTAAGGTTATTACCTACATCCGGTGTGCCTGTGGGGACGATGGTCACCTGCAGGTCGGTACGTGGTTTCACCGTTGGTGGGGGAACAGTGGCTACATCATTGGCCGGATTGGTGTCATTGTCGGTGGTGATGATAGAAGCAGTATTGCCATAGCTGCCGGTAGGCTTGAAGTTGGCTGTCAGCGTGAGCGTCACTTCTTCATCTTTCAACAAAGTACCAATCTTCCACAAACCAGTGACAGCATCAAATGTTCCTTTGCCAGGAGTTGCATTCCAGTTGGTATATCCGTTTGGAAGCACATCGGTTACATTGGCATCATAACAGTTGTTAGGTCCGTAGTTCCTCACCTTGATGATGAACGTCGCCGGATCTCCCGGATATATTGGATTGGTGGTGGTCACGATTTGTTTGGTGACACCCAGGTCAACTTTTTCTTTTGGTACAATCGTCACGGTAGCCACGTTATTACCTGGTGCCGGATCATCTTCGTTCGCATTAATGGTGGCAGTATTGGTAAAATTGGACCGGTCAATATCTGCTGTTACGGTGGTAGCAAGCGTTTGTGTCAGGGTGGTGCTGGCAGCCATATTGCCGATATTCCAGGTGTATTGCCGCAGTCCGGGATCATAGATGACACCGGAAGGCAACGTGCCGGAAGGCTCAAGACCGGCAGGCATTTTATCGGTAACCACTACGCCGGTGGCGTCGCTGAGGCCGGCGTTTTTAGCGGTCAGCGTATAAGTGACCACATCTCCTACATTGGGCTTGGGATTGTCAACAGTTTTGGTGATCTGTGCATCAGCGGCGGGTTTGGGTGTGAGCGTAACAGTCGCACTGTTGTTGCCGGTATTGATATCTTCCGGAATATTACAGGAAGCAGTATTCGAGAAATTTCCGCTTGCTTTTACGAATGCGGTGATGGTGAGCACTCTTTGTTCACCGGCTTTTAATTTTCCGATTGTCCATACAGTATTGTCGTAGCTGGTGCCTCCCGGAACATTGGCACTCTGGATCGTAAATCCGTCTCCGGGTGCTTCGGGCACGGTAACGCCTATAGCATCTCCTGCACCTATGTTGGTGGCGGTAATGGTAAATACTACCGTGGTGCCTACATAAGGTGTTAGGTTCGAAACGGTTTTGGTGATCTGTATATCCGGTCTTTCAATTTTCACCGGTGTAGGTGAATTATCATCGGAGGCGGTGCCATTATGATTGGCATCGGGCTCAAGACCATTGACAGATATGTCTGACACAACAGAGCCGCCGGCATTACCGGTAGCAGTAGCCTGTGTATTGAAGGTGCCATACTGGCCATTGTTTTTAAGGTTGACTATGACCGTCACAGTAGCGGTGGAGCCGGCAGCCAGTGTATTCGTTCCCGTTAGTAAGCTGGTGTTGCCACCTGTCCCTGTAAAGGAACCATTAGCAGTGACGCCATTGGCAGACACTGACTTTATGGTAAACGCCATCGGCGCCGGAAAAGTGGCAGAGAGGTCTGCCACCGTCTGTACCTGTGTAAGTGCTATACCACCTAAATTCTGAATCGTATAGGTGTAAGTGATATTATAGCTGCCATCAGGCTGTAAATCCGGTGCGCCCGCCGCCACGGCAACGCCTATGGCGGGGAACTGGAAAGTGGCGGAAGCAATATCACTCACCGGAGTAGCACCTACGGAAGCAGTTCCGCTGGCGCCGGTAGTGTTTTTATAGGTTCCGGTCTGGGCCTTTGCTCCGGCCAGAAAAGCCAGCAGGAGTAGAGCAGTCAACCGGTATTTTACGGCAAGGAATGTTTTCTTGGTCATAGGTTTATTGTTGAACTGCTAGAAAAATTTTACGTTGATAGTGAGGGTTATGCTAGCAGTAGCTCCTGGCGCAAGACTGGCCTGGTTGGGTTGCAGCAGATTGATGTCCGTTTTACCATCGAAGGCGTTATTGTATCCATTGATACCCGTGAGGGAATGGCTGGTAACAGTATAGGTAGCGGCAGGAGGTAAAGATGCCGGGATATAATCTGTCACCTGCACATTGTTGATGGTAACAGCCGTAGCAGGGTTATGCAGGGTGAAGGTAAACTGAATGTTATAGGAGCCATCGCTGTTTTGTGTGGGCGTTGTAGCTGCTTTGGTAACCTTGATACCACAATCATCTACATTCACCTGTACATCAGCATTGCTGGAAGGGCATACGCCGTTGGTGGTGGTCCAGCGGAAAGTGTAGGCGCCTGGTGCCAGTCCGTTAACGCCGGAAGCAGGATCATTAGGCGCATTGAATACCGGTGTACCTGCAGTGCTATTGATGACAGACCAGATACCTGTTCCGATGGCGGGTGCCTGGGCGTTTAATGTCAACGGACTATAAAGACAGATATTCTGTGTAACGCCTGCATCAGCAGGTGTTGGCTTATCATATACTTTGATAGGGAAATCGCTCGTGCTGGCACAGCTGCCGGAGTTGATGGTCCAGTGCAGCAGGTATTCACCTGCGGTGATATTAGACACAGTCGTCTGTGGATCATCCGCTGTAAAGGTAAACGGTGCAGGAGAACCATCTGACTTTTCGATGGTCCATTTACCGGTTTCACCAGCCTGCGGTGCATTGGCATGCAGGGTGATAGCGGTGCTGGAACCATTGAGGATACAGTGGGCATCGGGAACAGTCTTACCTACGTTGGCATCAGCAGGATTAGGAGGCACGGAAGTGACCTTTACATTTACCAATGCTGATTTGGAAGGACATACGCCGTTGCTGATAGTCCAGCGGAAAGCATACTGTCCGACTATTGTTCCCAGTACTTTGGTGGAAGGGGCGTTGATGCCTTCAATGACGGCAGTATTGCCGGCAGGTACTGTTTCAAAGCTCCAGGTTCCTATACCGGAAGTGGGTGTGATAGCATTGAGCTGAATATTATTGATACAGGCATTGTTTTGATCGGCTCCGGGCTGTGGATCGGAGGGCTCTGCAGAAACAACGATCCGCATGATATCGGAGTTGCTGGTGCAGTAGCCATTGGAGACAGTCCATTTAAACACATATATACCAGGCAGCAGGTTGCTTACCGCGGTATTGGGCAAGGCTGTGTTCTGTATCACCGGATCGGTAGCACCATCCGGTTTACTGTCTACTGTCCATATGCCGGTGCCAAAAGATGGCGCCGTTGCCTGCAGGGTAGTTGAGATACTGCTGGTTGTTTTAGGAAGACAGAATTGCTGGTCTGGTCCGGCGGCTGCGGTGGAAGGCAGCGCGCTGGTGATAATAGTCGCTTCTGCGCTGGTGCTGTTACAACCGGCATCAGCAGCGATGGTATAAGTAAATTTATAGGTGTTGCCGGGAGTCATGTTGGAGATCACTGCGGCATTGCTGGCATTGGGGTTAATAGTGGGACCAGCAGGGCCTCCGGTTTGGCTCCAGGTGCCGGTGCTGCCTTCATTACCGGTGATCATCGCGGTAGTAGCATTACAGAGTTGTTGGGTAGTAGTTTGAATCTTTGCACTTTCTTTCACTATCAGTATTACCTCATCTGTTTTTAACGGGCAATCAGGACCGCTGCTAGCGGCCCATTGCAGCTTATAAGTACCGGTCTTTAATTTGGAGATCGTTGTATTGGGATCGGACGGATTATTAATCTGCGGATTAGATGGACCGCTTAATACGCTCCAGGTACCGATACCGTTGGTGATGGGGCTGGCGTTCAGCGTAGCCATGGCACCATCGCATATAACCTGGTCTGGTCCTGCATTAGGATCACTGGGAGGTGTGGTGATGGTGTAGGTCACATCGCTGTAGTTAACATCACAGGCGCCGTTGCTGATGGTCCAGCGGAAAATGTAACGGCCGTCTGAGAGATTGTTGACAGTGGTATTATTTTGAGAAGGATTGACGATGGTGATACCGCCAGGGCCTTCCTGCTGGCTCCATTTGCCGGTGCCGACAGTGGGTGCATTACCCTGCAGGATGATGCTGGGGCTGCCACAGAGGCGCTGGTTGGTGCCAGCATTGGCGATGGAGGCAGGAGTAGAGATGGTGTACACTACTGTATCACGGGTAGCAGGACATCCGTTGCGGGAAAGGCTCCATTCCAGCTGATAGGTGCCATTGCCTGCGCCGGTTACACCGGTATTAGGCTGGGTATCATCGGTAAAGGTCAGGCCATTGTTGCTGCCGATGACAGACCATTTACCGGATTCACCGTTGGCAGGTGTATTACCGGCCAGGGTGAGGGTAGTGGTTCCTGCGGGGAGGCATTTGTCTGGCCCGGCCACTGCCTGTTTTGGACCAGCTACAGCCGAAGTGGTGATATGCACGTTGGCGGAGCTTTGGCCACAGCTGTTTTTGACAGTCCAGGTAAAGGTATAGGCTGTGTTAGATGCCATGCCGGTAGCGGTGGCCAGTGGGTCTGCAGGATCAGAGAATACTACACCATTGGCAGGTGTCACACTCCATAGACCGCTTTCATTGATACCGGGTTTGTTGCCTTGTAATTTATAGGGAGTACTGTTACAAATAGTCTGGTCTTGTCCGGCTGCAGCAGCAGTGGGATTCCTGTCGGATACTACTACCTGTACATCGGCCTGCTGATTGGGACAGCCCTGGTTGCCGGTGATGATCCAGCGGAAGGTGTAGGTGCCATTGAGCAGTTGCGAAATCAATGTGGTAGGGTCTTTTCTGTCTGCTATCTGAGCGATGCCCGGGCCACTCACCTGTGACCAGCTGCCGGTACCTATTGCCGGTGTGTTGCCGGCGAGATGTGTTTCGGTGATACTACAGGCCAATACCTGCCGTGTGCCGGCGTTGGCAGCGGTAGGAGACTGGGAGATCTGTACATATACATCTGCATACTGGTCCTGGCATCCGCCGGAACCGTTGTTGGTGGTTCTTTTCAGACGAACAAGATAAGTACCGGGGATAGTATACTGCGGTAAAAGCAGTGGATAGGAGGCATCTGCGAAACCTGTAGCCGGTACACCCGCCGGAGCACTGATCAATGACCATTGTGTTTTGTCTCCGCCGGTATAGCTGTAGTTGACAGTAACAAACGAAGCATCGCAGGGTGCCACTACTGGTGAAGGTGCTGTGATAGTAGGAGGTGCAGTGTATTTTATGGTATAGATACCGGAGGTATTGCAACCCGTGTTAGGATTACTGATTGTATAACGGAATGCGCTGGTAAGCCCGTTAAGATTTTTTACTTCTGTAGAAGGACTGTTGGGGGAAACGATGGTACCTGCTCCTGAAACGGTGGTCCAGGTGATGGTTTCACCAGCATAGGCAGGTGTAAGTCCGGTGATGATGGTGCTGGTACGGCCATCACAATAGGTGGCTTCGGCATCCCTGGCAACGGAGACAGACTGTGTGCCTGCCGGTACGGTGAGGGTGACGTCTGCCGTGCCATTGGCACAGGGACCTTGTACTGTCCAACGGAGTTTATACGTGCCCGTAGTAAGGTTGGAAACAGTGGCTTTATTATCGTGAATATTGCTGAATACCGGAACGGTGGGACCGCTGAGTACAGACCAGGTGCCCTGTTGCCCTTTGATATTGGTACCACCAAAAGAGGCGTTCATGACAGCTGATTGTGTGGTGGTATAGCAGTTGCTGAGTACCTGGTCGGGCCCGGCTGTGACGGGCATTACACCGCCCGGATAGGTAACAACGATGTCATCGGAAGAGCGGCAGGAGTTATTACTGGTAATGGTCCAGTGGAAGGTGGCAGCTCCTGCTTTATCCGCATCTGTTTTGATATTGAGTACAGGATTAGTTGGGCTGCTGATCATGGTGATGCCCTGGGGGCTACCATCGAGTGTCCAGATGCCGCTTTCGCCGGCAACTGCCGCATTGGCCTGCAGTGTGCCACCTGGCGGGCAAACGCTGATGTCTGCGCCGGCGTTGGCGATAGTGGCCGGATAAGTGTTGTAGATGACTTCATCAAATATCAGAGAGCCATCTACACATTTGGCTGAAAGCCTGAATTTATAGGTGTTTCCGGGTGTGTATCCCAATACTTCTGATGTGAGGCTGCCTGGATTTTTGATGGTGACAGCAGGACCGGCAACCTGGGTCCATACAGGATTGACGGCGATGAGTCCACTGCTGGAGCCGGCAAGTATAAATTTGTTGTTAGGACAAACAGACGTAGTTACGCCTGCATTGATAGTACAGTTCTGGGCTAAAGCATATGTCGCTGGCAGGCAAAGCAATGCCAGGGCGATGCTACGAAGGAGACCGCTCATTATGTGGTAGTAGGATGTAAAAAAATCTGCTAATTAAGTTGAGCGCAAATATATATATGTAAACTATAATAAAACAGTATTTACACATATAAATTAATTTATAACTGATTGAGATTATTAATTTGTATTTAATTGATAATTAAATATTTGTATCATGTTTAGACAATATATTCAATACTAACCGGGAATTTTCCCGGTGTCTCTTTTTAGGTGGTAAAATTTTAGGTATCTCACATGAAAAGTAAAAAATGTTTGATGCGCTGAAATATCAGGAGAGTTGGCTGGGAACAGGATGTCGTTTCATATCATCATTTTTTTACTGATATTTGCTCTCCCTTTTTAGAATAGATATCATGAGAAGATTATTATTTGTTTTGTTTGCCTGCTTCAGCCAGGCCGCACTGGCACAGGAAGCTCCTTATTTTGAAGATATGCGTGTATGGTCGTTAGGCGGAGAAGATTCGGTCCGCCATATTTTTGCCGACACTGCTTTTATTAGAATTAGTCCGGATACCCGCCAGCTCCCCATTGATACCTTATTGGCCGGAGACGATGTTACCATTAAACAGATAACTGATAAAAGCCTTACGCTGAAAGGCCTCAAAGGGCCTTGGTTACAGGTGAAGTATATAAAGGACGGCATCGCTAAAGATGGATACATCTGGCAAGGACTGATAGGTTGCTCTCCCATGCGGCGTGGCGATGTAAAGTTTATCTATGCAGTAGACCGTCGTGCTGACAGCAGTTATGTACTGGAAGGCAACAAAGAAATCAGCAAACGTTTTCTGATCAGATTAAAAGTGGTACAGAAAGGAAAAATACTGGCTTCCGGATCGCTGATCACACCTGATGATGAAAGCGCCAGCTATAGCACTGCCAGAGTGATGAGCGGAATGGGGCTCACCGGTGTACAAAATATCGTTACCCTTACCTTTAGTGGTGAAGCTTGCGGCATTCCTACCTATGACTATTATTTTGGCTGGACAAAAGACGGAAAACTGGTCCGCTTCCCCGATAAAACCAACGTCGGAGATGCAGGTGTTTTTTATCATTCTGAAACATTTATCTTCCCCAATGAAAAGAATGGAAAACCGGATATGATCGTCTGGAATATGATAACAGAAGAAGCGACAGATGACCTGGATAAAGATGGTAACTATATTATGACCACTACTGATAAAGGAGAGAAACAATATGTATGGGATCCTGTAAATGCTAAGGTGTCTCTTATCGCGAAATAAGTTCTCCTGCTTGTCCGTTTGGTTTTCAAACTGTAACAGATAAGGTGCCATGCCCGGTTACTGCCGGGCATGGCACTTTTTATTTTTTACCCACATTACCTTTCATGAATTTGTATGCCAGCTTCAGTGAGAAATAGGAGGTACTAAATGCATCCCCTTTTAAAGTTTGGAAATACCCGCCTGTGTTGGAATAAACTTCCCCGGAAAGATAGTTGGACCTAAATAACTGAAGATGCCCCAGCAGTCCTATGTACAGCGCGCTACGGGACGTGATGCCGATATCGAAACCGGATTCCAGCACTATTGCGGGAACAATCAATTGTTGGTGATATAGTCCGATGAAGGAAACGCTGGTGAATTCTCCTGTGATGGGATGTATGTTGTACTGCTCACTGATTGGTTTGTTATCCTTGGTAAGGTTAAGATCAGCAGAAAGACCGATACCGTATAACCATCGGCTATTATGCTGTACCGGAAGGCTTTTCATTAGCAATAATGGAAGTTCAGCCTGAAAGTTGTTGACGGGGATATGTGAATAGTAACTATGGGAACCCCATAGGAATGAAGGATTGAGATGCAGACCGGTGTTTTTATTCAGTTTTTTTTCCAGTGCCAGTCCTGCTTTCAGGGTAAATTTATGGTCAAATCCTCTGAAATCCCCGGTAGGGATATACGGTATGTGTTTCGTCCAGCCACCTTCGTAGATAGATGTTTCTACACTGAAGCCCCAGTTTATCTGGGCGCTGGCTTGCTGCATCCAGCAACAGCAGAAAAGGAAAATGCTGATGGGTTTAAGCATGGTTTTTTGTTGAAGAATGTTTACAGATCAGATTAACAAGGTTTATTCGCTTGCATGCAACCTAAAATTAAAATTGGAGGGTGTTGTTCTGATCGCATATGCCGCTACTTTTCAATCAGGAAAAGAATGGGCTCTTCTTCAATTTTCAAACAATGTTCTATTTGTGCAGTACATAGACTCATTACCCTCAGGCCTCTTGTTTTTGTCCATTCCGGATCTGCCGCATGCCTTTGTTATAGTATTTTTTCATCATCCGGTTCATATGGCTGCTGTCTGTAAAACCCAGCTCCAATGCAATATTCTGTAAGGATGCATCTGTATAAACAGCGCGTGATTCAGCAATTTTTAACCGGAGCTTCATCACGTAATCCTGAAAACGTTCGTTGGCATTACGTCTGAAATATTCACTGAAGTAGGTTTCTGCAATATGAAACCGTTGTGATAGATGAGGTACTGAAAGTTTCTCCACATCCAGTATATTAAAGCTGATAAAATTCAGCAGTTCGGCAAAGCGGTCATCACTAAACATGCGTCCGCTCAGCATCCTTTTCTGCATATTGCGGCAAATAATCGCCAATACGGCCACCAAAGTATTCTGTATGATAAAGGCTGAACAGATATCCTTTTTTTCATATTCATAGAGAATGCTGTCCAACAGGCGTTTTAACTGTGCTTTGTCTTCCGGGTCTGTCACCACTTCTCCTGAATGATAGTTGTTATTGCCCAGAATAAAATTCAGCCGGCTGAACCAGCTGCTGTAATCTACATAATCATTCGGGCCCGGTACAAAGTAGGTACCGGTAAAACGAACAAACAGAAAACGGGTAGGTCTGTCTACCTGGTAATAATGGCATTTGGCGGCCGGTAAAAGAAAAATACCGTTTTTATGATAAGGGTGGAGAATATTATTCACCCGTTGGTGCCCTTCTCCATCCAGGATGTATACGAGTTCAAAGAAGTTGTTTTTCCGGCTTCTTTCCTGCCATTCGTCGTATGCTGCTATTTCCACAGCAAAAGAATCATGTAAAAAATCCATAGTATAAAAATACAGCTATTTTTTGCTGCTTTACAGTCTATCCAGGAATGTTACTGTTTTTTCACATCATCGTACTGCATGATTTTTCTCCGCTGTTTCACCTTTGTATCATTAAAAACAAAAATGATAAACAGATGAAAGCAGTTCAATTAAAAAGTTTCGGGATAGATCAGTTGATGGTGGAAGAGCGCGAGATACCTGCACTTCAGGCGAATGAAGTATTGGTGAATATTAAAGCAGTGTCTTTAAATTATCTCGACCTGATCATGGTAAATGGCAGTTTTAACAAAAATGTTGCTTTCCCTTATACACCGGCATCGGACGGAGCGGGCGTGGTAACGGCAGTAGGGGCCGGCGTTACCAGATGGAAACCGGGAGACCGTGTGGTGATTCAATATGTGCAGAACTGGACAAAGGGCAGGATAGATGCAGAAAGTAATGCGGTGCGGGTAGGGTGGCAAATACCCGGTGTAATGGCTGAATTTGTTAGTATTCCGGAACATGGGCTGGTGAAAGCACCAGAGAACCTCAGCTTTGAAGAAACGGCCACACTGCCCATTGCAGCGCTTACCGCGTGGTATGCCTTGATAGAGCAGGCCGGGCTGCGGCTGGGTCAAACTGTTCTTACCCAGGGCACGGGAGGTGTATCATTGTTTGCCCTGCAGATAGCCAAAGCAGCAGGCGCCAGGGTGATCGCTACTACCAGCAGTGATGAAAAAGCAGCGAGACTGAAAGCGCTTGGTGCCGATGCGGTGATCAACTATCGTCAGTATCCGGAATGGCATCAGCAGGTGAAAGCGCTGACAGGCGGGGAAGGTGTAGATATTACACTGGATGTAGCCGGAGAGCAGACAATCGGCCAATCGCTTTTATCAGTCAAAGAACACGGTTATGTAGGCACAGCGGGTTTTATATCCGGAACAGCGCTGCCACTGGATATCATGCAGCACCAGATCAACATGAACTTCATCCGTATCCAGGGCCTCGCTGTAGGTAGTGCAGAAAGTTTCAATGCCATGAACCGCGCCATCACCATCAACAATATTCATCCTGTAATTGATAAAATCTATCCTTTAAGCCAGGTGCAGGATGCGTACCGGCGGCTGGAATCCGGTCAGCATATCGGAAAGGTGGTTATCTCGCTTGCCTGACAACGGTTGTAATGACATCGGGGACTGTTGGTGTTTTACGCCAGCAGTCCCCGATGTATCATATATCGTTGTAAGTGATTACCTGACTTTACTGATAGTCACATCATCCAGTACAATGGCTTCTTTGCCTGTATTTTTGAAGTAGATGCGGACCGTTTTCATATTGTTGCCATATTCTTTACCCGTTTTGAAACGGAGTTGCTGCTGGCTGAAATCAGCTTTGCCGGCATGTGTTTGCGTGGCGGCCTGTTGCAGTTCACCGGTAACCAGTTTTACATTCTCCACAGCTGCATATAACGGGCTGTTACCGTTTTGCCAATAGGAGAGCTGGTAGTCGGTGTTGTTGTTTAAGTAAACATATTGTTCCATTTCCTGGCCGGGTTGAAGAGACAGTCCATGCAGACCATTTCTTTTTTTATCGGTGGCCAGGGTACCGGTGCCTTCCCAGGGGAGCAGGCTGGTATTGGCTTCAAATCCGGGATTGGGCAGTTCATTGTTGCCTTCCAGTGGCCACTGGTATCCGCGGATGTAATCCACTTCCATGTTAACGCTACCGCCTGCGCCGTAGCTGCCGAGGAAAACGTTCATAAAGTGGTTGGGTGAATAGATCTGATGTTTGTCAGTATAAGCTTTGATCAGCTTACCGTTGATATAATGTTTGATGCTGTTGGGTGTCCAGAGGATACCGTGAACGACCCAGTTATCTTTATGTTCAAAGCCTTCTGCGATATGTGTGGCGAGGTTGTGCACGAACTCACCTTTTTTGTCGACATGGCCATGTAGTACAAACTGGGCATCCAGGTTTTCGAATACATCGATCTCAAATACCTGTCCTTTGGGACGTACGCCGGTGGTGCCTTCCAGGGTAGTGCCTTCCTGCAGGTAGTACTTCAGGTCCGGGCCCGGAGAATCGAACCAGTAAGCTGTGTTTAATCCTTTCGGCTGACCACTGGCACTGCGTTTCACCCGCACTTCAAAGTAGCCGCCACGACTATTATCGAGGAGGTTTTCATTGGTACGCCAGTCATAGGTCTGGATAGAAGAGATCTTTCTGCCGTTGGATGGGTAGAAGACTTTTGCTGGCAGTGAATCATTGGTGAAAATATTGATGGAGTGGCCGGTCAGCTGATAGGCTGCTTCAGGAAGCTGGCCAGCCCGCATTTCCTGCAGGTTATCTTTTCGTAAGAAGTCGATATTGGAATAGTAGGTAGTATGCCACTTGTTTCTGTCGAGCAATTCATCATTAAATTCATCCTGCCAGAAGATTGTCATGCCTTCAGGTACGGCTGAAGAGCCGGGGATGTCCGGATGACGTGCAGTGGCAGTATCCAGGCTCCATTGAGTGGTGGTGATGACAGAGCCCTGTAGTGCCTTGCTTTTTTCGCGGTTGTTAAAGGCTTCCACCCATACATAGTACTGCGTTTTTTCCTTTACCTGCTGAATATAAAAATGGCTGGTATTAGCCGGCAGGGTGGCAGAAGGTGTACCGGGTTTCTGTTTGGAGGCAGACCAGTAAACATGATATCCGGTTTCATTGTCTGCATTGTCTTTCCAGCTCAGTTTGATCCAGCTGCGTGTCCCCTTCGTCTGAAGGGCTGTGGGCGCTGGAATTTCCTGCGCCCACAAACCTGATGATGTTAAAAGTAATAAATAAAAAAGTCGCTTCATATCACTAGTTATATCCCTCATTTTGTTTGATAACCCCGTTGCTCTGGGTAATCACTGTCCTCGGTAAAGGTAATAATACCTTGTAAGCCTGTGCAGTCGTAGAGCCGTCGTTGATGGCTCTTTGTATAAACAGGTTCCAGCGGATCAGATCATCTTTTCTCCATCCTTCTCCCCAAAGCTCAAACAAACGTTCGTCCTGAATACGTGCCAGGAACTGGTCTTTAGGTAAACCGACCGGCAGATCGCTGAGGCCCGCTCTTGCGCGCACAGCATTGATAGCATCATATGCTTGCTGGGTAGGAGCACCGTTCACTTCATTGATACATTCTGCCAGCATCAGCAATACATCGGCATAACGATAGATTGGGAAATCGATGCTGCTGTTTTGTGAATTGGCCCTGGACGGGTCTGGCGCAAATTTCATAGGAATAGCTCCCAGGGCGCCGGAAGTCCTGGCGTTTTTGTAGATCACCTTACCATCAGGTGTTTTACCGGCGGGATAGGACTCCAGCAGTACTTTGAGACGTTTGTCTTTTTTGTCAAATTTATCGTAGGAAGACCATGGCATTTTATAACCACCCCAGGCGGTAAGTGGGATGCCGGTTGAATCTACATAATCAGAAGGAAGAGCATGGGCCAGCCACATGTTGGAATACTGGTCGCCACCAGAAGAAGAGCATACCACTGCGAGAATCATCTCAGCAGAGCTACCACCTTTGCTGGCAGTGCTGAAATTGTCTTCGTAGTTGGGCAGCAGGCTATATCCCATTTTGGTGATATCCTGTCCGGTAGTGAGGGCATCATTCCATCTTTTCTCATGCATATACAGCTTCATCAAACCGGTGAGAGCTGCAGCTTTGGAGAAACGGCCGTAATCCTTGCCGGTGAATTTGTCGGGGAGAACTGCCGCCGCATCTTTGTAATCCTTTTCAATCTGTGCTACCACTACATCTTTGGTAGGTCTTGGTACATAGGGCGCGTTAGGGTTGGCCGCTATTTTAGGATCTGTGATGATGGTGAAAGGCCCGTAGTTGAAATACAGCAGCTCTGCATAATGTGCTCTCAGCGCTTTCAGCTCTCCGATATATCTTTTCTTCAGGTCAGCATCGATCTGCATCTTCTCCATTTCATCCAGGGTGATGGTGATCCGGGAGATGTAGGGCGTATAGCGTTCATAGTTATGCGTTACCCAGCCAAAGTCGGGTGTATAGTTCAGGTCGCGCAGTGGTATCCAGTTGCCACCCCAGGAGCATACTCCTTCGTCGGTGGTCATCATGGCCTGGGTGCGCCAGCCATAGGTGCCGGCATCCCAGCCCCCTTGCCAGTCCGCGCCACCGGCGAGTCCTGTATAGGCTGCGTTGACAGCGGCTACGGCGCCTTCGGTAGTGCTCACCACCGAAGAGAGGTCACCATAACTTTTATATTGCAGATCTTTTTCACACGCACTGAAAGCAGCGAGGGCTCCCAGCAAAACGAGTCGATGATATATGTTTTTCATGATTCTCCGGTTAATTGATTAGAAGGATACATTGATGCCAAATACATAACTTTTTACGAGCGGATAGAAGTTGTCCGGATCCAGCTCTGGATCAAGTCCGGGGTATTTGGTGATGGTAAATGGATTCTGTACATCGAATGAGAAACGGACTGCAGAAAACAGTTTTTGTTTTTCCAGCACTTTGCCTGGCAGGGCATAACCCAGGGTGATGTTGCGGCAGCGCAGGAATGATGCGTTGGATAACCAGTAGCTGGCTTCATTCTGGAACTGGGAGTAGGAGCCGTCTGTCAGGGATGTAGGGAAGTTTCCGTTTGTGTTTTTGATGTTCCAGCGATCGGAAGATACCGGCATGGCATTAAAACCAAAGGCATTCATGGTATTTTCTGTAATCCTGCCGGAGAGATAAGGAGACCATTTTTTCTGTACCATTCCTGAGAAGAAAATGCTCAGGTCGAAGTTTTTATAGGAGAACTGGTTACCGATACCGAAGTTAAAACGAGGATCCTTGTTGCCCAGGTAAGTCCTGTCGGCCTCTGTGATGGTGCCATCGGGGCCAACGAGGTTGCCGTTGCCATCATAACCATGTCTGTCTTCCAGGATAAGACCTCCGGGTAGCATGCCTGGCATCTGTGCCGGTGCGGAGCCTTTATCGCCTTTATAGATACCGTTGGAGATATAACCAAAGATAGGGTTGAACAGGGCGCCTTTACCAGTAGCTATTTCGTATGGTTTGAGTACACTTCTGGCCTCCGGAGAACGTTCTACCCAATAGTTGAGGTAGTGGGAGAAATTGAGGGAGGTAGACCAAGTGAAACCTTTGTCAGATACGATGTTTCTGGTTTGCAGGCTGATCTCATAACCAGTAGATCTGGTTTTGCCGGCATTACGATATACACCATCGATCACAAAACCGGTAGGGTATTTCACGTAATAGATGAGATTACGGATGGTTTTATTGTAGTAGTCTACTGAACCGGTGATCCGGTTGTTAAACAAACCGAAGTCAATACCGGTATTCAGTTCACCAGCGGTTTCCCAGGTCAGATTAGGGTTGGCATCGCGTGCCAGTACCAGACCAGAGTTAAGGTTGCCGGAACCGAAATAAGGACTTTGGGAAGTGTTGTACAATTTGGCGGCAGCTTCACCGAAGTTACTGTTGCCGGTTTCACCGTAGCCAGCTCTCAGTTTCAGGAAGGAGAGGGCATTGAGTGAACGCATAAACGGTTCATCGGAGAGAACCCAGCCGGCAGATACGCCGGGGAAGTAACCCCATTTTTTGTTGTCAGCGAAAACAGAGGAGCCATCACGACGGATAGACGCCTGTAAAGTGACGTTACCTTTGAATGTGTAGATAGCTCTGGCGAAGTAGGAAGCCCATATAGTTTCTGACTTATTGGAACCTACAGAGGGTTTGATAGCCTGACCGGCGCCGAGGTCATAATAGCTGGACACATCGGAGAGGAAGCCCTGGTTGGCAGCATTGAAACGTTCCCAGCCTGATTTCTGGTAGCTGTAGCCAGCTACAGCGCTGATGCTGTGTCTGTCGGATAATGTTTTGTTATAGGCAAGGGTATATTCCAGCAGGCTGGATTTAGCTTCTGACTGGGCAATGCTGGCAGATCCGTTTACCTGAGCGCCATAGTAGAAAGTGCGGGGCAGGTAAGTAGATCTTTTGGAGTTGGAGTTATCATAGCTGAAACGTGCGTTGGCCTTCAGTCCGGGAATAATGGTCCATTCGCCATAGGCGCTGCTCAGTACACGGTTGGCTACGGTCTGGTCTGTAACAGTGGCGTAAGACAAAGGATTAGGGATGTTAGGATAATAAGGACTTACAGGGTAGCTGCCATCGGGCAACTGTAATGGCTGTACCGGTGCCCAGTAGATAGCGGAGGTAATGATACCGCCGTTTTCCAGCACACCTTTGGTAATGGCGTTGTTGGAGGTAGAATTGGAAACAATAATGCTGGCGCCTATTTTAATTTTGTCAGATATAACCTGGTCGAGGCTCAGCCGGCCGTTGTAGCGTTTAAAGTCGGTGCCAACGATCACCCCTTTCTGATCGAAGTAGTTGCCGGAAGCATAGTAGGTAGTTTTGCCGTTACCACCGGAAAAGGAGAGATTATGCTGCTGCGTGTAGCCTGCACGGGTAATGGCGTCTGTCGCTTTTTCCTTGTTGTTATAGGCTGAATCTATCTGAGACTGGGAATAGATCGGTTTGTAAGGTGTAACGGTAGAAGCATCGGTGTTACCATAGTAGGGTGCTATCTTATTGTCGCGGTACCACATTTCTTCTTTCAGCAGATTGCGTTGCTGCATGTAATCTGCTGCGCCATATACTGGATACATTTTATCCACGTTCTGTGCGCCATAGCTGCCGGTATATTCCACTTTAGGTTTACCGGAATTTCCTTTTTTGGTGGTGATGAGCACCACGCCGGCACCAGCTCTGGCACCGTAAATGGAGGCGGCGCTGGCATCCTTCAGGAATTCGATAGAAGCGATATCATTAGGATTGATAAAGTTGAGCGGTGACTGATCTGCACCTCCATCGCCGTATTTGGTGCCGGTTCCGGGCTGTACGGGAGCGCCGCTGATAGGCACACCGTCTACTACATACAGTACACCTGCATCGGCAAAGGAAGGGTTACTTCTGATCTGTACTTTAACACCTGCTCCAGGCTGACCGGTAGGCTGCACTACCTGTACGCCGGAGGCTTTACCCTGTAAGGCCGATTGAAAAGAGGAAGATGCGCTGATGTTAAGGTCTTTGCCTTTAACGGTGGTCACCGCACCGGTTAAGTTCTTTTGTTTTACTGCGCCGTAGCCGATTACGACTACGTCAGTCAGGCTGTTGGTGGATTTCTTCATCCGGATTTCGATGGTAGCCTGGCCGTTGTAGACGATTTCCTGTGAGTCAAAACCTACTGAGCGAACGGTAATGATGTCGCCTTTGTTGAGGTCCAGGGTAAACGCACCGTCTACATTGGAGATGGCGCCTTTTTGCGAGCCTTTGATCGCTACGCTGACAAAAGGCAGGGGAACACCTTCTTCATCAATTATTTTTCCGTGTACGGTAGCCAGGGTGGCAGTTACCACTGGTGTACTCTTTCTCCTGATCGTGATTTCTTTTCCTTCGATCTGGTAAGTGAGCGGCTGACCTTCAAAGATGTCTTTTAATGCCTCATTCAGCGGAGCATTCACCAGTGAAACATTCACGGGATTGGCCGCGTTGAGGTGATCTTTTACATAAAAGAAATTGTATCCCGTCTGATTTCTAAGTTGGCGGAGGACAGTTGCGAGTGAAGCATTTTTTTCAGAGAGTGTGACCTTTTGAGCGCTGGCGGCAGCACACAAACTGATAAAAGCGGTAAGCATTAGCGTGGTGGTGATTCGCATGACAACCATGATTTTTGAAGACCGGCAATAGTTTGCCCTGCCTCCTTTGTAAAGAAGGTGTAATTTCATACCTTTACTGGCTTTGGTTTTAATTAGATACTCGACTTTGATTGAAGCCTTACAAGTAACGTGGAAGTGCTTCCTCACTTTCACGTTTTTCTTTGGTAAGGGGAAAATGATGACTGTTTAGTTCATAATACGCGGATTTAATAGTTCACTGATAAATAGTTGTTCACTGATAATAAATGGTCACTGTTGTAATATCAATATTGGCTTACATATATCTTCTTTTGTTCTATCCTGAATTTTAACAGACCTGCCTGTTGTATGGTGTGTAATACTTTAGATACATTTTCGAAGCGGGAAATAGTTCCTTCCATTCCATTGGTGGGAATGTTGCCTTCATAAATCACTTCTACATCGTACCAGCGTGCTATTTTACGCATCACCTCATAAATGTTTTCATCGTTGAATTCAAAGTAGCCGTTCTTCCAGGCTACGATGCCTTCCGTGGAAACCTTTGTTATGTTGAGTGCTCCGTTGGCGCTGCTGATTGCTTGCTGTCCGGGTTGCAGTACTTTCTGATCGTTTATTTTAATGGCGCCTTCCAGCAGGGTGGTTTTGGCAAAAGGTTCATCCGGGTAGTTGTTGACATTAAAATGGGTACCCAGTACTTTGATACGCTGCCGGTTGGTAAGCACTACAAAGGGATGTGCCGGATCGCCGGGTACTTCAAAGTAGGCTTCCCCGTTGACTTCTACCTGGCGGGTGTTCATGCCGGCAAAGGAGGTGGGGAAGGTTAGCGTGGTAGAAGCGTTTAGCCACACCCGTGTGCCATCGGGCAGCGTGATCTGGTATTGTTCTCCCCTGGCTGTGCTCAGGGTATTGTATTGAGGAGTGGCAGCTGTTCCGGCTGATACAGGCCGGTATTCCAGTGTGCCATCGGCTGTTTTGGAGATTTCTGATCCGGTCTGCGCCGCCAGTTTCCCTTGTTGTACGTCGGCCAGTAGTATTTTTTTGCCATTGGCCAATGTGAGAGTGGCAGTATTTTTCCCGGAGGGAATATCGTGTGGCATAGCGGCAACAGTTGATGCTGCAGGTAAAGCTTGTTTATCTCCGGAATGTCTGAACAGGAGCACGCTGCCGGCGATTACACCGGTGAGCAGGGCCGCTGCAGCGATGCGCCAGCCCACTACCTTGGGTTTGGGAGCAAGGCCTGTCTGCTGCCGGATTTTTTTCCATGTCCGGGATTCCAGGCCGGCGAGGTTATTGATCTCCGGTTCCTGTTCCTGCATGGCGTCGCACCAGGCGTTATATGCCGCCAGATCTTCGTCTGTGGCTGTATTGCTGGTGATACGATCTATGATATCGGCTAAGCGTTCTTTGTCCATAAAAAAAGGCCTGTTATCTCCCTGTTGTATATTAAGAGACATCAAAAAGGGGTACCCCCCAAACGAGGAGAAAAAAAATTAGAAAAAAAAGAGGGTGAGCATTTTTTTGCCCAGGTCTGATTTTAATTTTTTGAGGGCGATGGTGATCTGGTTCTCCACTGTTTTTTCGGAGATGCCCAAACGGATAGCGATTTCCTTATTGCTGAAATGCTGCATCCTGCTGAGCTGGAAGATCTCCCTGGCCCGTTCGGGCAGAGTGGCTGTAAATTCGTTGATCACCTTCCGTAATGCTTTAACATCAATATCATCATCAATGAGGGTGAAGGTGTGACGGGGGATATTGGTAGATAGGATGGCAGCACGCCGTTGTGAGGTTTGTATGGTCCTGGCCAGCCGGTACCGTACGGCAGCCATCAGATAGCCTTTCAGCGTGGTGATATCCAGTTGTTCCCTGTTCTCCCATATCCAAACAAATATTTCCTGGATCACATCACTGCATTCTTCTTCATCATTCAGAATATTGTAGGCATAACGAAAAAGCAACCCGAAATAGCGGGTATATACCTCGTTAAAGGCATGTTCCTGTCCTTCCTTCAGTAAAAGAAGTAATTCGGCGTCACTGAGTGCTTTATAATCCCACATATTCATAAAGTCAGCCAATAAAGCAAATCCAGCACGTATTTGAAGAATGATTGGCCTGGCAGGTCAAATTTGGGTTTTTTTTGTGAATAGTGCAAGAATTTATGGAGACTTCACGATTGGTTAAACTGTAACCTTACAATCGGTATATTTGCCTGCACCAATTTCATCCTTGAAAAATTAACGCAATGGCAAAAAACACCAGGGGAGGGGCTCTTATCCATCAGTCAGGTTTTGACTTCCTGAATGCCTTAAAAAAGCACAATAACAGAGAATGGTTCAACGCTAATAAAGACACCTACCTTCATGAGCTGAAACAAGTGGAGGCGTTCGCGGATGCTTTGCTGGCAGACCTTTCTTCCCATGATGTGATTGAAACGCCTTCCGGAAAAAATAGCCTCTTCAGAATATACCGCGATACCCGGTTTTCTTCAGATAAAACACCTTATAAAACCCACTGGAGCGGCGGCTTTAAGAGAGCCACCCAGTACCGCAGGGGAGGATACTACTTCCAGATAGAGCCCGGCAACACCTTTATCGGAGGTGGCTTCTGGGGACCTGTAGCCGATGATCTCAAAAAGATCCGCGAAGACATTGCCTTTGACCCGGCCCCATTGCGGAAGATCATCAACAGTAAATCGTTTGTAAACATCTTCGGCTCTTTACAAGGGGAACAACTGAAGAAAGTACCCCGTGGTTATGATGCACAGCATGAAGGGGCTGATCTCCTGCGCTATAAGCAGTTCCTGCTGATCAGACGCTTTTCCGATGAAGAAGTGCTGAGCGAACAATTCAGGAAAGAGGCTGGTAAAACCTTCGCAGCTATGCGCCCTTTCTTTGATTACATGAGTGAAGTATTGTCTACTGATTCCAACGGTCTGTAATTTAACTCCTATGCATACGATAGAACCACTGAAACCGGAAATAGAACAAAGGGTAAGAGACAGCTTTGGCCGGCAAAAGATGATGGCCCTGTATGGTGCCTCCATCACCGGTATTGGCAAAGGATTTTTTGAAATCAGCATGCCGCCCAGTGATATCCTCCTGCGGCCTTCTGGTATTTTTCATGGCAGTGCCATCGCCGGCGTGACCGACGTGGTGGCCGGTTACAGTGCCGCCACCGTACCGGTAGAAGACCCTTATTTCGTAACCGTTGAATTCAAAATCAATTTTCTTAATCAGGCCCAGGGTGACCTGCTGGTAGGTCAGGGCAAAGTAGTAAAGGCTGGTGCCACCCTGACCATTGTTCAAACAGACGTATACACCCGCACCGGAGACCGCGAAACCCACGTGGCTACCGCACTGGTGACCATGATGAGAATTAATAAACGTTAACCAAATTACACGTTAACCATGGAAATAACCACCATCAGTACATTTCTGCCCTATTACGACAAAATCAGGGAGCGTACCAAAAGATTACTGGCCGTTGTACCACCCGATTCGCTGGACTGGGCCTATAAGCCCAGCAAGTTCACCATCGGTGATGAAATACGGCATATCGCCGCTATTGAAAGATATATGTTTGCCGAAACAATAGCCGGCCGGCTTAGCATCTACCGCGGCTGCGGTAAAGACCTGGCAGACGGCTACGGCCCTGTCATGGAATACTTCGACCGTCTGCATGAAGAGTCGATGACCATCTTCCGCGCACTCAGCGATGAAGACCTGCAACGTAAATGTACCACTCCCGGCAACGCTACCATGCCTGTCTGGAAATGGATGCGTGCCATGGTGGAACATGAAATCCATCACCGGGCGCAGTTATACATTTACCTCAATATGATTGATGTGAAAACCCCACCTATGTTCGGGCTGTCGGCAGAAGAAGTGGCCGCGTATAGTAAGTAAAGCCAGGAGAAACAAACCTGCTATAACAAAAGGATTTAATGTTATGAATAACATTAAATCCTTTTGTTCTTTAATAAACCTATGTTTTTGTGACGAATAGCTGGATGATGATTTATTAAGGGATAACGTTACTGACTACACTAAGCTATATAATGGAAGTGTAACTTAATGATCCACAGTGTTTTGGTAGGGTGAAAAAAAGGAAGTATTTTGCGCTGCCAAAAGATAGTACAAGCTATTTTTTGTGAAAAAATAAAAGTTACTTTTTTAAAGAACCATGCTGTGTCAGCCGCTGCAAACCTATATGCAGACCGGCCTTCTCTTGCTATGAAAAGAATATTTGGAGTACTGCTGCATTGCTGTATATTGTTTGGAAACTTATCTGTTTGGGCCCAGGGACAACGACCTTCATTGAAGGAACCTGTTAATGTGATCCCTTCCTCACCGGAAGCCTCAGCACTTGGACGTTATGGAGATTGGCCGGTGAGCTTGCATACCGGTACCACTAATGTGGATGTTCCGTTTTACACTATTTCACAACGTGATCTGTCACTGCCTGTTCGGTTGTCGTATCATGCTTCCGGAGTTAAAGTCGAAGATGTGGCCTCCTGGGTGGGAACAGGCTGGGCATTGGAAGCCGGCGGAATGATCACCCGTACTGTACAAGGTATCCCTGATGATGACATGAATGGATATATGAGTACAAGAACGGAATTGGATAATCTGCCGAAAGTATTTGATGCCAGACAGCCGAAAGACTATCAGATTTTGAGCAATGCCAGTCAGACAGGTACAGCCCCTTATGACACTGAGCCGGATTGGTACTTCTTTAACTTCGCCGGGAAGTCGGGTAAGTTCTTTGTAGATAAGGATGGATCTATGAAATCCATGCCAGTCAGCAATCTGAAAGTGATTCATTATCCCCGTTATTATTGGGGAAATGTCAATGAGCGTTATTGGGAGATTGTAGATGATAATGGTGTTACCTATTTTCTGGGACTGAATGGTGCCTGGGAGCAAAATACCTATCAGGATGATGATAAAATGGTACGCAGGACAGCAGTAAATGGATGGTATCTGAATAAGATCATATCCCCCAACAAACAGGACAGCATTGTCTTTACCTATGAAAACAAAAGTGAGTATTACAGTGTAAAAGGAACGCAGGCACTGGTGCTGCCGGAATATGTTCCTAATGATTATCTCACAACAACGATGCTGGAAAATGCCGGATTCGGATATTTTGGTACTACCTCCCCGGGGGCTGCCACAAATGCGATCAGTGGTAAAACAAAACTCAGAACAATCACCTGGAAAGACGGAAAAATCGATTTTCACGCGGATACAAGAAGAAAGGATATTTCAGGCGTATTACTGGATAGTATTGTTGTACGAAATAATCAGCAGGACATTATAAAAAAGTATGAGTTTAAATATGACAATAATCTTAATAGACCTTACCTGTTGAGTATTGTGCAGCATCCATCACCGGAAGTCGTCCAGGATTATTATTCATTTGAGTATAACAGATTTTTAATGCCTGACCGGTTCTCTGACGCACAGGATAAATGGGGCTACTATAATGGAGCCAGTAATACCAATCTGATCGAGAATCATCCGGCGATGAGTAAATATAGAAATTCATTTCCGTTGGCAAAAGCTGATAGAATAGCTTCCAGCGGTGCAGTTGCCGGGAGCTTGACGAGTATAAAGTATCCGACTGGTGGGTATACTACCTTTGATTATGAGGTAAACCGTTATGACCGTACAGCGGAGCCGCCTAAACAGATACCCGGTTACACTGCTCCAGGAGCTTTTTCCAGCGGAGTCTCATTTATAGCCTCAGATACTCGTCATGTTGAGCATACTATTAACTCCAGGGATCGGGTGGAAGGAAAATGCAGACTTACCATAAGTGTAACCAACTACATGAGGGGGGTGGAGCCAGAAGATGCCTGGCTTCCCAGATTTATTATCTATTCAATAAAAAATGACGGAACAGAAAGTGTTTTCTATGAATGGAATGCCCATGATCATAAATTGATCAGTAACCCAACATATAACAGCGATGGCACGGAGAATCTTAGTTATAATTCGGAAGGGAATTTTCTGAGTTTTCCGGATGGAAAAATAAAATTTGTACTTGAGATTGTCTGTCTCAAAAGATTTGGTGGTGGGTGTCCCATATTTCCGAGGATGCCGCAGATCTCAGCTACTTATGAATATATGAAATACTATCCGCCAACCACTGAATCTCAGGCACAATACAATACCGCTGGTGGTATCAGAATAAGGGAAATGACCACATTCGGTCAGGATTATAAAGTAGCTACCAGGAAGCAGTACACCTATACGAAATCCGCCCTGGTAGATAATAAAATGCAGGAAGTGTCATCCGGGGTGTTGATCAGTACTCCCAATAATTATTCAATCAGTAGACGTGCATTGGCCTGTGGGCCTGTGTTTGATGGAAATGGACAGCAGGCATGTAGTTTTTCCCAGGTAAGGGTAGGTACGTTCAGTTCTATGCCAGTAACAGTATTGGGCATGACTGGTGGTGGGTATGTAGGTTATGAAAAAGTGACGGAAAAAGTAGTGGACTATGGTAACAATACCGGAAAAACAGATTATTATTTCAGTAAGGCAGAGAATGGATACAACTATCCCAATATGGATGGTAGTTATAATAGTTTTGAGGCAGGTGGATGGGGGCTTCAGTTTCCGCTGATAGATCGTAGTTATGCAAGAGGCCTGCTTCTACAGAAAGATATTTTTGCCATCACACCAGCAGGTAAGGAAAAGTTGATAGAGCAGGAGGTGAATAAATACAATCTCAATGACAACACGAATGATGATAATCTGGTCACTTCAAGATATCTCAAGGTAGTGCGCTTGGGCGACTCTCTGAAAACCTGCTGTGCCAGGACATATACTGACGCAGAACGGAAAGACAACAGGGTTTATGAATTTGGATATAGCTATTACGATGTTATTTCTCCATGGGTAACCCTGGCTAGCAAAACACTGATGAAAGATGGCGTAACCACTACTACAAAATATTCCTATAATACTTCCAATCAGATGATTTCAAGGGAAGAATGGGCCAATAGCAGAAATGAAACTGCTTTTACCGATCTGAAATACCCCATCAATAAGGTGTGGACTGGTCAGGATCCTAAGGGGATCTATCAGAAAATGATCGATCGGAATATCATCTTGCCTGTGGTAGAAGAAGAAAATGTAGTCAACGGAATACAAAGGAGCAAAACAACTGTCAGCTATAAGGACTGGTATAATAATGGCCTTATTATAAAGCCGGATACTGTTTTCACTTCCAATCTGGGTAAGCCAATGTATCCTGCTGTTATATATAAGTCATATGATCCTTTGGGTAATATCAGGGCCATGAGTGCAGGCAGTAACTTTACCTCTTCTTTCGTATGGGGCTATGGCGATGCTTACCCGGTAATGAAGGCAGATAATGCAGAAGCCAGTGAAATATACTATGAAGGATTTGAAAACAGTGTATTACCGGGAGTAGCCACAGATGTATCGCATCAGGGGAGTAAGTCTTTCAGGGGCACTTTATCCGTTAATTTTATAAGACCTGATAGTAAGGAGTACCTGCTGTCTTATTGGAAATATAGTGGCGGCAGCTGGCAAAAAGTTGTTCAGACTTTAACAAGCGATAGTCCGACACTGCGTACTACAGAACCTATTGATGATATTACCATATACCCTAAAGGGGCCGCACTGAGCACTTACAGTTATCTTCCACTGGTAGGCATAACGTCCGAGAACTCTCCTGTTAATATTCTCAGAAAATATTCCTATGATAAACTGGGTAGATTGCAGATTGTACGCGATGCAGACAACAGAATACTGAAAATGCTTTGCTATAATTACTATGGGCAGTCCACCGATTGTCTGGCGAAGTAACCCGGTATAATAGCAAACCCTTATTCGACTAACATTTGTAGCATACTATACAATATGAAATTCAGAAAGTCAGTTAAGCTGATAATAAAACTTGTTATCCCTATATTTTGTATCTGTGAGGTTGCGTTCAGTCAAAATGTGCCTGTAACAACTGACAGACAGCCGGTTGTTACCCCGCAGTCACCGGAACGTACTTATGACAGCACCCTCCGGAACTATATCTGTAGCTGGGAACCTTCCATGCCTCTGATAAGTGTTGCAGATGTAACAAATGCAGGGCGTACGGCAGGAGAAGTGAAATTAACCACCCAATATTTTGATGCTGTCGGCCGTCCGTTGCAAACGGTCAACAAGCAGATGAGCGCCAGCGGAAAAGATATCGTATCGATGTTTGTATATGATAACATCGGACGTGAAAGGATTAAATATCTGCCTTTTGTACCACAAAAGGGTAATACTAGTGATGGTAAATTCAAACTGGACCCATTCAGCGAACAACAGGCCTTTTATCAGAATGAAACACTGAACCCGGGAGCAGCAGGTGAAACTATTTATTACAGTGAAATTGATTTTGAAGCATCACCCCTGAACCGTGTATTTAAGACCTATAGTCCGGGTAATAGCTGGGGCAAAAGAGGAGGTAGCCACCCAACTACACAGGACTATGATGCCAATACCACGGAAGATGCCATCCGTATCTGGAAGATAGTGGATGGTCCGGTTATACCGGTTAGTCCGGGTATATACGAAGCCGGACAGCTGTATAAAAATATTGCTTACGATGAACAAGGGCAGACAGTTATCACTTTTACGGATAAAGACAAGCGTCTGATACTGAAGGAAGTTCAGTTAGACAATGATTGGCTCAGCACTTATTATGTTTATGATGACTCAGGTAATCTGAGGTTTGTGATACCTCCGCTGGCTGCACAGGCAATTAATGGAAACTGGAACCTCGCACCCGTAGCAGCTGAGCTTTGTTTTCAGTATCAGTATGATGAGCGCAACCGGATGATTGTGAAAAAAGTACCCGGCGCTGCTCCTGTAGAAATGGTATACGATATCCGTGATCGATTGGTACTCACACGTGACGGAAATATGAAAAACAAAAGTCAATGGCTGTTGTCTTTTTACGATGGGCTGAATCGTGCGGTGGAAACAGCTTTGTATACAGCTGATACAAATACTTATACGCGGCCTGTGCTACAGCAGATGATGAATGCCGCCACTGGTATAGGCAGTATACAATATGATTTCCCCGGTATAGCTCACCTTACGGTAAAGGTAAATGACCGGAAACTCTATGAAGCCAGAGAGAGCATCACCCTCGAACCCGAATTTGACTCTGGTAATGGAGACGACCTTGATTTCCGTATCAATCCATCCTTGACAAATGGAAGTATTTATCTGCCAGTTACCAATCCATTGCCAAACATACCATCAGCATCTTTAACACCACTTACTTTTACCTACTATGACCATTATTCCTATGATGGTTTGAAAGCAGTAGTGACAGAGGATTTCAGTAAACCGCAGGTAGGGAACAATCTTTATGCTCAACCCATTAAAACCACTTCCCTTGTTGAGGGAATGATAACAGGAACGCGCATACGTGTTTTAGGTACAGATACCTGGCTTACTACCACCAATTATTACGATGATGACAACCGGCTGGTACAGACTATCACTGACAATGTGAGCGGAGGGCAGGATGTAGCCACCACCATGTACGACTTCAGCGGAAAGGTACTAAGTACTCATCTTCATCATCGGAATAAACAGAGTAGCATAACTCCTGAAACCAAAGTATTGACCATGATGCATTATGATCATGCTGGGCGACTGGATGAAGTAACCAAGCGTATTAATGATAATCCTGCGCTACAACGTACGATTGCTGCAAATACGTATGATGAACTGGGGCAGCTGAAAACAAAGCGGCTGGGTATAACTGGTACTTCCGGTCAATTGGAAACACTGGAATATGAATACAATATCCGTGGCTGGCTGAGGGGTATCAACAGAAAGTTCGTTGCCGGCCAGGTTAACAGTAACTGGTTTGGTCAGGAGCTCAGCTATGATTATGGATTTACCGGCAAGCAATATAATGGCAATATTGCAGGAGCAAAATGGAAAAGCCGGTCAGATGGAATTGCACGGGCATATGGTTATCTGTATGACCGGTCAAATCGTGTCACCGCAGCGGATTTTAATCAACTGGAAGGAAGTGCTTCCTGGACAAAATCAAAAATGGATTTCTCTGTGAGCAATCTGACTTATGACGCCAACGGAAATATCCTGTCTATGAGCCAGAAAGGAATGGAGGGCGGTACTATCAAGCTTATTGATAGTTTGAAATATGGCTATCTTTCTAATAGCAACAAGTTATCTTTTGTTACTGATAAACAAAATAATGCCTTTACTCAACTGGGTGATTTTCGGGAGAAACAAAATGATGAATCGTCGGATTATCAATATGACGTTAACGGTAATCAGATCCTTGATCAAAATAAACAGCTGGACATTCACTATAATCACCTGAACCTCCCCGACAGTATCGTCGTTACAGGAAAGGGATACATCACCTACACCTATGATGCTGCTGGGAAGAAACTAAGAAAGAAAGTGGTTGATCAAACCGGACCAGGGAAAATTACGGTTACTGATTATACTGGTGGATTTCAATATATAAATGATACGCTGCGTATTATCAGTCACGAAGAGGGACGTATCCGTACAATCATCAAACAGGGAGTGCCACTTGATTACAAATATGATTATTTCGTTAAAGACCATCTGGGTAATATACGCATGGTTCTCACTGAGCAGACCGATTTTACCATGTATGCCGCCACCATGGAGAATAGCCGTGCCGCTGTTGAGACTTCATTGTTCAGCAATATAAATGAAACCCGGGTACCCAAACCTGCAGGCTATCCTATTGATGAGGTGGATAGCAAAAATGCCGCTGTTGCGAAGTTAAATGCCATTCCAGGTGGAAATAAAATAGGCCCGTCACTGGTGTTGCGCGTGATGGTTGGAGATACCATTCAGGTAAATGCCCGTGCCTTCTATAAATCTCAGGTCCCCATTACCCAAAACGCACCACTCTCTACGGAAGATATGGTTGTCGGATTGGTACAGGCTTTCGGGGGACAAATGGAACGTAGCGGTCAGCATGGTTTTGAAGTAGGAAATAACGGAACGCCATTCAATACAAACTTCTATAACAATAATTACCAGCAGCTGAAAAAGAAGAATCCGGATCAGCCGCAAGGCAAACCTAAAGCGTATCTCAATTTTGTATTGTTTGATGATCAGTTTAAATTAGTGGAACAGAACAGTGGTGTTAAACAGGTGAACGGTGAAGCTGATCAATTGCAAACCCTCAGTACAGACAAAATGCCAATAACGAAAAATGGCTTCCTGTATGTATATACCAGTAATGAATCACAGCAGGATGTGTTCTTTGATAATGTCGTGGTTACGCAGGCATCCGGTCCGGTGTTGGAAGAGACACATTATTATCCGTTTGGGTTGACGATGGCAGGGATATCTTCCAATGCGCTGAAGGGGACTAACTACATGGAGAATAGGTTGAAATATAACGGTAATGAGCTGCAGAGCAAGGAATTTAGTGATGGCTCCGGGCTTGAGTTGTATGATTTTAATGCAAGGACTTATGACCAGCAGATAGGTAGGTTTATACAAGTAGATCCATTAATTGAAAAAGGGGAACAGGAGAGATTTTCGCCATATCATTTTGCTAAAAATGATCCGGTGAAGATGAATGATCCGGATGGAAAATGTCCAAGTTGTATTGTTGGTGCAATTATTGGAGGAATAACGGGAGGTGTCATTGAGGCTAGTAGTCAGATGCTCTCAGGCAAATCCTTAGATGAAGTAGACTGGGCTGATGTGGCAGTTGAAGCTGGTAAAGGTGCAATAAAGGGAAGTGGCGTAGGTACAGCTGTTGTGGTGGCTTCAGAGATAATTGGAATAGTGGCCAAAGCTACCCTCGATTATTCCAGGAAGGATGGTATTAAAACTGTTTATAACGGATCTAAATCATTAGGAGAAGCAGCGTTTGATGGAGGTATGGATTACGTGGCAGGTAAGACCTTCGATGCTATTGGAGGGGGAGTGACCAAAACACTTACCAAAATTGAAGAACATTATGCGGAGTCAGAAGCTAAAGCCTTTACTAAACTAAGAACCGCCACCAATAAGCTAAATAGGATAACGAATGGTGGTACTGATTTTTCCAATCCTAAAGCAGCAGAGCTCGGGGCTAGAAAATCGACAGCTAAATCTGCATTTGATAGGGCTTCCGGTATGGCTGCTGTTTCATCTGCTGCTGCGAATTATTCCAGAAGTGAAAATGCCACTGTATTCAGAAATGCTGTTCAGGGGAAAGTAGTAGATAATTTAAAAGCTTTGCTCTTTCCTCCAAATGATTGATCAAAAATGGCAATATAGTAGTATGAAAAAAGTTAAGAGTAGTAATTTGAAAACGAAGGGAAAACAAGTACTTCCTGCTAATACCAATAACTGGAAAAAAATAATTACCTGTACACTGGCCGTTGTCGGAATAATTTTGCTAGGTGTTCTCGGATTGATGTATGATGCACGTATAAGTAAGGAAGAACGGGAGTCAGAATTGGCTCATATAAATGCAAACTTTGAATACGGTACCGGAATTATAACAGACCTGAAATCATATAAGGGGCACAGTGTACATATCCAATATAAAATAGGAGTTAACACCTATTCACAGAGCACAGGTTGGGATACAAATCCCAAACAGTTGAAAGTTGGTGATTCTATTTTGTTTCGTTATGCAGTCGATTCTCCACAGTTAATCGTAAGTGAATTACAGAACGCTTACTGATTTGTCAGCGTTTATTAGCTTTGTATTGTCTCTATGAAAAAGGTATTAATTTTCTTGATTGGCATCTTGTTGATCAGTTGTAAATACAAAAAAACAACTGCATCATTCCATAAATTGGATATCACCTACGACAATGGCTGGAGCAAAAAATTTTCGGTTATAATTGACATTACAGGAGAAGTTATGTTCAGAAAGGGAAGGTTTGTTTCAACCCTTTTTTGATCTCAATTAAAAGATCAGGACTTGTTAAAGTTGGATAGCGCCTATGACAGAACACCCTTTCTAAGCTATGACAGTATTTATGAAGAGGATAACCGATCCGATTTGTGTTCTTATAAAATAGTATTACCGGACCTCAACAACAAACAAGTGTATGTTTATGGAGATATGGCGCCTGAATCATTAAAATCATTCGTTCATTGCGTCAGGGAGATAGTAGAGGAGTTGCCATTGACACTCAGTGATACCGCCATCATCTTTGAGAGCTATAAAGGTTTTTATCCTCCATTTCCTCTAATGAAGTAGTGGATTGTATGCCTCTCAGACATCAGGAATATTAAAAAAACAATGCCATGCAAAAAAACATTTGTATCCTGCTGATAGTTATGTTTACTGCCTGTGCCGCTGCCCGGCAGGCGAAACATGCGCGTAGGTTTAACTATACGGAAAAGGGATGTCAGATAGATTCACTCAAAAAGCAGAGCATCGCTTTGTTTACGCGATACAATGAAACAGGAAAACCCTTTATAGTAGATGTGACTGAAACGGATTCTTTTTTTATTATTCGGAAGTATCCTGCAAAACCTGCATACGGAGGGACTGTGGATGTCTGGATATCAAAAGCACAATGTAAGGTGGTAAAAGAGCAGTGGGGACAATAATTCTTAATGTATCAAATAGAAACAGGCCGCTTCTGAAAAGACGGCCTGTTTCTATTTATAGTATGTATGGTGAACACATCAAAACAACTCATCCAGCAAAATATAATACTCAATCCTCTCCTTATCCGGCTGCATATTCAACATCTCAAAAAAGAGCGCTGCATAATCATCGCTGCCAAAGTTGTGATTTAAAGAACGAACGCATAGCGCTATATCCTGATAAATATCTGCAATACCGGCGCCGCCGATATCTATGAAACCGCTTACCCGGCCTTGTTTCCCGAAGATATTGGGGAGACAGTAGTCGCCATGGGTAAATGTTGGTGTATAGGCAGCAGGCTGATGTGCGATGAGATAGTCGAGTAGTGCTTGTGGTGTAGCGAAGCGGTTATTGTTTTCCCAGTCGGTGGTATCTACCAGCTGGTGTTGAACATTATAGGCAGCGGCCCTCAGCTTTTTATCCAGGTGATGATGGAATGGGCAGTTGCTGGTAGGTACAGCAGACAGCAGTTTGATGCCATCGGCCAGCAGTTTGACGGTCAGCTCCGGATTGTCGAGGTAGGAGGGAGAACACAGCATTTCTCCTTCTATGGCGGCGGTGAGCAGGTATTCTGTTTGCTGATGGGAGCCGAAATAGAGGATGGGCGGCACAGGTAGTTTATCCTGCAGCCAGGTCATCACTTCATATTCCTGCAGCAGTCCGTTTCCGGCGGGTTGTATTTTTAGATAGAAGACGCTGCGGTCGCTGAAATAGCGATGTACGCTGGCGGTGGAGAGGCCGATATCGATCTGATCGCGTTGCATGCCAGCCAGCAGGTGGGCCAGATCGGCGGGGAATGCGGATAGATGGGTGTTGTGATCGTTCATGTTTCCGTTCTATTGGCAGTATAAAAATAGGGTATTATGCTGAGGTGGGGAATATTTTACCTCCTGTACTTGCATTTGTGAAAGGCTTTTTTTTATTTTTATGCTTAAACCTTTTGTGTTTGAAGCAGTTGCCGGATACAGCGTTGTTGGAGCGTATGCAGGCATATAATGATAAGGCCGCTTTTGATGAACTGTACCGCAGATATTGGGAACAGCTTTATATAGCAGCATATGCCAGATTACAGCAGGATGCAGATGCCAAAGATTGTCTGCAGGAAGTTTTCGTTTCTTTATGGAATAAGCGCCGGGAGCTACAGATCCAGGGCCCGCTGGGACCGTATCTGCATGTAGCGCTCAAATATCGTATCCTTAATCATCTCCGTAGTAATCACAATTACCAGAAACATCTGGACCTCTTTGCTGCTGTTCCTCCCGCTGTTTTTTCCCGGGCAGATGACCGCCTTGTGCTGGCAGAAATTCAGCAGATCATTCAGCAAACGATCAATGCTATGCCGGAGAAGATGCGTGAAATTTATATCCTGAGCCGGCAGGAACAACTGAGCGTCCGCGAAATGGCCGACCAGCTGGGCGTTTCCCAGCAAACCGTGAAAAACCAGGTCAGTACTGCACTAAAACGGCTGAAAGATGCCCTCGCGCGTTTCAAATAATCCTTCTCAAAATTTTTTTTTAAGCATCTGGTACCATCGCTTTTGAGCGGTGTCATAATAATAGAAAACGGTTAAAACGTGCGCGATCAGGATAAAATAGCTCAGATCATCACACGGCTCGAAACCGGAACCTGTACTCCACAAGAACTGGAATGGCTGCATGAATGGTATCAATCCCAGGATTTGCAGGCTGGAGCAGTGTTTCGTGACGATGCCCACCAGTTGCAGCTGCAATCGGATATGTTACAGCATATTCATGAACAGCTGGATGAAGTGCAGATGCCTTCAACAGGTAGTGTGGTGCCTTTATATAAAAGATGGTGGGCCGCAGCTGCCGTGCTGGCCCTGGTGATGGCTACGGGTGTCTGGGCCTGGCATAACTACCGGGAAACACATACGCTGCTGATAGCAGAGGCAGGGCCCGGCCAGCAGCAACAGATCGTGCTGTCAGACAGTTCGCGCGTATGGCTCAACGCCGGCGCAAGACTGAAATATCCGAAGGTCTTTGGTGAGATCAGGACCGTGGAACTGGAAGGAGAAGGCTTTTTTGAGATACAACAGGATGCACATCGCCCGTTTGAAGTACATACACAGGAGCTGAATGTACAGGTGCTGGGGACTTCTTTCGATGTAAAAGCCTACAGCATGCTCGATGAAACACAGGTGACCGTGAAAACAGGCATGGTGAAAGTATTACATCACCACACCGGACTGGATGTACTGAGTGCCAACGACCAGCTGACTTACAGCCGTTCTGCACAACAATATATGAAGTCGAAAGTTGACAACGACCAGATCAACGAATGGGCCAGCGGCATGATCAGCCTGTCGCAGGCAGGCTTTGCGGAAGTAGCGCTTACGCTGGAAAACCAATACGGCGTGCATATACGATTTAATCCGTCGGAGATGAAGCAGTACGAATACACGCTGCGATGCAGCAAACAGCTGTCCGTAAGACAGGTGTTGGATATTATCAGCAGCATACATCCTATACAATATGATATGAAGGATAATGAAATAACAGTTCACCGTAAAAACTAATACAGCATAAGGAGGATGCACCAACTATAATGCAGGGATGAAAACAGTGCCTTCATCCCCTGGGACAACTATGTCCATTCGTAAAAGAAAAAACCGCGTCTGTTGCAGCAGACACGGTTAAGATCATACAAATGCTTGTATGCATTTAGTAAACACTAAAATCAACCAAATATATGCAAAATTCGCTTTCGCTAACGTATATACGTAGGTTAGTGAGAGGAGGCATTCTGTTCGCGGTGCTCACACTGGGAAATATCAGCTTCCTGTCTCCATATGTATATAGTCAGTCGTCACAGCCTGTCAGCATCACCGCTGTCTTTGAAAATGAAAACCTGGCAGCCTGTATTAAAAAGCTGGAACGCAGCTACCATCTGTCTTTCGGATACGACAACCAGGATCTGATGCGTTATCACATCAACAAACTTAACTTTGTCAACGAGTCACTGGACAAGGTTTTAGCCGCACTGCTGAAACAAACAGGACTTAAAATCGAAACAAAAAACGGCGTATACCTGATCGTCAGGCCCACTACTATGGCTGCTGTTCCAACAGAACCTGCCGGCAGAATCCGTGGCCGTATCATAGACGCAAACTCCAACAACCCTGTGCCCGGTGTGACCGTTCGTGTAGCCGGCGCCAGATATTATGCTGTTTCCAACCCTGATGGAGAGTATGAACTTATCTTGCCTCCAGGAAATTATTCCCTGCAATATTCTTTTATCGGTTATCAGGAAGAGATAAAACCAGCCATCAAAGTGATGCCCAGTGTGGTGGCTGCTGTTCCGGTGATGATGACTGTAAAACCGTCCCATCTTACAGAAGCGGTGGTAATTGGTTATGGTGTACAGGAACGCCGCAGCCTCCTGGGTTCCGTAACTACTTTCAAAGCCAGTGAACTACCCGGACAAATGCCCCTTTCGGTAGATGAAGCTATGGTTGGTAAACTGCCCGGCGTATACATTGCTCCCTCCAGTGGCGTGCCTGGCGCCGCCAGCAACATCACCATTCGTGGTATCAGCACCCTTAACGCTAACGGCAACACGCCGTTGATCGTTATCGATGGAGTACCCATTTATGGTATTGATCCCAATCTTAATACGGTCGATTATAATAAAAATGGTACGCAGGGTTTTTCATTCGGGGGCAATCAGGTAGTTAATGAATACCGCCAGCCTGCTACATTTGAAAAGAATCCCCTGGCAACACTCAATCCGGATGATATCGAATCCATCGAAGTGCTGAAAGATGCCTATTCTACTGCTATCTACGGCTCCCGCGGTTCCGGAGGCGTGATTCTCATCACCACTAAAAAAGGGAAAAGAGGTAGTGCAAGAGTAGATGTACAGTTGGGCACTTCTATCAGCTCTCCCCGCAAACTGCCTTCCATCATGACCGGCGACCAGTATGCAGATTTTTACAATCACCTGTTTGCTCTGAAAGACTCTATCGGCAAAGCTGGCAATCCTTACTACCGGCCGCTGAACTATACATTCCCGAAAGGCGTTAACACAGACTGGTTACATGAAGTGCTGCGGGACGCTACCGGCGCTGATGCCAACGTATCGCTCAGCGGCGGTACGGAGAAAAGCAACTATTACGTGAGCCTCGGCTACGACAAACAACAGGCCTATATCATCAACAACGACTTCACCCGCTACCAGGGCCGCGTCAACTTCGACAACCAGATGACCCGCAAGCTGAAAGTAGGCGTCAGCATGTCTTTGAACCAGGCTACCAACAACTCCCTCAACGCGCAGGAGATATACCGCGGTTCTATCCAGAAGGCGCCCAATATCCCTGTCCGCGATAGTGCTGGCAACTTCAACTGGCTTTATGGTAAAAACCCTACAGGCCCGGAAGATATCTCCAACCCGGTTGCACAGGCCACCACCGGCAGAAACTATACTACCGACAACCGTGTGCTGGGTAATGTGTTTGCCGATCTGAAACTGCTCTCCTGGCTTAGCCTGCACTCCGATGTAGGAGTGGACTGGATCAACTCCCGCGCCTACAGCCGGGTGATTGACCGTCCCAAAACGCCCGGAGGCAACGCTTCCGAAACACAACAGCAGCTCCGCAAATGGGTCAGCAACAACCGCATCGATATCAACAAGGCATTTGATGGCGGTCATGCTGTGAGTGCCATGCTGGGACAGAGTTTTGAGAAATCCGTAGAAGACGCTACTGCCGTAATAGGAGATGGTTTCCTCAACAATGAAATGCTGAGCATCACCACCGCGAAAAATAAAAGAGTGGTCAGCTCCCTGGAGCAACAATGGGCACAGGTGTCTTTCCTGGGAAGATTGAACTATGAATATCAGCATCGGTACCTGGTAGGTGTCACCTACCGTATGGATGGCTCTTCCCGTTTCTCTGCCAACCACCGCTATGTAGGTTTTCCTTCTTTTGCGCTGGGATGGGTGCCCAGTGAAGAATCTTTCCTGAAAGGCAATAAACTGATTGAACAACTCAAAATACGCGGTAGTGTAGGCTTCACCGGTAGTGATGGCGGCAACGGCTACTATGGCAACCAGGGCCAGTATGTAGTAGATGTATACGGCGCCTCTTACGGCAGTGTAGGTGCTATCGGTGTCAAACAACCGTCTAATCCCAACCTGCAATGGGAACGTACTACCACCTGGAACGCAGGCATGGACCTGAGTATGCTCAATGGACGTATCACCGTTACATTGGATTATTACAGAAGACAAACCTCCAACGCCATCCTCAGTTCTGTTCTGCCTTATTTTATGGGCTTCTCCATGCAGAAGCAGAACCTGGCCGATCTCAGCAACAACGGTATTGAATTCAGCATCAGCAGCCAGAACATTCAGCGTAAGGCTTTCAGCTGGACCACCAACTTCAACATCTCCGGCAACCGGAATAAAATCATACGACTGCACAAGATTGATGAAGACCAGCTGGCCAATCAGAACGAAATCGATGGTAGCCGCTTCTGGCGCGTAGGGCACTCTGCCACTGCTTATTACCTGTACAACTGGGGCGGTATCAATCCGGCCAACGGACAGCCGCTCTGGATCGATAATACCGGTAAAAGCTCCGAAGTGCCGATACAACAACAGTATTCGGGCGCTCCCTATGTACACCGCGAATATATGGGCGACGCCATGCCCGTGGTATTCGGCGGCCTGGGTAATACGCTCACCTACAAAGCCCTTGAGCTCAATTGTTTCCTTTCATTTTCCGCAGGAAATAAAATCATCAATGGCGCCAAAGCAGCACAGTACAGTTACCTGGGTAGTTCTTATACCGCCAACAATGTATATAACCTTTCCCCGGAGCTCCTGAACTACTGGCAATATCCCGGACAGGCAACAGATGTGCCGGCGCTGATCAATAAATCCAATGCAGCCGCAGCTGGCTTTGGCAGCTCCTATGATTATACGCTCAGCCGCCAGTCATCCCGCTTCCTGGAAGATGCTTCGTTTATCAAACTAAGAAGCCTCTCGCTGGCCTATAATTTTACCAGCCTGCTGAAACATCTGCAAACCGTGAAATCGTTGCGGGTATTTGTAGAAGGTAACAATCTGCTGATACTGACCAGCTACTCCGGCCTTGATCCGGAAGTGAGCGCCTATGGCTCTTCCGCGCTGAGTATGGGATATGATGAACTGACACTGCCTTCGCCACGCACCTGGAGAGTAGGTATTAAAGCATCTTTTTAAAATGATCGTATGAAAAGATATTCGTCTTACATATACAGCCTGTTGCTGCTGGTCGTACTCGTGGCTTGCAACAAACAACTCGACCTGAAGCCGGAAGGTACCATGGTGGAAGCTGACCTTTTAAAAAATAAACAAACCACCGAAAGTTTTCTGGCAGACACCTACCTGCGCATGATGGACGCCTGTGGCGGAAACATGTACCTGTTTGCAGATGTCACCGGCAATGTGGTCAGCTCTTTTGACCAGGCCGTTGTAAAAGGCAATGTAGATCCCCGCGACAAAAACTACGATGACCTCTGGAGAAAACCATACATGACCATTAATCAGGCCAATGTGATCATTACACAGCTCTCCCGGTATGCTACGTTTGATGCCGGTCTTCAGCAGCGGTTTATTGCCGAAGCCAGATTTATAAGGGCTTTCTGTCACCTGATACTGTTGCAGATGTACGGCGATGGTGCGTTGCAGGGTAAGATGAACAATAAGGGCATTCCACTGATGCTACAGTCCTTTGATGGTTATGATGGTTCTCAGAATAAAGCCAGGAATACTAACGGAGAAGTATATACGCAGATATTAAAAGACCTGGATGAGTCCATAGCTGTGTTGCCGGAAAAACGTACCGATCCTACAGATCAGGCCGGCCGTGCCACCAAAGGAGCTGCTGCGGCTCTTGCAGCCCGTGTATCACTTTATATGCAGGACTATGCCAAAGCGGCTGCTTATGCTAATACAGTGTTGTCTGCACAAGGGTATGCCCTGCAGCCGTCTTTTGTACAGCTCTGGCCCGACCATGCCACCGGCACCGGCAAATATCCGCTTAGTACCGAAATCGTTTTTGCCTTCCCGGAGAGCTTTAATGCTACCAGCTATGGCAGCCATGGTATCTACTATGCTTATGGCTATTATCAGCCGTTGCCCGACTTCCTGGCCCGGTACGAAGCACAGGACGAAAGGCTTACAGATTTGTTTACCACCACCAAACAGATGCGCAAATTCACTGACCCTAAGCTCATGGATAATGTCAATATGATCCGCCTGCCGGAAGTCATGCTGACCGCCGCCGAAGCCCTGGTTCAGACCAACGGCGTGAACGTTACCTCTGTAGACCTGCTGAATAAAGTATACGGCCGCGCCTACACGAAAAATCCGGTACCCAAAGTATACACCATAGCAGACTTCAGTAGTAAACAGGCGCTGATAGATCGCATATTGCTGGAACGCAGCCGGGAGCTGGCATTTGAAGGGTTTGCCCGTTTTGATGCCATTCGCAGCGGCAAACAGCCTAATCCCCAGTTGCCCGCAGACCGCTATGCTATGCCCATTCCTCAGCGGGAAATTGATATCACCGGCGGACTCATTGTACAAAACCCGGGATATACCAAATAACGTAAAAGCATAAACGATAAACAGATGAAGAAAACCATTACCACCCTCTCTGCCGCCTTACTGGCCCTCTGCAGCCAGGCACAGAATAGTAAGGAAATCATCCTGCAGGGAGATATCAGCGGCGACCTGAAAGGACATCATAAAATATACCTCTATTCCCGCACCTACAAGGACTCTGCCGCCATCGTCAACGGGCACTATTCTTTCAGAATACCCTTCAGCGAACCGGTATTTCTGATGCTGCTGCCAGAATATGTACAGGCCGAACGCCAGATGTATGTGCCTTTCGGCATCCTGATGGACAAACCGGTCACCTACACCGTCACCAGCGATATCAGTAAAGGCATGAATGCTTCTGTCGTAAAAGGTTCTGAGGCAACGGAACTGCTGCGGGCTTATGAGCAGGACAAGTCCACTGCCTGGAAAAAGATCAGTACCGGCCTGCAACAGGCTTTCGGTAAACCATGGCTGCAGGAGAATGATCCGCAGTACGAGGCCTTTGAGAAAAAACAGCATGAACTGCAACAACAGCATCTGCTGCCAATACTGGAGAAGCTGGTGAAAGAACATCCCAATTCCTATGCATCGGTATACAGTCTGAGTGATGCCCGCCAGATCGCTTCGGTGGAACAACAGGAACGGCTATACGCTGCATTGTCCAAAGAGATGAAAACAACAACGCCCGCAAAGGAATTTCATCAGTTTACCGAAGGTATCCGTAACTCCGCTATCGGCAGGCAGGTAAAGGATTTTTCCCTGCCAGGCCCCGATGGTAAAGTCATCGCTTTCAGCAGCCTGAAAGGAAAATACGTCCTGATCGACTTCTGGGCCAGCTGGTGCGCGCCCTGCCGCAAATCCTTCCCTCATATGAGAGAGGTGTATCAGCAGTACAAAGACCAGGACTTTATTATCTACAGTATTTCCATCGATAAAAGCAAGGCAGACTGGCTGAAGGCCGTAGCTGAAGAAAACAATCCCTGGCTGCAGTCGTTGGACAATATCAATATAGCAGGTGGCGGATTCGCAGTCACCGGTGTGCCTACCACTTATCTGATTTCTCCCGAAGGGAAAATTTTAATGAAAGAAATTGGTTTTGATGATACCGGGAATGGTAATATAGAAAAGAAGCTGGCAGCGATTTTTGGCGCCGCAGTTAAAAAGCCTGAGCCTGAAAAAATCAAAAACGAAAACGGTACAACAAAGGCTATCCCGATGATGCCTATGCAATAAGTAATATCATAAACCATCTACATGAGAAAAAAACAGAACAGCTGGCTGCTGGCCATGCTGGCCGCCAGCATGGCCCTTCCGGCCACCGCACAAACCAAACGGTTTATTACTGTGAGCGGAAAGATAAAATTTCCACCGCCACAGGAACAACAGGAAAAATTCCCTTTCCTGGTACAAAAGGAGGTAGGGGATGATCGTATCACGATTGATACAATCCGCCTGAAACCCGATGGGACTTACACGATAAAGCTGGATGCCACCCGCCCGCAGTTTTATGTATTGAATGAATTTGAAGAAGACCGGCTTACCGTTTGGGCCAACAAGGAGAATCTTCGGATAGATTTCAGAGGAATGGATACTGCGGCCATCAGGATTAAGAATCCGCCTTATGTGTACATCCAGGGTAGCGAAGAGAATAATCTCATTAACCAGGTCAATTTTATCGTTCACCGCAATTACCAGAATATGATCGAAGTGGGCCGCTTGCAGTATAAGGCTTCCCTGGCAAAGGATACAGCTTTGGAAAGGGCACTGCAGGACCAATACGGATGGCTCGGCGATGATATGGGCGAACGTTTAAAACTGCTGGTCAAAATGTATCCCAATACACCCGTACTGTTGTATGTGTTGGATTATCTGCATCCCAGAAAAGATAAGGAACTGATTACAGTAGAACTGGATCGTCTGGTGAAAAAATATCCTTATCTCGAAGAAGCAAAAAGCAAACAGGTAGATATGGTAAAGGCAGAAGCGATTGCCCGTAAAACAGCTATTGGCGCCACGGCCATAAACTTCACCCAAAACAATGTCAACGGAAAAGCGGTACAGCTGACAGACTATCGCGGCAAATATGTGCTGCTCGATTTCTGGGCCAGCTGGTGTGGTCCCTGCCGTGCAGAAAATCCCAATGTGCTCGATAACTACGAAAAGTACCACAAAAAAGGACTGGAGATCCTGGCCGTATCACTGGACGACAAAAAGGATGCATGGCTTAAAGCCATTAAAGACGACGGTCTCACCTGGGAGCATGTGAGTGATCTCAAAGGCTGGAAAAATGAAGTGGCAAAAGAATACAATATCCGTGCAGTACCCAGCAATTTCCTGCTCGACAAAGACGGTAAGATACTGGCCGTGAACCTTCGCGGGGAAGAGCTGACTCAAAAGCTGGAAGAAATCTTTGGTAAATAGTGTTTTAATTTAAGCTGTAAAGAAGTGTTATGAAGAAGTTATTATTATTGTTGCTGACCTGCTGGAGTAGTATGGCCATGGCGCAGATGCAGGCTGCTAAACGTATTATCCCGGATTATACCCACGAAACCAGGATTAAAAGCACGACGGTGAAGATATGGCGTATCATCCGCGATCTGCCGCAGGTAAAGGAATATTCCAATGGAACCATCAAAGAGGTAAATATCCGCACTGTGAATGAAACCCGCTACCGTGATCTCACTTTCAGCGATGGCCGTAAGCGCACCGATGAAATTGAACAGGTACATGAGTCGTACAAATTTTTTGTGTTTCATGTGCTGGAGCCGTTGCCGGCCGGTATCAGCAATGCCATCGTAACGGCGTTGGTAGAATCCCTGCCCGACAATGATGAGGTGTCTGTAGTGCGCTGGAGTATTATACTGGAAGGAGATAAGGCCGGCAGAAAACCGCTGGTGGACAGCCTTTCCGCTGAAATAGCCAACTATGAAGCCGGACTGAAAAAAATGCTGGAATAAATTACAAAACCGGGTATTTATTTTATGTAGATAGATACCCGGTTTTGTTGTATACACTATTTATTGTTGGATACTCCTGTCAGAAACTCTTCTATCATTGCTACTGCCAACTGAGGCATCTTACTGTCTTGTTTTCCCAAAACCTCACCCAGAAACTCTCCATGTGTACCGGGCATGATAGCCAGGCGGCCTTTGGGCAACAGCCGGGACATGGCTATTGCATGTTCGGGCTGAACTATATCCAGTTCGCTGGTGATCACAAATGCAGGTACTTTAATAGAACGGATGTCATCATCTGACCAGTCTTTGAAATGGACTACCCGTTCCCTGTCCTGGTTGAACATGGCCAGCAGTGCTTTTTGATCATGGCGGATCGCCATAAAGGCATCTTTATAAACTTGTGGCATATAACTGAAATCAGCTTGCTCCATGTTTTTCCAGAATGCAGCCGGCAGGCCTTCCCGTTTGTAAAAGGCAGAGATAATCACTACGCTGCGCACTACTTCGGGGTGGCGGATGGCTACCTGCATGGTAGTGCTACCGCCATTGCTGAATCCGATGATATCGGCTTGCGGGATGTTTAGTGCTTTTAACAGTGCGGCTATGTCATCCGCATCCTGTTCGAAAGTGGTGTTGCCGGGGCGTCCTACGGTATGACCATGTCCCTGCATTTCTACGGCTATCACCTGGTGATGACTGGCGAAGTCGTTGAGTACATTGCCAAAGGTGGTGCGGAGAGTGGAGCCACCGCCATGTATCAATAGGAGCGGGCTTCCCTGACCATGTATTTCGTAGTACATTTTGATGCCGTTAACATTGGCGTATCCGCTGGAGCTGTCTGTCTGGATGGTACTGTTTTTCAGAGGACTGGCACTGACAGGCAATACAGCGCTGATGGTAGCGAAGGCGATCGCTACCAGGATTAGGCGTTTCATTTCGTATATGTTTAAAGGTTATACTATTGATGCGCCGGCTGCAGGTGGGCTTCGAGAATGTCGAACATCTGTTCCCAGCTGGGGTAGGCGCCGGTGCGTTTGGCGAGTGCCATGTCTACGGTTTGATGTAGCGTAAACAGTGTGTTATTGCCTTCCGGTGTAAACGTGACCGTTAGTATTGTTTCTGTGGGCCAGTCGGGGTCCATGCCGGCTTCCAGGGAGCTGATAGGGTTACCCTGTTCATCGGCCAGCTGTAGTTTGCAGACGATTTTTTCGGGAGACACAATTTCGAGATAGGTGGTTTTACACCAGCAGTCTTTGTTTGTGCTACCGGGATTGCGGATACAGGAGAGTGTGCTGCCTCCTGGCCTTATATCGGTATATGCAAAGTGGACGACACAGCCTTTGGGCGCATACCAGTGTTGCAGGTGTTCGGGTTGAGTCCATGCTTCAAATACTAATTCCCGTGGTGCACGGATGATACGGGAGATGAACGTATCATTTTTTGCTCTGTTTGCCATTTTTTTTATTTTTTGATTGTAAATCCTCTAAGTACAGTTCCATGGAATCGATGGTCTCATTCCAGTATTTCCGGCATTCTTCCACCCATCCGGATATTTCCTGGAGCCGGTCTATTTTTAGTTCGCAGTAACGTTCCCGTCCTTGTTTGCGCATGACGATCAGGCCGCATTCCGTCAGTATTTTAATATGCTGGGAGATGCCGGGCCTGCTGGTGTCGAAGTTTTCGGCGATGGTATTGAGGTTCATGGATTGCCGTGCTATCAGCGTGATGATTTCCCGCCGTGTAGGGTCTGCGATGGCCTGATATATGTCCCGTCTCTTTTCCATTATGTAATCATTTGCTTACAAATATATAAAATGTAATTAAATGCTTACATAATTTTTTTTGAGAGAAAAATTGTTTTGGAGGATGATAAAGGCTCATATATATCTTTGTGTTGGAAAAGAAGATTATTATGGGACCATGGATACATACCTGCGGGCAGTGTGGCGGTAAAAGTTATTTTAATCCGTCGGACATGTTGTTACCGGAATTAATGTGCCGGCATTGCGGAAGTATAAAAATAAATCTGCCGGAAGAGCGGGAGCGTATGCGGCTGTTGTTGGAAGAGCATAACTGGTATCCGGGATTTCTGGAGTTGTTGTTTAAGATAGAGGAGGAGTTGGGTATTGAGTATGAGGACGATGATTTTCCGCGGCCGTTTGTGACGTGGCGGCAATTGCTGGAGGTGACGTGCAGGCGTTGTGGAGCGTTGACGGATGAAGAAATACTTTCGAAGCTGGCAGTGTTTTCTTCACTAACGGTAATGGATATACGGCAAATGATGGACATGCCTGTATATATAGATTGAATAGTAAAAAATTATAATTGTCAGGATAACTAATTGTTTATTTATTATATTTGTGTGGCTAAAATTCTCTGTGGTGGCTGTTTTGGTGGCATTATGATTGTGTTTTTTGTTAATCTTTTATTTTTTTCTGAAAAAAAATTTGGAGGAATCAGAATCTTTTTTATCTTCGCTTCACTTATCCAAACAGTCTGTAAATTAGTTGTCCCAAAGTTTTGATTAGCATTGTTCCCCTGAATTACTATATCTAAGATTGGCAGTATATCCTGAAATTAACTATTCCATAGGTTTCCAAGCGTCCCTTCCATCATAGCAGTTACTGACATCAGTAATTTTCCATCGATGTAACAGGGTTTCGTATTTAATCAGTCATGTGAATGTTGCGTAATTTTCTGATTGCGTGTATAAGGATGTATGTGATTTTATCCCTGGCAGCATTCTGCTTATTCTTCCGTTTGTTCGTTTCATCATCTTAAATTCAGACTTCTATGAAGAAGGAGATTCTATCATTGACCATGCTTGCGGCTGTCTTGTGTGTGGAGAACGTATCTGCACAAACATCAGGAACGGCTACTGCGAATGCTTCTGCGTCTGTTGTTACCCCACTAACCGTGATTAATCTGAATGGTAATCTGAGCTTCGGTAATATAGCACCTTCCGGGACAGCTGGTGCTGTAATATTGGCGCCTAATGGAACCCGTACTTTCACAGGAGGTGTTTCCGCCCTTCCGGGTGGTCCAAGTGTTGGTACTTTTCAGGTAACCGGAGAGAACGGATTTACGTATTCCATCACACTTCCTGTCAGTGTATCATTAACCAATACAACCAGTGGTGGAGCACAGACATTGCTTGCAAATAATTTTACCAGCTTTCCAACCCCTACCGGGGTGTTGACTGGTGGCAGCCAAACGTTGCTGGTTGGAGCAACGTTGCTGGTGCCCGGCGGCTCAGTACCAGGTGTTTACAGTACTGCTACGCCGTTTTCAGTGACCGTCAACTATAACTGATCGGCAATTTCAGCTCAACCAAAAGGTCCTGTGCTACACCTGGGTACAGGCCTTTGGTATCCCTATGAAAACCCTTCATTTATTTAATTAGTTAAGAGATGTATGCAACCATGCTTATGAAACAGCAGCTAACCCTGCGCGTGCAGCAAAGATATGAGATAGTCTTTTGCACCGCAATCATGCTTTCTTTGTTACTAAACGCGGCCTCAGTGCAGGCGCAGGGCGACCTGATGATTTATCCCAAAAGGGTAATTTTCGATGGAAGCAAAAGAACACAGGACCTGGCTCTTGCCAATTCCGGCAAAGACACCGCTACCTATCTTGTTTCCTTTGTACAAATCAGAATGAAAGAAGATGGTTCTTTTGAAAACATTGAACAACCCGATTCGGGCCAATTGTTTGCAAGCAACAACCTTCGGGTTTTCCCGAGAACTGTAACCATTGCTCCCAAAGAATCACAAGCCGTGAAACTGCAGGTTATCAATACCGGCAACCTGCCTCCCGGCGAATATCGATCCCATGTTTATTTCAGGGCTGTCCCTCCTCCCATACCTGCAGGCGAAATACCGGTCGCCAAAGACACGAACAATCTGGAAGTAAAACTGGTACCTGTCTTCGGTGTTACCATCCCCGTTATTATCCGGATTGGAACTGACTCAACGACCACCTCTATTTCAGACATGGACACCGACCTGAGCGACCCCAAAAAACCACAGGTGCTGTTTAGCATCAATCGCTCGGGTAACATGTCTACCTATGGAGATCTCACCATCGATTACGTGTCGCTCACCGGACAACGAACGCGCGCCGCTTTTGTGAAAGGCGTGGCCGTATACACGCCACTACTGAAACGGAAGTTACGCATAGAGCTTGACGCCACTTCCAAACTCAACTATCATCAGGGAAAGCTGGAAGTGAATTTCGAATCCAATGCAGGAAAAAATCCGGCACCCCTGGCCAAACAGGAACTGGGCCTGCGCTGAGCGACAGCACTATTGTTATACCCATTAACCAGTTAATTGATCATGGGCAAGAAAAGTATACAGCAAGCCAGATGGTGGGCTGTAACGGGGATACTTTTCCTGTTACCCTGGCTGCCGGTCAAAGCGCAGGTTAGGCCTACCATCATTCAGCAGCTCAACTTCGGTACTTTCAGCACGGGCCAGTCAGGTGGTACCATTACCATCTCCCCAACCGGCGCCTGCTCTACTACCGGTGATGTGATCCCCATCAACAAAGGTGGTGTTGCTACACCGGCAGTCATAGAACTGGAGGCCCCCATCGGTAGCAGAATCGCTATTCTGGAAACCAACAGTTTACTGAAAGGCAGCAATGGAAGTACCATGACGCTGCGGATCAAAGGGTCTGAACCGGCGATGCCCTTTATGACCAAGGCCCCCAGGACGAGCATCACCATTGGTGGAACCCTGACGGTCAACAGGCCAGGACATATGTCATCAGGAAAGTACGATGGACAGATCTTCATCACTTTCCTGGCAGGCGAATAACCATCATTGATTTGGAAAACAGCAATCATTTTCAACGTGAAACAGCTTCACCATACGATCACGACGTTTTTAACCGGCGTCCTTATCCTGGCTACCCTCATAGCCGGCTGTCCGGAAAAATGCAGCGCACAGGATGCTGCAGACGGAGATGAAGTGATGGTGACCGTTAGAATGCAGGAACTGGGTGCTGTTGAATTAGCTGCTATTATCCGTAAACAGGAAGTGTATCTATCCGTCAATGAGATGTTTGACTTCCTGAAAATAAAAAACACTTTTTCGGTAACGTCGGATACCCTGTCAGGGTTTATCAACAGCGCGGAAGATGTGTATACCATTGAGAAAGCAAGTAACACTATTGTATATAACAAAAAACAAACAGTCATGACAAACGCAAACCTCATCAGTACGGCTTCAGGGTTCTACCTGAAATCCAACAGCTGGGGGGACGTGTTTGGACTCAACTGCGCATTCCGTTTCAGCGACCTTTGTGTAGTACTGACTACCAAACTGGATTTACCTATTTTGAGAGAAATGCGGCAGCAACGCCTTCGCGATAAAATCAATCGGCTGAAAGGCATTGATAAGGCCGATACCATTATTGCCAGAAAAGCCACGGCGTTTAGTCTTAGTGCAGCTGACTGGTCTGTAATGGCCACCCAGCAATATGGAGGCAACAATACCAACCTTAACCTGTCTTTAGGTGGTGAATTGGTTGGTGGTGAAACCAATATCCAGTTGAATTATAACAATATTAACCAGCTGGATATACGCAACCAGCAATTTATGTGGCATCATGTAAACAATGATAATCCATTGTTACGGCAGGTTACCGTAGGCAGAATCAATAATGGCTCCATCGCGTCACTATTGTATCCTCTGGCCGGTGTACAGTTTTCGAACACACCAACGCTCAACAGGACTGCCTTCGGTACCTACCGGTTAACCGACCTTACTTATCCCGGCTGGAAAGTTGAACTGTATATCAACAATGAGCTGATCGACTATCAACAGGCGGATGCATCGGGGTTCTTTGCCTTTAATGTGCCCATTATTTATGGTAATACATCGGTACAGCTCCGGTTTTACGGCCCCTGGGGAGAAGTGCGTTCTGAACAGCGGGAGATCATTATCCCTTTTAACTTTCTCCCTGCCGGTGAAATGAATTATTCGGTGACAGGCGGCGTTGTGCTCGATGGAGAAAACAGTCGTTATGCGCAGGGAATCGTCAACTATGGCGTCTCACCACATATCACCGTGGGAGCTGGTGCGGAATATCTGTCGTCCATACCCGGTGCAAAACCGATACCTTTCACGCAGGCAGCCTGGAGGGTGACCAATAACCTGATCCTCAGCGGCGAATATGCCTACGGGGTAAGAAGTAAAGCGGCTTTATACTGGCGGTTGCCGTTCGATCTGGAAATGGACCTGCAATACCTGCTCTATCAGAAAGATCAGAGAGCGGTGAAGTACAATTACCTGGAAGAACGTAAAGCCTCGCTGACGTTGCCGATACGGAGACCAAATTTTTCACTGCTCTCCCGGATGACGGTAGACATGATCACCATGCCACCCTTATCGCAGCAACCGATCGTAGAGAAACTGCTTTATCCGCCTGCTGCGCCACTGATGAAATATACCACTGTGGAATGGGTCAACTCCTGTACAATAGGACATGTCAATACTAACCTGACTACCTTCGGTACCTTCAGGAAAGATATTAAGCCGGTGGCTTATTCCTCACTGTCGCAGGTATACCCGCTGACTACCAAAATGTTTTTAACACCCCGGCTGCAATACTCCTATGACAGGGGGCAGTTCACCAACGCGAGAGTGGAAGTGGAGAGATCGATAATGGGACGAGGTTTTGTAAGATTATCAATAGAAAGAGACTTTACTTATAGACAATTCTCCACGGGCATCACCCTACGTTACGATTTAGCCTTCGCAAAGACCGGCCTCAGTACAAATATCTCCCGTATGAATTCTTCCGTCACTGAATCCGCCAGCGGTAGCCTGTTGTACGACAAAACTGCCCATAAACTGATGGCCGGTAACGTAGGTAGCGTAGGACGAGCTCAAATGAGCATACTTGCTTTCCTCGATTTCAATGGTAACGGAAAGAAAGATCCGGGAGAACCCAAAGTGGAAGGTCTGACACTATTGGTAAATGGAGGTGTGGTGCAATATGATAAGGAAGATACCACTTACCGGGTGTACAATCTGGAGCCTTACAGAAAATATCTGATCACTTTAAACCCTGATGGTTTTAGTTCTGTGGCCTGGCAGCTGAAATACACTACCCTAAGTGCACTGGCCTTGCCTAATCAGTTCAGGCCAATAGAAGTCCCGGTTTCTATTTCCGGTGAGGTGTCAGGAATGGTCAGAAATGAATCACATAAAGGGCTGGCCAGGATCAAAATGAATATTTATGACGAATCGTCGCGGCAGGTAGCCTCCGTATTGACAGAAGGAGACGGGTATTTCAGTTACCTCGGCCTGCCACCCGGTAAATATACCGTAAGCCCGGACACAGTACAGATGCAGCGTCTGAAAATGAAGGCCAAACCGGGTGGTGTACCGGTAACGATTAAACGAAATACTGATGGAGATGTGGTAGATGGGCTCGTATTTATACTTAGCACACTTTAAAAAAACAGATACATCCAAATCGTTTGTTTACCCCAAAAATTTTTTTATTCATTCATTTCTTCATTTTTTAAACCCAAATTTCTATGAAAAAGGTGTTATCATTAGTGGTTATCGTATCAGCTATTTTCGCAGGTAAAGCAGGAGCACAAACCACAGCTACCGCAACAGCAGACGCTCATGCAACTGTAATCACCCCAATTACTATTACGAAAACCATGGACCTTAACTTCGGTATCCTGGCTCCTTCTGCAGTTCCAGGTACCCTGACCGTTAGCCCTGCCGGCATGCGCAGTGTTACCGGTGGCGTATCCCTGTTATCTACTACAGGTACCGTTAGTCCCGCACTCTTTGCTGTACAAGGGGAAGATGGCTTTTCTTATGCCATCACCCTGCCGCTGATCCCTGTAGTGTTGAACAACTCTACACATATCGGCTCCTTTATGCTGGCCTCCAACTTCACCAGCAACCCTACTGTAGTTACAGGCGGTCTGCTGACTGGTGGTAACCAGGCGTTGAATGTTGGTGCCAGACTGAATGTAGGTGCTAACCAGACACCAGGCGTGTACAACTCTCTGTTACCGTTCCCGGTTACTGTAAACTATAACTAAGCAATTGTTGCGGTTGCTAAAAAGGGGTAGCTCTGATTCTTCAGGGCACCCCTTTATCTTTTTTAGCTATGCTGTTATTTAATTATATCGCCACTGCTTCCGGTAATTGTTTGCTGAGATATCCGATAAAGGTCCATATCTCCAGCACTTCATTGATCGGTATTTCAAATGTATCATAGTTGCTGTTCAGAGAACGCAACAGCAGTGTGCCCTGTTGTTTGATACGGTTGCTCACCAGCTTGAAGATAATATCTTCTTCTCCGCCTTTGAGTACCAGCACACAGGCAGTATCGTCTTTCAGGTAAGACCAGTCTTCCAGGTATTGCGCAATGATATGGCTGCCATCGGGGATGGGATGCATGGAATCGCCGGAGATCGGGAACATGCGGATGGTTTTGCCCCTGGGTAGTTCCGGTAAGGTGAACTTGGGCAGGCCGGCAATAAACTCCGGATCGGCAAAACCGCTGCGATAGCCAGCTTTAGCCTTTGCCGGCACGTATTCCATATTTTCTTCGTTGCCGTTATCTACCGTGATGGGTAAAATACGTATATGCTTTCCTGTTAAATCTATTGTATTGCCGGCTTCCAGTGCTGCCAGCTGTTCTTCTGTGGCCTGTTGCAGGTCTGTTTTTATAAAAGTATCCAGATCAATCCGGAAGAAGCCGGAGATCAGCACCAGGTCTTCCAGCCGGGGATTGCGCGTTTTACCGCTTTCCTGCGCTGTGATCTTATTCCTGTTAATACCCAGCAAATCTGCCAGGTGTTGCTGGGATATCTTCTTCCTAATACGTAATGTTCTCAGGTTCCCTGCCCAGAAAGTTGGCTGTTTCATCATTCCGGTTGTATTTAAAATAAATTATATCTATAACTAACGGGACAAATATAGGCAATTACGATTTACCAACTACGAATTGTGTTTCAATTCTGATTCGTAATTGATTACCGGTGGTATCCTTTGCTGTTTAGTTCGGCAGCTGTGTAAGCAGCGTAGGGGGCTTCCTGCAGCGGATAGTCCCAGCAGCCCATGCGATGAAATATTTCTCCACCGAAGCCGCCTTTGAACTTGTACAGACCATACAACGGATGCTGCGGGTCTGGTGAAGGAGAGATGCCAAAGAAATCGTACTCCGTACAGCCTTTACGTTTAGCCCGGCGCATGGCCTCCCATTGCAGCATATAGGTACCCATAAAATTACGATGGGTATCGGAAGAGGCGCCGTAGAGATAAGTGCCACGGTGCCCGGACACGACGAGGAACATGGCAGCCAGTGGTATACCATCTACTTCTGCCAGTAGCATCTCCACATCGGCGGGAGAGGTGCTATTATTGGCTCTGGCGGTGAGGATGGTCCGGAAGTAACTAATATTTTCCTGTACAATTCCATTGCGGGCGCAGGTTTGCGCATACAGGTTGTACCAGGTGTCTATATTTTCCAGTCCTGCAGCTTTTACCTGCACGCCTTTTCTCCGCGCCAGCTGTATATTATACCGGGTTTTGGTTTTCATTCTGTCGAGCAGGAGGTCTTCATCTTTCTGCAGGTCCATAAAAATGGTGTTGGAAGGCAGTATGTCGCTGTTGGCCTTCTTCAGATTCCAGTTGCGGGTATTATAATTAAAACGGAGTTCCTGTATCTTTTTGGGCGGAGGGCCCATCCACACACCGTTTTCATCAAAATACCCTTCATCGGCCGACCAGTGCGACTGCCAGGCCAGGTCATAACGGAGGAGGATACACTGAGATGGGAGAAATGGTCGCAGGCTCTCGGAGAGCTCTTCCAGAAAAACACCCTGGCGCTCTGCGGCCGGCTCTGTTTCCGGGCCGTAGGGCACATAAGCGATACAATGTTCATCATTGATCTGTCGCAGGATCACTAGCACATCGCTTTCTTCAAATCTATCCTGTTGTGCATCGGCAAACAGTTCTTGTCGTGGTACTTTAAAATCAAATGCACAGGATGTCCATCCCTGGCGGCTTTTTACTTCAGACCAATAAGCTGTTTGTTGCAGAATAGCAGTTTTGTTTACCTGCCGGATCTCTTTTTTGCAAATGTCAATATACATTACTGATCATTTTATGATATAAAAAAAGAAGCGCTTCACCTCCGGAAAGAAGTGAAACGTATAAAAAATAAGCTGATAAATGTGGGTTCCCCGGTGACTAACAGCCCGGGGCCTGTGTATGGAAGTCCTTGAAGTTGGAGATGAAATACAGCTTTTTGCAGAAGCAGAAGAAAGAGATCTCTGCTGCTATACCCGCCACAGTAGTAGTTTGTGCAGGATGCGGGTGTGCTTTATATGGCAAAAAGTGTAACATGATGGGAGCAAAGGTACAAAATATCCCCGGGCTGGCCAGCATTTGGGTCAGCCCGGGAGATATTGTTAATCCGTTAATGCCTGATAGGTGGCTACTTTAAACTCTTCCCCGATGTTCCAATAGGGTGAGAGGTATTCCTGTGTAAATATCAGTGCGATCAGATCTTCCTGTGGATCGGCCCAGTAGTGGGTGTTGAAGGCGCCACCCCAGCCAAAGGAACCTTTGCTGAACGGCATCAGGTAGTCGTTTTCAGCTGTTTCCAGATTGAATCCTCCCAGACTGAATTTGAAATTTTCAGGTTGTTCCGGCAAGGGAGAGGTGTTGACACCAGGTGCCAGCTGGTTGGCGAGCATCAGTTCTACTGTTTTAGGGCCGATGATAGATTTGTTTTTATACCGGCCTTTGTGCAGGTAGATGGAGAGGAATTTTGCATAGTCGGCTGTGGTGGCGCTAAGTCCGGCGCCACCAGACAGGTAGGTGCCATGCAGTTTTGGGAACAATGGATCTACTCCTTCATAGATGGGGTGGTTGACTGGCACCATTTTGCCGTTCACCTCTTCATAAAGTGTTGCCAGGCGGTCCTGTTTGCCCGCAGGCAGATGGAACCAGGTGTCCTGCATCTCCAATGGCTCAAACACGCGCTGGCGGAGGAATACATCCAGTGGCTGCCCACTCCATATTTCGATCAGGTATCCCAGTACATCTGTATTGAGGCCATAGGTGAAGGCCTGGCCGGGATCGTGCTGTAAGGGCTGTTGCGCCAGCAGGTTGATTTTGGTTTTCAGGTCTGAGTTGACAGTGCCGATACCACTAACAACGCCGGCTTTGGCATAGACAGCGGTCATTTGCGGATCGCTGAAAACGGCTGCATAGGCGATGCCGGAAGTATGGCGCAGCAGGTCGCGAACAGTGATCTCACGGGTAGCCGGGCGGGTAGTGTAGCTGCTGTCCTGCGGATTGAAGGATACTTTTACACGGGGATGCGCGAATGCCGGGATGTATTTGGACACCGGATCGTCGAGCAGAAATTTACCTTCTTCCCAAAGTATCATAACACCCAGGCTGGTAATGGCTTTGGTTTGTGATGCGATGCGGAAGATGTTGTCTGTATGCATCGCTTTTTTGGAAGCTACATCTGCATAGCCGAAAGCTTTATTATATACCACCTGACCATGACGGATGATAAGGGCGGTGGCACCGGGGATATGCCCGGCCTGTATATGGCGGTTGATGACATCGTCGATACGGGCAGTGCGGGCAGGATCCAGTCCCTGTTGAGCATAGGATGTAATGGCCAGAAGCATAACGGCTATTACGGAAAGGAAATACTTTTTCATATCAAATAGAATATTACTGTTTTGTAAGTCAAAGGTGAGCGTATTTCTGATATAAAATAAATAGTATAAATTATACTTTGATATAAATAAATTTATACTTTTGAAGCATGATAAATTTTGAATGGTACCGCACCTTTAAGGCGATCTATCAAACCGGAACCCTTACCGGCGCTGCGCAGGAGTTGTTTATTTCCCAGCCCAACGTGAGCCAGCACCTGGCTGCGCTGGAGGCTTATATATGTCATCCGTTGTTTGAACGGCAGCCACGCCGTATGGTCCCTACTGACTATGGCAAGTTGTTATACACGCAGATCATAGAAGCGGTGGAGAAGCTCGAAAGTGTGGAAGCCGATTTCCGTCATTCCTGCGCCCAACCGATGCCGCTGACCTGCATCGGCGCTCCCAAGGAGTTTTTCCAGATGGTGATCGCGCCTCGTATCAGCGATGTAGATGCCGGCTTCATTTTTGAATTTGGACCAGCGAAGACTATGCTGGAGAAAGTGATCAAGGGAGATATGTATTTCACGCTTTCCTCTACTACGGGCAGTGAAAAGAACATCGTGTACGAGCCGGTCATGGAAGAGCGGTTTGTACTGGTGGGTAGCCCTGGCCTTGATACTGCTGCTTTTCAGAAGGCTGTCCGTAAAAAAGATCTGGCGGCGGCAGAAGCATGGCTATACGAACAACAATGGTATACTTACAGCAGTGATTTGTCTGTGGTCCGGTGTTTCTGGCAGGAGAACTTTCACAAGCGGCCTATCATAAAACCCCGTTTAGTGATACCTGACTTCGACGGTATTCTGAAAGCGCTCATCACTGGTAATGGCGTAACGATTGCTGCAGATTATCTGGTCAAAGACCTTGTCCGGAAAAAGGAGCTGAAATTATTATGGGAAGGCGCGGAACCGGTAGTAAATACTATTTACCTGGTGTATGATAAAACAAAAGTCACTACCCGCCAGGTGGAGACAGTGAAGAAACTATTGCATTTATAAGTCCTGATGGTTATTTTGTTTGAGGTACATCCCATACTCATAAAATAACACTATGATCAGAAAGGCATGGCTAACGTTGGCGTATACACTATCCGGCGCCATGGCATTGGCCCAAACCAATGCGCAAAAGGCTGATCTGCTGCAGGCAGCGGTCACCAGGTATCTGTTTGAACCGGCTACTGGCTTGTATATTCAAACCAGCGACCGCAGTAAAAATCACAATGCCCATGCGGACCTGTGGGGGCTTTGTGCGCTGGTGCAGGCTGCCAATGAAATGGAGCGGCTGCATCCGCGTAAAAATTATCTGCCACCTGTAGCGGCTGCGATACAACAATATTATGATCCGATTCCTCCTGCGCCAGGCTATGCTTCCTATGTAGTGAAGGAAAGGAGGGAAGACCGCTATTATGATGACAACCAATGGATCGGTATTGCTTACCTCGATGCGTGGCAACGTACCCGGCAGTCTGTTTATCTTACCAGGGGAGAAGAGATCTATCGTTTTATGATGACGGGATATGATACAATCACCGGTGGCGGACTCTATTGGAGAGAGGGGGACAAGACCACCAAAAACACCTGCTCCAACGGGCCTGGGATACTACTGGCGCTGCAGTTGTACGAGGCTACCCAGCGTAAGCCTTATCTGGATACTGCATTGTTGTTGTATAACTGGGTTAATCGTTATCTGCGGGATGAAGATGGTGTGTATTGGGATGCTATTAAACCGCAGAAAAATAACCGGATTGATTCTGCGGCGTATACTTATAATACCGGCACTATGCTGGAAGCCAACGTAAAGCTGTACCGTATTACACATCAGCAGCAGTACCTGAAGGAAGCACAACATATTGCAGCGGGTAGTTACCACCGTTTTTACCGGGATGGTTTGTTTCGTTCTTCTTACTGGTTTAATGCTGTATTGTTGAGAGGATATCTGGCTTTATATAAAGAAGATGGCTATAAGCAATATGTAGATGCCATGCAGGCTTATGCAGATCGGGTTTGGGAGCATGATCTTGATAAAAACACTCATATGCTGGGAAAACGTCCGGAGAAGGAGTTGTTGGCCCAGGCTGGTATGATGGAGATATATGCGCGGCTGGCGCTGGTAAAATAAAAAACCGCGCTGGTGGACACCAACGCGGTTTGCGCTGCAAAATGTGTATGATTAAAATCTTGTGACGAGTGCGATGCCCTGGTATTCGTTGAGGGTATTTTCATCCAGAAAGATGACATTACCGCCTTTGATGAGTACGGTGTCTATGACTGGCAGGGTGATATCCGTAGAGCCGTCGCCGTTACCCATGGAGATGGTTCCGTCTTCAATATGCCCGAGCGGGAAATATGTTTTTTCCATGTATAAGGTATCAGCCTGTCCGCTTTCGGCGGCAGTATAGATATCGTTCAGCTCTACCAGCAGTTTCCGGGCAGATTGTGCCTGGCTGATTTTTTCCAGGGCAGCTTCCTGTTTGCCGGCGATATATTGCTGGATAAGCGGAAAGGTCACTTTAGCTATTTCCGCATCGGTGGTATCATCAAAACTACCATGATGTTTGGCGATCACAATATTTTTGATATCCATGTTATCTTCATAAAATACCAGGTTTCTGTCTTTCCCTAATAAAATTACAGGCAGGGGATTCGCTGCATAATATTTTTTAAAACGTTTATCGGCTGTGTTAAAGAATTCTTTCAGGAGGTTGTCAATGACAATGTCTTGCGAGAGCCGCATGGGATCTGTGGTGTAGTAGTTGTTGATGTATGGGAAATCCTCGTTTTGGATTTCGAGTTCTATTTTATCATTGAAAGCTTCCAGCAGTCTTATTTTCTGTTTGGATATAGAAATAATATAGTAGTGTTCGCTCTGCTGGATAGCTTTGAGCAGTGGGCGTATTTCGAAGCGGTCGCTGATAACATACCGGTCTGTTGTGGGGATGGGTAGGCGGTAAACCTGTGCCATATCGGCATTGGCGAAGATGGCCAGTGTGTCCAGGTTATAGTCGTGATTGATAGTGCTTTCGATTTCTCTGATTTTATCGAGCACGGGCCATACAGTCCGTTTATCGTATTGTTCGTACAGCCCTTTTTCCACCTGGGTGATCAGGTTTTTGAGATGTATGTTGTCTTGTTTGTTATCGGGGAAGGTGCGGTGGGTAGAAACGAGGATGGTTACTGCGGGCGCACCTATATATTGACTTAGTTTGATCAGTTCTTGTTCCATAGTCTCCTGTTTTATCTGTGTAAACAATTCGCAACGTGTAAAGTTTATTGTGTTATCACACAAAGATGAAGTGAAACAGGAGCGGGGAAAATGACAGGGATCAGCTGGTTACTGATCCTGGTCAGCCTGTTGCCGGCCTTTGGCTGTCAGATAAGGATAGAACTGATCGCAGAACACCTGGCAGTAGTGGTGGACTGCTTTTTTGCCTTTGAGGTTTAGTTTTATTTCATTGTGGGAAAGCCAGAAGTCGCCCATAATGTATATCTGTGTGATAAGATTTTTCCAGATGTGATCGGGGATGTCGTCCCGGAAGACGCCTTCTTTGATGAGTGCATCAAATAGCAGGAGGAACTGTTCTTCGCGGGATTTATCCCAGCTGCTGTATACGGTTTTGACGGCTGGTACGCGGCGGGTCACTTCCACGAAGTGGAGGAAGATAAAGCGGTACTGCCAGATAAGTTCAAACAGTTGTTCTGTCCAGCTGCGGAAGTCGCTGAAGGTGATGGTGGCAGGTTTTTCCTTTATGCCGATGAGGTGGGTAAAGCCGTCGTTGACCTCGTTGAACAGGACGAGGATGATATCATTGGTGTTTTTATAATGATACTGGAGGTTGCCGTGGCTGATGTCCAGTTCCTTTGCTATATGCCTGATAGTGATAGCATCTATGCCCTGTTCGTTGAACAATTTAAGGGCGGCGTTCCGTATTTTTTCTTTTGTGTCCATGATATTAGTACAAATGTACTATTTTTTGGAAAAATATATTGTCGATACTATTTTATATAAAATGATGTTATTATTTTGATATAAATATTACATAATTCCTTAATTTTAATTTTTATCATTAATTTTCGGAGGAAACCGCGGGGACGTTTTCATTCTGAGTTAAAAACAAACTATCCTATCCTATACCTTATGAGGCTGTTGTTGTTACTATTTTTTGCCATGGTGCAGCTGACTGTTTATGGGCAGGCAGTAGCGCCGACGGCTAAAAAAGGTAACCGTGCTACGGAATTCCAGATGAAAGAGGGGAGTTACCTGGCTTTTGCACAAGTAAACCTCAGCATGGGAGAGATCGGCTTTCAGGTGGAAGTAGCCTGTGAGCATAAGAAAAGCGGGTCCAGGCTGGAATTCAGGATAGACAAGCCTAAAGGCAAAATTATCGGCACCCTCGATATCCCCTATACCGGCGACAGCACCTACGCCCTGAAACTAACCGGCAACCTGCGACATGCAGAAGGTGTACACGATCTGTACCTTGTAGCCAAAGGAGGCGTGGCTTTCAGTGTAACCTCCTTCAGTTTTATCCACAATTATTAATATATGCTTTCCCGTTAGTCTGAAAAAAAATTTACTTTTTGTTTGGAAAATAAATGGGAGTGCTTATCTTTGCGCTCCCTGATCACAATATCAGTTGCCCAGATGGCGAAATTGGTAGACGCACTGTGTTCAGGTCGCAGCGCCTGCAAGGGTGTGCTGGTTCGAATCCAGTTCTGGGCACTAGGAAAGGTTGTAGATATCTGATCTACAGCCTTTTTTATTTCTATGAGTGTCAAAGATCCACGCTCTTTAGTGCTTTCTCCCACTATTTGCGACACTCAATTGACACCCACAATGACACTCAGTTTGTTTGCGCTTCCCTATTACTTCGGGAGTAACACTATTCCAAAACAACTATTTCCTCTATAAAACGGATCAAGTTGAAAATGAAAGAAAACGATACCAAGCGACTTTCACGGCTAACCGCTATCTTAATACAATTGCAGACAAAGCGATTGTTGACAGCGACCAGCCTTGCTGAAAAATTTAATGTCAATGTAAGAACCATCTACAGAGATATCAGGGCATTGGAACAGGCCGGGGTGCCTATTCTTACAGAAGAGGGAAAAGGGTATACGCTGATGGAAGGCTATAAAATTCCGCCGGTGATGTTTTCTGAAAGCCAGGCCAATGCGCTTATTCTGGCGGAGCAATTGGTGCTAAAAAATAAAGACACTTCTTTTGTAAAAGATTACACCGAGGCTATCGATAAAATAAAAGCAGTGCTAAGGCAGCCGGAAAAAGACAAAGCCAACTTGCTCGCTGACCGTACCCGTTTTGAGCAGAATATAAACAGGGAAAGAAACAGTAATAATATATCGCAGCTACAAAATGCGCTGACTAATTTTCTCTTAATAAAAGTGAAATACAGTAACGAGCGAAATAAAGCCTCAGACAGGATCCTTGAGCCTTTTGCCCTGATCAGCACCAATGAAAACTGGTTGCTGATAGCCTGGTGCCGCATGCGTAAAGCATTCAGGTATTTCCGCCTGGACAGGATTACCAGACTGGAAATTCTCTCCGAAAATTTCACCCCGCATAAAATGACGCTGCAGGAGTATTTTGATAAATATTACTAATTTTTTTATACCCCTGACATAAGGCTGTCGTAACCCCGTTTTAGGTTTGCACTATCAATAACAAATTAATAGTCAACAAAAATGGAAAAGCAGACTTTCGACCCTTGGGCATGGGGCAAAAACACTAATTCAGTACAGGCAGTAGAAGTTAAAAATGTAGCAGGAACACTCTATTGTTCCGGGCAGGTAGCGATAGATGCCAATGGGATACCAAGCGGTGCGGACATGCGTTCACAGCTTATTCAAACTATTCAGAACCTGGAAGAGCTGATCAGCGAATCAGGTTATGAGTGCAAGAACATTGTAAGACTGAACGTGTATACTACCTCTACACAAGAATTTTTTTCAACCTGTATGGATGTGTATGTGCCTTTTATTCAAAAGTACAGTATCCAGCAAGCCACTACTTTATTGGGTGTTAAAGAATTATTTGCTACGTTGACGGTAGAACTGGAAGCAACAGTGGTAAGATAAGCATTGGGGTAACGTCCTACAATAAAAGCCGGAGATGATCTCCGGCTTTTATTTTTTCATGCAGTGTTAATTGTTTTAATGCATATATCCGTTCGATTTTTTCCGATTGGATAATTTAGTAAGGTCATTTTTTATATTTGCCTTGACAGGTGAAGAAGTACTAAAAAGTGTGTAAAAAGGACATACTTTCAAGAATTTGAAAATTTGCGACATTCATTTGACACTCAAAGAGAACAACTTATTGATAAGCATGCTGTAAAGAATCCAGTTCTGGGCACTAAAAAGGAAAGGTCGGAGATATCTCCGACCTTTCCTTTTTTAAGTACTTCCAAATCCTTTACAGGCAAGGCGATCAGCTCCAATATAGGGTTAGGCTCAATGGTTCGATAATCGTTTCTATCAAAAATGAGTTTTGAAGAGAATATCGAACCAATGATCTTTTGTTTGGCATCTAAATCAAGAACCGTTATTCCGTTCAATAAAGGCATTTTTTGGAAACCTAACACCCTTTATCCGGAGCCTAAATTGGCATAAGTTGCAGGAAAATTTTCCGAATTATTATGAGGAGTAAAGAAGGACAGAAAAGATAATAGGCAAGATAGCTCGACCATTTTTTCTAAAATGAAAGAAGGTGCCTCAAAATTACTTTTGAGACACCTTCTTTTTATTCTTTTTGATAGTAATCAGGCAGGTTGTAAATATTGTGCATAAGAATACCCCTCAGCACCATCATCGGTACGAATGAGCCACCATTGCTCATTCATTTTACTGATGAGTGTAACAATTTCACCATGTGCAGCCTTTCCAACGATTGGCTGATCTGTTCCCGGCCCTTTACGAATATTAAGATTGGTTGATTCAGTGACTACTGTCAATTTAGCCCCGGTTACTGCGGTAGCTACCTGAATATCCATTACAACATCTCCGCTAAGAAAATTTGGATCTATCTGCCCATAAATATTCCAAAGCTTATCTTTAACATCCCCGCTGGGAGCAGTGCCATTAATATGCAATACTCCATCCTGTTCCGCAACTTGCAGATCTGAAACACCAGATGCTGTCGCTGTATCCAGCAAATCTTTGTATTTATCCTGTAATGCCATAAATGTTTTAGTTTAAAATGGACTGACTTATTTTACTTTCAAACCTTTTGCATCTACCTTTTTAGGATGTAATGCATCTAATGCCATCTTTAAGGTTTTCCAACGATCTGCTTTCTCTTCGCCGGTAACTGTTAATACGCCATCTTTTACGTCTACTTTTACGCCAGGGAAATCTTTCACTACATCAGCTACCGCAGTTTTGAGTGAATCATCTGCTGTTACCGCTACAGGTGCTGCAGGTGGAGGAGGAGGCGTAACCGTGATGTTATTAACCACGCTCTTAACATCTTTTACAGACTTAGCTGCTTTTTCAGCAGATGTTTTCTCTTCCTCAGTACTTACTGTACCAGACAATGTTACTACCCCTTCTTTTACATTGGCAGTTACTCCAGGAATAGATTGAACTGCTGTACTAACTGTGGTCATGATTTCCGAATCTTTCGGTTTGCTCTTACAAGCAACCATGAAAAATAGCCCAATGGCCATGATGGAAGTCGTCAGATGCCTGAGTTTCATAGTTTCTAAAGTTTTAAAGGTGATAAATTCCGCCAAAAGATAAGTATCTTTTTTTATCCTGCAATAAAATCGCAGTCAAATACTTATGATTTAACATTAAAAACGCTATGAATAACGGCTAACTGTTAACTATACACGAGGGATATTAATGCGGGTTGGACTGGGATACCAAAAATCCCAGCGGTATTTGTAGTAAACATACTACATCATTATACTACCATTATCATGTTTGGGCCCCGGTTGGATGAACGTCGTGGTACATAGTGGGGTATCTAAATAGTTGTAGAATAATATTTGGAAATCATTGTTGTCCGGGTAAATTAATTGCTGGCATACGATCAATATACGCAATTGGGAGAATCACTAAGAAACAAATAAGGAGTGCTTTATTTAAGGAAATATGTAGCTGTGAAGAGAATGAGTAAGAAGGGCGATAAGATCACATTTTGCTGTATCCTGGCAGTGTATTGTGGTACCTTTACTGGGGTATTCATGTAAAGCTCCAGGTATCACTTCAATAACACGACGATCATATCATTCATCCCTCAAAGCCTTTTTTATGAATCTTCATGTTGCTTTCAGCATAGCACTAATGCTCAGTCTCTCTCCTGTAAACAACGGACAACCAGGCCATGCAAATACTACAACCATACCTGCCATTACTGCCAGGCGGCTCTTTGTCACCTATTTTTACTTCGGCGGCTACTGCCCTGCTGCTACCTGGCTAGGTAGAGAAATCATTATTTATAACCCGGATACCACCCGGACGATCACTGTCACGCTGGAGAAGAAAACCTACAATGGCAGCGTGCTTGTCAGTACAGTTTACCTGAATGTAGTGCTACCGCCGCAAACTCCGCATGACCTGGGATGTACCGCCGACTTTCCTATCGGAACATATTACGTATATCAACAGGTAGCAGAAACATAATCTGGTACAACGCTTTGTACAACGCAGCTACCATTGCCTGCTATTAATGCAATTATACAGCAGTAACAGATAACTGTAACGGGCTCGTTATATTTACTTCCATGTTACAGCAACAGTATATCAGTTATAAAAAAGTAAATTGTTGTTGCCAAACTTTACACGAACATATGATCAACTAAATATTGAAAACTATTATCGTAAAAAATCACAACGAAGTGAAAAAAAAACCGAAGATCCGGGAACAACGGTGTCTTATTTCTCTTATTAGTCTGACATGGTTGTTCTTCAGGCAATGACGGTTTGCCCGGCTGGATAGCCTCAACGAATTAGACTACCTGTAATGTATTATAAAACAATTGTGCGAATGTCTGCGCTAGTCCGCTCTGGTTGCCCCTATTGTATTATCGTTCTATTGTAGTATTGCGATTGGTTTGTTGTTTTACAACAAAAAAGCTCGATCTTTTAAAATTAAATGCCGCCCAACCGACAATACTGGTATCGTCATTTTTGTGATTTATACTGATTATGATAAAAGAACGCAAGACCCCTGTTGATTAAAGCTTACGTTGGTTCGATTTTCACTGTTTTATTCTTTTCAGGCCTAAATGACTAACATTTTATTGATACAGAATTCTAAAAATGGTATTAAAGTTAGTCTACTTCAGTTCTGTTTATCTTCCAAAGGTTGCATATACGATTTTGCTAAATTAAAACTTAGATATAATTTTAAGGGGGAGGACCTCATCTACCATTTCTCTAATCTGCCGTGACTCGTTTTTAAGGGAAGGATAATTGAATTTTAGCCTTGTTCACAACTAGAGTAAGTCGCCCCAAAAGATTTTAATACACAATCCAGAGAAAACACTACTGTTTATTTATAACCCAAAATCAAATAAACTTTATGGAAATGGCCAAACCCTCATCATTCGTATTCCTTTTTGTATTCCTACCAGCTATTTTCCATAAGAAGATGCAACAATTAAAAAAAACAGCTTCTATTGTTTCAATGTAAAGTGCTCTTGATTTTACATTCTATGGCTCTGCTCTCTGTTATTTGTAATACTTTATTTTCCAGCACTTAATCTTTTATCTATGAAATTTCAATTACTGAAAGTCTTAACCGGTCTATTTATTTTCTGTTCCCTAATGCTATCATGTAAAAAAGAATCTAAAACGGTAGCTAAAGAGAGTGAAATTGAAACAGAAGTGATAAATAAAATAAAAAACGAAGGATTTAGCACTAATGGCATTATAAAAGTAGAAGGCGGATATGTAGTAGAGGGCGATATATTCCTCTCAGAGAAAAGCCTTGCGAATAAGAGTTCCTCTCCTCAGATACGTATTGCTAAAACCGAACAATACAGAACCCGTAATTTAATATCAGTATCTGGAACCAGGGTAATTACGATCTCTGTAACAGGACTGCCACCCGCTTATATAGCTGCTGCAGATGAAGCAATTGCCCGCTATAACGCACTCAATCTTCGGCTCACTTTTCAGCGGATAAACAGTGGAGGGAATATAGACATTCAAAATGCTGATCTAGGACCTGGTATATTAGGCCGTTCTGCTGGTTTCCCGGATGCTCAGGGTAACCCACCAAGTCCTATTCTGTTAAATGCCGGCTACATTGGCAACTCACCAGATCAGTCTTATATTGCTACCATCATAGCACATGAAATTGGGCACACAATTGGATTCCGACATACTGATTACTTTAACAGGGGTTATAGTTGCGGTTATTCTAATCCTAATGACGAAGGTGACGCAGGCGTAGGTGCGATTAATATTCCTGGTACCCCAACTGCAGAAGACCCCAATAGTTGGATGTTAGCTTGTGCAGGTAACAATGTAAACCGCCCTTTTAATACAAACGATCAGATAGCACTGAGAACTTTATATGGTACACCTAAACAAGTGGGGCTGGGTGGTTATGACCTATTGTCTACAAATGATCAGACATTCGCTTTTGACTATAACAGCAGTGGTAAAGCCGATCATCTCGTATTGTACCGACCAGGATCTGGCTTATTCTGGGTACTACAAAACAATCAGGGTACCTTTGGTAATGTATATGCTTCCAACCAGGGCATAAATGGTTATGACTTGACATCTACAAATGATCAGGCATTTGCTTTTGATTATAACAGTAGCGGTAAAACCGATCATCTCGTGATATACAGACCAGGATCTGGTATACTATGGATATTGCGAAACAATAACGGTACATTTAGCAATGTATATGCTTCCAACCACGGTATAGCAGGATATGACCTGTTATCAGCCAATGACAAAGTATTTGCTTTTGATTATACAGGTAGCGGGAAAGCCGACCATCTTGTAGTATACCGACCAGGATCTGGGTTACTATGGATACTACGAAACAATAATGGTACATTTAGTAATGTATATGCCTCCAATCAGGGTATAGCAGGATATGACCTGTTATCAGCCAATGACAAAGTATTTGCTTTTGATTATACAGGTAGCGGGAAAGCTGACCATCTTGTAGTATACCGACCAGGATCCGGTATACTATGGATACTACGAAACAATAATGGTACATTTAGCAATGTATATGCTTCCAACCAGGGTATAGCAGGATATGATCTGTTATCAGGCAATGACAAAGTATTTACCTTTGATTATACAGGTAGCGGGAAAGCCGACCATCTTGTAGTATACCGGCCAGGATCTGGGTTACTATGGATACTACGAAACAATAATGGCACTTTTAGCAACGTATATGCTTCCAACCAGGGTATAGCCGGATACGACCTGTTATCTACTTACGATAAGGTAATACCTTTTGACTATTTGAGTAATGGCAGCTCTAATTACCTATTTATATGCAGACCGGGGTCAGGTATAGCATGGATGCTACGAAACAGTAATGGTATTTTTAGCAATGTATATTAAGCATGGGGAAAACCCATGAATTCGTTTTATACTTTTTGGGACAGATTTTTTTGAATACGTGAATAAATCCATCAGGTACTTGTTAACAATACTGTTGGCCATACGAGTTTCTACTCATAGATGCGTATTTATACTGATTCTTGTAAGAAATCTGTTCTGCGGCTTTTAATTCTTATTAAAATATAATTGCTTTGCTACTCGGAATACAACTGCATAACTACAATTGCTTTCGGGAGTTGATACAGGTAACTATGCCATAATAATTATTAATACAGCAATGATCACAGAAGAATTAAAAGCACTTCTGGCTAACAACCCAATGCCAGATACCCTTGCCCCTACAGACAGGCGCAGAGTATACCGCGGCAGTACTGCCGTTGTTAACTTCCTGTTGACTTCAAAGGAAACCAATAATGCCCTCTCCATTATAGATGGTACTGCCATGAAAGGCAGCGAACCTCCCAGGCATGTGCACGAATATGAAGATGAAACATTTATTATCAAAGAAGGAGAAATGGATTTTTATATTGGTGACCAGATTATACATGCTAAAGCCGGCGATGTAGTATTTGCCCCCAGGAAGGTGCCGCATCATTTTGTGGTAAAAAGCGACTACGTAAAAAACATGATCGTGATGACACCTGGTGCATTTGATCAATACTTCTGGTATCTGTCTGCTCCATGTGGTACAGAAAAAACATTCGTTCCACAGCAACAGACTTCCGAAGAGATGAAGAAATGGAAAGACCTGGTAAAGCTTTTTGGAGTAGACTTTTTATAGAATTTACCTGGTTCCTGCACTGGTGTGGTATCATCCATAGTGTACGTTGATACCCTGTAGGTCCTTTCTTCCAGTTCCGGGCAGATTTCGACAGGTTTATACAAAAAGGCTGCTTTGGGAGCCTTTTTGTATTTTAAGTCATGATTAATACAACTTAATTATATTCTAACCTGAAGGTTTAAGAGAAGAGGGGAGTGAGAGATGTCTAAAAATCAACCTCTCCCAGTTCAATTTCTCCAACTTTATATCCTAATTCTCTGGTCGCAATATGTTTAATTTCTTTAACCCAAATCTGCCAATCAGTATCGTCCATTAATCCTGTAAATTGCAAACCACCAGGTTCTACTGATGCAGAGATATGCTTCTCTTTCTCATTATAACTAAACCAATAAGGTATTCCTTCTTCGCCGAGATCACCACCTTCTCCAAAACCCAACCAACCATTAAGCTGAGTGTAAATAAAAGGAATTTTATCCCATATTTCCCGCGGTGCATCGTACCTGATATTTAAATTCATTCCTTGTTCTTGCATAAAACGAATTTAGAACAATCACTCCTTCCAGCAATTACATATTTCATCTGGTTTAAATGAAGACAATTCCAAATGGACTTACTCATAACCAATAGCACAGTTCTTGAATCATTCTATACGGTTTCAGGAAAGAAAATGATTCTGATACAATGTCCATTGATAGAACCCAGCAATGGCTGTCTTCTTCTATCTTCTGACAGATGAAACGCTTTAATTCTGCATTAAACTGTTCCTATATGATTGTCGGTTGCTGTAACATACTGTTGCTGTTTTAATAGGCTTTCCTCAGCATATCTGCAAACTCATTCGGCAGCGGACTATCTTCTACCGCTTTGGCTGCTTTTTCTACATCATACTCAAAACGGACAAATTCCACCTGTATGCTGTCTTTATCATGAATGCTGCTGTTGTCGTTGATATGCAGTATTACATAACCGCCTCTGGGGTCACCATCTTTCGGTTTGCCCACGGAGCCGATGTTGATGGCATGGCGGTAGTGCTGATTTTCTTCCGGTGTAGTAGGCAGTATTCGGTGATAAGGTTTGTGTGTGTGACCAAAGCACATGATATCAGCATCGGCATCTGTCATAATTCGGAGCATGCTTTTTTCTTCCCGGTCTTCAAACAGGTATTCGTTGATTTTACGCGGGCTGCCATGTACTAACAGCAGGTTCAGTTTATCGTTGTTGGGTTGAAACGCTACTTTGATATGTGCAGGTAGTGTGCGCAGATAGCGGCGCTCCTCCTCATTTACGATGCTGTTGGTAAAGGAAATGGACACGGCTCCATTCGCTTTTTCAGTGTCTGTTTTGTAGGCGCAGCCGCAATCATCGCTGCTGCGCCCAATACCAAAGTCATAGTTACCGGCGATGGTAGGAATACCCCGTTTACGCACTTCGTTGATGACTTCATTGGGCCAGATATTGTAGCCAACCAGATCGCCCAGGCAATAGATGGCATCCGGCTTCCGCTGCTCAACGTCTTTAAAGAAGGCTTCCAATGCAGGCAGGTTGGCGTGTACGTCACTGAATAAAGCAATTTTCATAAATAGTTTTTTGACAATCTGTTAGGATGATTACAAATGTGTTGTTACAAAGGATTGGGTATATGTTTTTATGATCTGCCTTACCTCCCTGAACTGCTGCATCACTTCTGCCTCGGTACCGGTAGCCTTTGCCGGGTCTGGGAAATTCTCATGAAACTTTTGTGCAGTGGTGGGGAAGAAGGGGCACCTTTCTTTTGCGTTGTCACAAACCGTGATCACATAATCAAAAGGGACGTTGCTATACTCGGAGATGTTATTGGAGGTATGATGGGAAATGTCAATTCCATCTTCCGCCATGGTAGCAATGGCTTTCGGATTAACGCCGTGTGTTTCCACACCGGCGCTGTAAACCTCGGCCTTGTTGCCGGCAAAATGTCTCAGATATCCTTCTGCTATCTGGCTGCGGCAACTGTTGCCGGTGCAGAGTACTAATATTTTTTTCATAGTTGTATTTGATCTGTAGTTAGCAACAGCCACCGCCTGGGGTGCAAGCCTGACCACCTTCTATTGAAACCGGTATTTCCAGTGTTTTGTTTTTGGGTGTACCGCAGGTTTGGCCGCGATCTGTGGCCTTGCACTGGGTGGCATCAGGTTGCAGGTTCACGATCAGGTTTTCGCCGTCAGCGACGATTTCGTTCGGGTACATCTGACGGGTATCGAATGCGGAGTTACCAAATTCAATTTTCACTACTGCGTTCGGATTCAGCGGAAGACTGGCCTCCACCAGGTTCACTATTTTTAATGCTTTGTGTACGGCCATGGCTCTGTCGGTCTGTTGTTCTTCCGGTTCCCACAACTGAACAATGATTTCTGTCCAGGCATTCATCTTACCGCCGCAGTCAACAGAGGTGATAGGAGCCTGTTTGATTTCTGTGATATGATAGGAAGCATCTACCCATTTGTCTGTTGCGTATTGAAACTGTAAAATCTGATCAGGGTGCAATTCCAGCTGTTCTTTGAATATCTGCCAGGTCATTTTTGTGTTCGTCATCTCAAAATATTTTTAGTTGCTTGAAATAATATTATGCTTCTATAGTAGCGGTGGTAGCCGGTTTTTCGCTGTACCACTTTTTCCGGAGCCAGAAGGCCACGTTTACCAGGGCGATCAACGCAGGTACTTCCACCAGTGGTCCGATAACACCAACGAAAGCCTGACCTGAGTTGATACCGAAAACACCGATGGCTACGGCGATAGCCAGTTCAAAGTTGTTACCGGCTGCGGTAAAGGCAATGGAGGCGTTTTTGGAATAGTCTGCACCAGTTACTTTGCCCAACAGGAAACTAACCAGGAACATGATAGCGAAATATATCACTAGCGGGATCGCTATTCTGATTACATCAAAAGGAATTTGTACAATCAGTTCTCCCTTTAGACTGAACATTACAATGATGGTGAACAGCAAGGCGATCAGGGTTATTGGGGAAATGAAGGGAATGTATTTTTCCTGAAACCATTTTTCACCCTTCCATGCAATGAGCGCGTAACGGCTGATAACACCCGCTGCAAACGGAATACCCAGGTAGATGCCAACGCTTTTTGCGATTTCTCCGATGGATACCGCTACAGTAATACCTTTCATACCGAATACAGTAGGTAACCAGGTGATGAACACGTATGCATATACGCTGTAGAACAATACCTGAAAGATGCTGTTTAATGCGACCAGCCCGGCGGCGTACTCTCTGTTGCCGTCTGCCAGTTCATTCCATACGATTACCATGGCGATACATCTGGCAAGGCCGATCAGGATAAGGCCAGTCATGTATTCAGGGTAGCCATGCAGGAACAGGACCGCCAGCGCAAACATCAGGATAGGGCCGACAATCCAGTTCAGTAACAGGGATACCGATAATACTTTGGTATTGCGGAATACTTCTCCCATGTTTTCATACTTCACTTTTGCCAGTGGGGGGTACATCATGAGAATGAGCCCTACTGCCAGCGGAATATTAGTGGTGCCGGTAGAAAAAGAATTGATAAAGCCGGAAGATGATGGAAAGAAGTATCCTATGCTAACGCCGATGGCCATTGCCAGGAATATCCATAAGGTGAGGTACCGATCTAAGAAGCCCAGTTTTTTGCGTTGGGCTGGATTGCAATTTTGCATGGTGTATGTTGTCTGAATATATTTAAATGCCGACGGTAGTACTTCTCCTTTCGGGTAACAGCATGTCTCGCCAGATGTTGTCCGTTTTACCGATCCGTTCCCGGCGTTCTATGATGCGGAAGCCGCAGGCTTCATGAATTTTCATGTTGCCGGTGTTAACAGCATCCCGGAGGGCAGCAGGCGGGTTTTTCAGCATACACAGTAACGCTGTAGATACCTGTATCACCGGAACGGAAGGCAGCTATTTCTTCAGTGCTCAGGTAGTTGGAAAGAATATCGTCAGGAATAGTGATGGTCTTTTCTTTCTGCAGGGTGATGTTTTTGAATCCATTGCTTTCGATCAATCCTAGATAGTCTTGTTTCTGTATGGCGCCGGAAACACAACCCGCGTACATTTCTGCTGCCTGCTGGATACTGGCCGGCAGGTTGCCCTGTAATACGATATCGGAAATGCTGAAGTGACCGCCGGGTTTAAGTACGCGGAATATTTCTTTGATAACGCCGTCTTTGTTGGGCACCAGGTTCAACACGCAGTTGCTGACAACAACGTCTGCTACGTTGGCGGTTACGGGCATCTTTTCAATATCGCCCTGACGAAATTCCACATTGTTAAACTGGAGCTTTTCAGCGTTGGCTCTTGCCTTTTCGATCATGGCGGGTGTGAAATCGATGCCGATTACTTTTCCGGTGTCGCCTGTTTCCTGCCGGGCAATGAAACAATCGTTACCAGCCCCGGAGCCAAGATCTATAACGGTATCTCCTTTCTTTATTTTTGCAAACTGTGTTGGCAAACCGCAACCCAGGCCAAGATCAGCGTCGGGGTTGTAACCTTCCATTGTGGAATAATCATCGCTCATGATGTTGTATACTTCTGTAGAACAGCAGCCGGACCCGCAGCAGGAAGCCTCGTTGGTGGCCTTGTCCTGTAAAGCGATTTCGCTGTATTTCTGTCTTACTATCTCTTTCATTTGTTCATCGTTAGTCATGATATGGATATTATTGTATTATTGCAATATTGCGATAGTTGTGGGCAAAAAATTTTAGCAGCAGCTTTCTGCCTGGTCTACGTCTTTAAAGAAGGCATTGAACAGCTCGCGGTACTGCTTCCATACTTTGGGATTGATGCAGTAACATACGCTGGCGCCTTCGATAGAACCCTGGATAATGCCGGCGGTTTTAAGTTCTTTCAGGTGTTGGGAAGTGGTAGCCTGTGCAAGGCCCAGTTCGTCTACCAGATCACCGCAAACACAGGCGTTTTTCCGGACGAGATATTGCAGGATGGCGATGCGGGCGGGATGCGCTAACGCCTTTGCCATAGCGGCAATATCGTTCTGTTGTTTCGTGAATAGATCTGTTTTCGTTGCTCCCATAATCTCATTGTCTTATTGCAATATTACGATTAGTTTGTAGTTTCACAAAAAATAAACAGATTTTTTTCCGGGATGAAGTAAATACCATATGGATAAAGTTTTTAGGAAATATATGGAAAGCCTGGCACCGATCAGCGAGACGGGTTTCAGGGCCAGTTTGGCCTATTGCCAACCGTTACAGCTGGAAAAGGGTCAGTTTTTTGTCCGGTAGCTGGAAGCTGCCAGACAGGTAGCCTTTATTGTTTCGGGAATCATCAGGACGTTTTACCTGAAAAACAATATAACGGCCGGCCAACCCGCTTTGTATGGGACGGACATGTACCGCTCCACGAATGGAGTTGCCTTGCAGCAGAACGTTCGGTAATCACTGTAGATGAGTTAGGGACGTGCAGCAGGACCACCCGAACCATCACACAGGTATACCCGTTAAGATACGGAGTGAATATAAAGACAGTATAAGATTTAGCTCCTGGGTTTTGTTTTTAGCATCAACTGCTGGATAGGATAACAAGAGTAGCAAGGTCGCGATAAGTTTTCGTACTGGCATTATCGTTATTTGAAATGTGAGGATTGGGGGAGATGTCAGGCTAATACCATCTTTTTACAAATACGTTATAGGGAAAATGTTCACTTGGAAAGTTCTTTGACTTTACTAATTGTTAATGAGCTGTTATGCATGTTGTGTATGGGTAATATGAAAAGAATACAATATACCGAATTTGTAAATTCACATTTACTGTTGTATAGTTTATGAATTATTATTATGGGAATACATTTTATGAACTGATATTCAATTGCAGCATTGGAGTCGTATCCTTTAACTTTTAAATTCGATAACAAGAAATATATTGCAGGTGCAAAATTGTCATGCAAATGAGCAAATAAATATAGGCCTGACAGAGGAGCTGGCGTTAAAGAAAGACCTCTATTAATAAGTATTAACCAAAACATTTTCTGTCTGACTTACTATCTATTTCGAATAATTTTTAGATAAGTATGTAGCGATTGTCTCTATCGTTAATCCTGCTATACCCTTAAATGGAGTTTGCTGTTAATTTTTGGGGTTATCCTTTATAAATAAAAACATAATTCCCTCCTGTTATGCTTGCTGAAAACACTAAAACTTTTTCCATTGAAGAAATAAAAGCTGCCTTTGAAGTACTTTACCCTGATGATTTTGAGTTTCTTACCTTATATAATTTATATATAAACTATCACTCCCAGGAATTTCAATATGCAGAAATCAAGCAGGCGATTATTGATACCTCCCGTTTACCCTTTATGTTGACTGGGAAGGATATACAGGTGGAGCGGAAGTTTAAGCGTTTACTTCGTGCGTTTATTGAGAGAATTCCATCTAAATCTAACAGGTTTGTATTGACGCCGCATGCAGAGAAGATCATAGAGATTGCGGTACAGCGGATAAATAATCCATATTTAAAATATCCGCTGAAAGATACATTTGAGCAGTTTTTTAGGTTACCGGATGATGTATCGGATGATATCAGGCGTTTGCAAAGTTGGTTCCAGTTTGGATTTCATAATAATGCCAGGCAAATAGTATTAGGACACTTAGAGGCCCTGAAGCTTTCTGTGGATGATTCGGTAAAAGCGCTGAATAAGGTGCTCGAGATGGACGATAAATCAGCGATACAGCTGTTGGAAGAGTTTGCGGAGAATTTTAAAGTGTTGGGAGATAAGGCGAGACAAATAACAGAGGCGATAAGAATGAAGGTCCATGTACATTACAGTTTGCGTGACCTCGCAGAGGTATTTAACCGTAAAAGTTCTGATAGTCTGGCAGGGGAGGAGTATCTGCTATACTGCAGGAAGGAGGCATTAAGAATAAAAGATGAAGTGAAAATTTTTTTTGACAAGATAGATCAGCAGCTGGACCTGATAAATCAGAAAATGACCTTCGCTGCCTCAAAAATATCGGAGCTGCAGGAATCTTTACGTGCACAGTCTCATTTTAAGTTAAACCTGAAAAAACTGTTGATATACCTGTTGGAGAACAGTAAAAAAGACCTACAATCCTGGGAGCTTCCCACTGGTTTTCCTGCTAAAGATATAGTTACGCAAAAGTTCCGTTTCTGGGTACTGAGGTATTATGATATGGGTTTCCTTAAAAAGACCAACGTTGTAGCGCCGGAAACAGACGAGATATATGAGGAGGAGCAACGAATTCAGTTTGAGCTGGAACTAAAAAAACAGGAGTTGATCCAGCAATATTGCGACCAGGCGGAAAGTGACCTGGCATTATATGGAAAGCTGGATTTAACCACCAGGATAATGGATATTATGCAGGAGGAGAATGGCCTTGAAATGGCTGTGCATACGGGATACGAGTTTATACGCAAAGTGAGTCCGTTCGCAAATGTTGAAATTACAGAAACGCTTCAAAGTAACCAATCAAATACATTTCAATTATGGAAAGTAACGGTGCGGAAAGATCGGCATTCCAATTCCTGAGTCATGAGCAGATACAAAAACATTTTGCAGAGCTGAATATTGAGCTATTGAAGGGGAAACATATCCTTCAGTCATCTGTGCACCTTTTCTCCATTCTGGATAGGTTTGAAGAGGATTTTGTGCAGTACTATGCGCAGTTATATGGATTAATGCTTGAAAAAAGGACTAATGACAGTACCTCCTATTTTTATCTCGAATTTCCGGCTACGGGCAAGGGAAAACTCACCAATCCCGGAATGTACGTAGAGTTAGAGGCCAGGGCAACTATTGTGGCGTGTATATTAGCCAATCTGTATTTTTCCAACTTTTTCAGCTACGATAAGAAATTTCAATGGGATGATATTCAATATGAAATAGAACATGGCGAACATAGGCATTCTTACCAGCAGTTGTTTTTCAATGATATGAGGTCTGAGTATTCCGATAAGGAATGGGAAGGTGTCAGAAAACATTTTAGTATAGTCGTCAATTTTTTTAATCGTATCGGGTTAGTAGAAAAAGAGGATAATGATGAAAGCATGCAGTTTATTATCCTGCCAACAATCCATCATTTCATTGAATTATACCGGGATGAGATTGATAATATAGATGATTTTTTACAAGAAATTAAATTATAAACTGAAATTAGTATGCACCTATATTCAATTTCAACTGTCTGTTTGCTCAAGCATTATAACCAGGATTATCTATTACATTCATTAAGAACAGACTTTACTGGGGCTAATGGCGTAGGGAAGTCCATTATCGCTGACCTTTTCCAGATAGTGTTTATTGGAGACCCCAAGTATGTCAAATTTGCCACTGAAGGGGTAGATAAGAAAAAGAGAAGGGTTGAAAACCTTCCCTATGAAAGCGGTGTCGGTTATGTGTTTTTCAATGTAGAGCTGGCAGAAGGTCGCTTCATTGCCCTTGGAGCGGCTATTTTCTCGCAAGGACACCAGCCGATAAAAACCTTTATTATTACATCTTCCATCAACCTAGATAAAGACAAATTAGAGAACTATACATTTGGCAAAGATGAACTTCTCTATAGTAATGACTTATTGGGTGCTAACGGTCATCCATATACGCCGGATGATCTGGCGAGAGTACTGCCGGACAGCCATCGCCTATACATGCATTATTTCAGTTCCCGTGAAGAAAAAAATGAATACTATGGCTGGCTTTATATGAATGAAATTCTTCCGATAAATCTGGTAAAAGAAGGCAATTTACGGGCCTTTGCCAAAGTAATTCAATCATTCTCTAAATCAAAAGCCTTAAATATAGATAACTCCTACAGTCTAATAGAATACCTGTTTGAGGAGGATGAGGTAGAAATCAGCCAGGAGTATAATAACCAGGAACAGGCAATTGCTAAGCTCCTGCATCAGTTTAAATTAACAAAGGGGCAAATAAGCGATATTTCTACCAAACAGGCGGTGCTAAAAAGGCTGAAGCAGTACAATACAGAGAAAGATGATACAGGATTGAAACTGGATATAGCTCGCTATACAGAGGTACTTCATAAGCGAAAAATCGCCTGTAATGAACTGATGAAAATCGGGAAAATGGTTGCGTCTCAACAACAAAAATGGACGTTTTTAAAAGGACGGACAGATAAGTATACAAGGCTGGAGCGTCTCGCTGAAACCCTTGCTAATGCCGAGTATAAAAAATTATCTAACCTGACATCCTTGCCAACCTTGTTCTCATGTCTGGATGACTTAAAAGAACAGCAACAACGGATATTAGGCATTGATACCACTGGGTTGATGGTCCAGATAATGCCTGATAACGTAACTGAGTTGTTGGCTAAAGACGCATCGGAATATGAGAGAAGCATTGAAAATTCCAGAGAAGTGCTGATGCGTTATGCAACAGTGGAAAGTATGGAAAAAACAAAGATTAAACAAGATACCTGGTTGCGCAGCAGGGAAAGGGAAGTTGAAGCAGCAGAGAAAGAGTTATTGCAATTTCAATATATAATAGAGCAGGTAGAAGGGAATAATATCTTGTTAAATGCATTGTCGACCAGCAGCGGACTTACCAAGGCACAACAAGCAGTAGCGGTATACCTTCGTGATGTTTCCTTGAGTAAACCCCAGCATCCGAAAGCTGGTATGCGTTATACCACATCTAAAAGTCTGCTGGAAGAATTAGAGATTTCACCTGATGATACCAATGCTGGCTGGTGGATCAAAATGGGTTCCCTCTTTGAATTTGTTCCGGAGACATCTGAGCTTATTCCTGGCTTTGATTTTGAAAAAATTAATAGTATCGACGAATTGAAACAGCTACTGAATGCCAGGCTTGTTGAGTGTCAGCAAAAAAAATACCGGCTTCAAAGCATTGCCAATGGCGTATTACCGGAGGGCTTTGTGGAATATCGCTATGATATAGACCTGTCCGATGCTACGAAACTGAAAACCCACGTTTATGCTGCAGCGTTATGTGCGATTGTTAATTTTAAAGCTATAGATCTGAGGAACCAGATCTCCGAAGAAGAAGAGAAAATAAAAAAGGCAAAGCAGGATTTCGATATTACGCTGGAGGGAATGGAATATGACCTGTTGCGTAAACAACTGGATGAGAATTACCAAAGACTGCGTAAACGTTATGAAAAATTGAAGTCCGGTAATAACACTGAGAAAGCGGCCATTGATACCCTAAATGACAATTTGCCACTCCTTCGGCAAAATTATGAACAACTGTCAGAAACGCTAAGGGTATTAAATGATAGTCATGCTGACTTGCATCAGGATTTCCTGGACAAACATCCCGGGCAGCCCGTTCCTGAACCGGATTTGAATATTCCATGGAGTATCAACCTTACCGTATTGGAGAAGGCATACCAAGATGCTGCATCGACTTATACCAATGAATACAACCAGGTTGTTGGCCAGTTTGAGGAAACAAAACAGTCCAGGGATATTCGTGTACATGAACAGATCCGTAACAATGCTTACTCATTTGATATATTGGAGCAGGCGCTGTTAGGTAGGAAGATTCGTACGTTAGATGATGTAACTGGTCATTTAGAGACATTGAATGCAGAGCTGTTGTCTATTGCAGATGACTTGCTAGGTAACCTGGTAAAAGTGTTTGGTAAAACAGAGAGTTATTTTGACCGTTATAAAGAGTTGGTGCAATCATTAAATGATTTCTTTAAAGGTAAACTGATTAGTGGAAGATTTTATTTCCAGATAGACTTCAATCCCGCGCCTAAAATGGATATTAAATGGATTGAACATCTTCGGAAATTGTCGCTGAACCTGGGAGATGTAGGTGAATTTGAAGACGTAAAACCAGATCATATAATAGAGGAATTATATATGAAATATTCTGGCAACAAGTCTCGTGTTTCCCTCACCGACTTATTGAATCCAAAACGATATTTCCAATTAAAAGGAAAGTTAACGGATGAGCGACATCGGGAAACTTCCGGTAGTACCGGAGAAAGTTATACCGCGCTGGCCCTGCTTGGCATCGCCAGGTTGTCTGTTGTACAGGATGGCGACAGACCAGGTTTACGTTTTATTATCTTGGAAGAATCCGCGACCCTGGATAATGTTAATTTTGGACTGTTCCCGGAAATTGCGAAGCAATATGGTTATCAGATAATCACGATGACGCCAAAGCCCTATGCTGTTGGAGACGATGGTGGATGGTACATTCATCAGCTGATACCAGGGAAAAGTAATCAGGATATCAATTACCCCAAGATCATGAGTTATTTCAGAACAAATAGAATGCAAATGGATTTGAGTAGTTTTTTAAAAAACAAGAACTAATGAACTGGCAGACATTCAAATCACTTCATGAGTTATATGTAGAGGGAAAGACCAGGTACCGGTCTAGCCTGGATAAAGAGCCGGTATTTAAGTATTACGCTGCTCAGGCGAAAGAGTTGCTTATTACAAAAAATGAAATCCTGGTTCGAAATAAGACCTCTTTTGAAAAAAGCTATAGCAGTCGTTATTTAGATAAATATAATGTATGTAGAAAATTGTTGGATGATATTGGTGAGAATACGCCGCAGTGCAGGTTTGAAGATACAGATATTCTTTGCTTGCATGAAATGAAAGAACAAATGGAGGCGGGTCTTCTGCAAGAGATACGCCAGCAAATAATTGATTCGAATGAAACACGGCGGGGCGTATCCAATATGTTCTTCAAGCACGAAAAGCACCTGGATACAAGTGTGGCATTGGAGCGGGCAGTCAAAACTATTTTACAGATCGAAACATTTGCTGACACGAGAGACCATCAATATTTATATGTAATGCAATGCCTGCACCCAAAAGCGATTGTATTATGTGAAAACCTGTATTTTTTAAAGATGCCAGAGAAAGCCAGGAATAACAAGGTAGAACTCTGGTATGCAGGCGGTAGAAACGTGGAGAAGCTTAAGTATAGCAACCATAGAAATCTGCCAATCTACTATATGTGTGATTGGGACCATGATGGATTGGATATTTATAGAAGTGTAAAGGAGAAGCTACCGCAGATTCAGCTGCTTACACCCAATGGAGCCGGCAGGAGTATTTTGCTAACCGAACATCGAAGTCTCTGGCGATATCCAGATAGTCCGGCGCTCCTGTCTGGCCTGGAAGCAGACCTATTAACCGGTGAGCAACAGCAGTTAATCCAAACATTGATAACGGAAGATAAGTGGATCGTAGAGGAGTCTAATGATTTGATGGCGCTACTGCAGGTAGATAAAGTCTTTTCTTCATCGACCAGGCACAAGTAATGATTTTAAACGCCCCGTTTATGATAACCACCAACAAAACCTAAATTTACATTATGTTGATTACCAGGTCGTCAGCTTTTATCATAAAGTAACATTTTATCCCAATACAATACTCCTAACAGATTGCATTAAGTTGGTTGTATCATCACTCATCCAATATCCTGCTTATACCCGGCAGTTCTAAAGTTAACCATGTCAGAGAGAACGTGAACGCAGTGAATATTTAGCTATCTGAAGCGGAAATGAATGAACTGGGTAACAATTAGGCGGTAGAAATAATATACAGAAGCTATAGCCGCCAAAAGTAATCCTGGCATGGTAAATTAAAATCCGGGTTACAATTTATATGTAATGCCAAAAGACCAGTAGAACAGGTTCTTCAGTGGCTCTACCTTTACTATTGATTCTTTGGTAGACAGTGTTGTTAGTGTAAGTACTGCAGGGTGCAATGGAATAGCATAAGTGGGTTCAAAAGAGAAAGTGAGTCGCTTATGAATGGTATAAGATATGGGTAGACTTAATTCATAATCCAGTATGGTAAAGTTGGATGCACCGCTCATATCTGCCACCACAGTTGGATACTGACGTTGTTTCTTTTTCTTACTCACTTTTACCACGGGACTGAGGTAACGTTTGTTATAATAATCATCATAGTAGTGTTGCGTTCCTGCAGTGGCTGATACGGTAGGAATGATGCTCAGGTGATCGTGGAACAGGTCGAAACTATGCTCCAGTGCGGCCCTTGCGGAATAGTCGGTTTTTGATCCGAAATTTATATAACCATCAACAGAAGCTGCGATAATTTCATTGAAATCATATTCAGCATTGGCATGCAGATCACCAGTCATTTCTGATCGTACGTTATCACTCAGATCACTATAGAAAAATTTAGAGGCGCTGATCTCTCCATCAAAATTACCCCGCGAAAATATATATCCCGCTGTCAGTATACCTGCATCCACACGATTACCATTATCCATTAACATAGAAAGAATACCCTCTGCATATAGTCCCGATTTGTGATAGTAGCCCAATGTAGCAGACAAATACGGGATATGGGTACTGTCGTTTCTACCGGTATATACGTTGTCACTCAGGTATTGCAAACCTGTACCAAAATGCGACCTGGGTCTGTTGTTATCTGCAGTTATCGTTTGTTCATTGCCGGTAGCCGGCAGTGAATCCCGTTGGTGCGATGGTACGGTAGTGGAGCTGCTATCGTGTTGCTGCGCGAATATAGGTATTGACGGCAGTAACAGAATGTATAGAAATAGAGTTTTCATGTGCTTTTACTAATTATAATACATAGTGACTATAGACAGGATCAAGACAAAAAGGTTTAATCTATAAATCACTGTTAATATTATCTATATGTTAATTAAAACTGCATTAGAAAGTAAGTGGTGTCTGAAAAAATGACTGGCAAATAAATGATTGAGGTATGATGGAATTCAGGTAACTTCCTGAAGAAAAAAGTTATTGACCATAAAACCTTTAAGGCTATGAATACAAAAAAAATCTGGGCCAATTTCGGTGTCAGTGATTTAGAACGAACCACTAAATTCTATAAACAACTCGGGTTTAAACAAAACGGAGCATCAGACGAACTAACTAGTTTCTTCTTTGGCGAAGAAAACTTTATCATCCATTTCTTTTTGAAGGATGTACTAGAACCCGGTGTAAAGGGACAAATAATTGATACCAAAGCGGGGAATGAAATTGTGTTTACCCTTTCTGCTGACAGTAGGGAAGAGGTTGACAGTTGGGAAAAAGAGGTGCAGCAAGCGGGAGGAACAATAGTTTCCAGGCCAGAAGAGTTTGGAAAGGGTTATTACGGTTTTGTGTTTGTTGATCCTGATGGTCATAAGTTCAATGTATTTCACATGTAGTATCCTTCCATTACGCTCACCTTGGATGGATGTGTTCAGCAGGACTGAGGTAAGTCCAGTGTCTGGTGCTTATACTCCAGGCTACTTGGCACAGCAGTTATACTGTTGATATCAAAAACGTCGATGGTTTTCCTGCTGACATTTTTCCGCTCTTCAATGATTTATCCGCTTTTGCCGCTTTCCCCTGCATGTGTGGCATTGACCAATACCGGGAAAAGCGGCCAAAAGTTGATTGCTGTATTGCTTACAATTTTAATTTCAGGCCTCCATTGACCACGAAACCATCCAGCGGTGCGTAAATATCCCTAAACACAGGATGTGTTACAGTGCCCGTATAGATACTATCGAAACGGGTTTGCCGCGTATCAAGATAGTTTTCAAAGTTCACAAACAAGGAAAATTTCTTCCACAGCTTTTCTGCCATGAATCCGCATATCCAGTAAGGCTTACCGGTAGTGCCATCTGTGAGCGTTTGTTTGCTGTAGTAATAAGCTTCCAATCCGATCTTCCACTTTTCTTCTTTTTCATACATCAGTACATTGTTCAGCCGGTGACGGGCGGTGAGCGGATTTTCACGGATGATGCCATTATCATTCAGCCGTGCATCAGTAAAGGTATATCCGATGAATAGTTTAAAGTCGCCGTATCCGAATTTGATATTCGTTTCCCAGCCTTTGGTATCAATAAACCCATCTACGTTTTCCAGTCTGTAGAGATTTCCCGGGACTGTATTAAGCAATAGAGGGTGATTGATGCGGGTATAAAAGAAAAGCTGATTGATGCTGAAACTTACTTTATCATCAAACAGGGACGTTTTGTAATTCAGATCAAAGTTGGCACCGTAGGACCGTTCCAGTTTATTGACATTGGCATTGATGGGCAGCACGGACTTGTACTGGATACGTTCTGTTTCCTCCGTAAAGATGGTGGGCGTTTTATAGCCCAGGCCTCCACCAACACGGGATGAAAATTCAGGAGAGATTTTAAACAGGACGGAAATCCGGGGAAGCAATACCAGGCCATAGTCTATTACATAGTCACCCCGCAAGCCCGTTTCCAGTTGCAGCCAGTCGTTGGTCTTCCAGGTATTTTGTACAAAGCCCCCCAACGTGTTCTGATTGTAGTTACGCTTAGGCAGGGTGTCTGTCTGCTGTTCCTTGAAATGATCAGTATAAACGTTGATGCCACCTATCCAGTCCATGTTTTCCCGTTGCCGGTGGTAGGTAGCCTCTGTGTAAGTGGACCACTGCTGTCCATCGAATACATAACCGGGGATAGTGATCGTTCGTTTAAAGTTGTTGATGGAGTTTTTTACCGTTACGCTATTGCCTTCGCTGAATTCGTGATTGAAGGAGAACTGGGTAGACAGACGGTTGGTTTTATTTTTCTCGAAGTAGCTATGGGTGCTGTCGCCCCGGCCTTTAATGTATTGGATATCTCCACCAATCCTGTCTTCTGTGATGAAGTTGATGCCGAAATTCATCTGGGTTTTGGGACTGAAATAGACAAACAGCTTAGGGTTGAATACATACCGTTCAAATTTAGGGATGGCGGTAAATCCGGTGTTGGATGGATCATAGGCTTTATTGCTGTTCCGGGATGCAAAGACAGTCACCCCCAGCTTGTTGAACCGCTGTCCGTAAAATCCGTTGAGGTCCAGCCCACCGGCAGAGGTGCCATTGATCAGGAACCGGAGGTCCCGTTCTGTTGTGGGTACTTTGGATATCAGGTTGACAAGACCGGCGATAGCTCCACCACCGTATAAAGTGGATGCGGAGCCCTTGATAACCTCTACTTGTTTCAGGTCGAGTGGGGGCGTTTGTAACAGTCCTAAACCACCGGAAAAACCAGCATATAGAGGAAACCCATCTTTGAGGATCTGCGTATACCGGCCGTCAAGGCCCTGTATACGGATACTGGAATTGGCTGATGTGGCAGAAACCTGCTGCGTTTGGATACCAGTACTTTCGTTGAGCATCATACGTATATCACCTGGCTTCATGTTTCCTTTCTCTTCCAGTTCTTCACCGGCTATGAATTCAACACGGGTGGGTATATCGCGGATACTACGTTTGCTGCGGGTAGAGGATATTACCACTTCCTCTATTTCTTCCCCTGCATGTTCCAGATAAATAGTAACGGTATCGGAAGGTAAAGGGAAGGAAAAGGTATCAGCTTTCTCCTGATATCCCATAAAGGTGCAGGTAATAACATGTCTGCCATTAGGAATGCCGGTAATAGTGACTACCCCGTTATTGTCGGCCTTGGCCCCTTTGCTGGTTCCTGTAAGTATGGCTGTAGCCCCGATCAGGGGTTCTCTGCTGTCTGCATCTTTTATGAATGCCGTGAACTTGTTCTGTGCCAGGCATAGCTGTGCAATGCACAGTAATAATATAGTGCTAAGAGTCTTAAACATTTTACTGTTGATAAAAACCGATAAATAGAAGTCCGCTGTGCGTTTGGCACAGTATATCAAATGTGTGAAAGGGAATTATTACGATAGCTGGGGAGGCTGCCAGATAGATGTGGGAAATTCAGGGAGAGGTTGTTCTGTAGGGTCGTAGTAGGTATTCCCGGGCAGCGGTATTGCTTCAGGATCCGACTTTGTAATTTCCGGAATCACCACCCCATGACAGGTATTGCAGGAGAAAAAGGGACTGCAAGGTAACTCTGACTTGTTGTGGTTTTCATGTTCATTGTGCTGCTGGCTGCCTGCTATCATGGCTATTTCCTCCTCACAACAGTAATCATCTCCGCAGCAGGGAACAGCGGAGAGTGTAAGTACGTATATGGAGAATATGAGCAGAAGCCACTTCATGGAGCAAATATAGTAATCATCCTTTTCCCAGGCAATTGTATTGAATATTTTAATATTTACCGGGGCTATTCCTGCAGTTGCATAGTGATCCCCAAGCGGCTACCACGGAGTCGTTGAGTGGCATACTATCTACTCGCAGTGGCTTATCTTACTTTAGTAATAGCCCTAACTATCCGTTTCTTCTTTTCTCACATTTCTTAACCCAAACCCCTTATTTATGAGCAAATACATCATCTCCTTGTTGCTGTTGAGTGCTATGATATTTTCTGCCTGTAAAAAAGAGCAGAACAGCACATCAGCTGATACAGCAGTAGCACCTGCCAATAAAGTGCAAACAAACGATCATGAGGGCCAGGTACTTACACCTGTGGGCTGGATGCCAAAATCACAAGTAAATCATATTGGAACAGGTGAATACCTGAGCGGAGAAGGTAACCGGCTCCGTAAGTATGACCGCAATGGCAAGATGATGGCGGATTACGGCGTGATAGAACAGAGTGCCAGGAAAACACCGTTCTATCCTGATAATGCCAAAGTGCGTGGTAATGGCGTATACCCGCTGGGTTCCGGCTGGATCACCTACACGTCATGGACGAACAATACTTCTTCCGCGATCTCTTATTTTAACACCAACTGGACCGTTCCTCCTCCTCCCGCTGTGGATTACGGCCAGACTATCTTCCTCTTCAACGGTTTGCAGAATTCCAACAGCATCCTGCAGCCGGTGTTGCAGTGGGGGCCTTCTGCTGCCGGTGGTGGCAGCTACTGGGCTATTGCCAACTGGTATGTAGGCAATGGCACTTCCTACAGTAGTTTAATACCAGTGTCTCCGGGTACCAATTTGCAGGGTGTGATGAGCCTTATCGGCGGCGGTGGTGCCTCCGGCAGCTATACGTCAGCCTTCACAGGTTATCCTTCCATTACGATTACGGTGAACAGCGTACCCACCTTGTATTGGGCGGCAGAATCATTGGAAGCATATGGTGTGTATACCTGCTCCAACTATCCTAATACTACTAAAACAAGGCTCAGCAGCATTGACCTGAGAGTGGGCGGTGTACAGGCACCCTTGTCATGGTCAGTGGCCAATTCTGTTACCGACTGCGGTCAGCACTCTACCGTGGTTAGCCAGGGTACGCCTAACGGCATTGTAGATATCTATTATTGATTGCACCAGAAACGGTGGCGGGCGATGAAGGCCTTGCAGGCGCTCCCTGCAAGGCTTCGTTTTTTTATTCCACCCAGATCTCATCGCAGGCAATCATCGGCTGCCGGCGCTCGCGATAACGCCATGACGGCAACGCTGGCCAGTTTGTAGCCTTTACACGAATAAATCTCACGGGCATCTCAGCGCCTTTGTTTTCAAAATCAAAGGCGGGCATTTCTATATCATAATGTTCTTCCGGCATTTGGTTGCTGATATTACCGATGGTTGTAAAATGCTGTCCGTCTGCAGACACTTCAACGGTGATGCCGGCAGGCCGGAATATCCAGTGGCGCGGATCTTCCAGGAAATTCATGGATACTTTTTTCACCACAACGGCTTTTCCCAGGTCGAGTGTGGCATTCATCGGTTGACCATAAAAGCAAAGCCAGTTGTAGCTGAAATCATTATAACCGGGATTGCCGTCTGTCAGGGTAGCCGGCCCTTTGGCCGGAAACTCAGGTGCAGCAGGATATTGCAGCTGTACCTGTGCATGCAGCGCTTTATTAGGGCGTACGCCCGCTGCCAGTATCTTCTTCCACTCTTCTCCGTATGCATCCGGCGAGAGGCCGCCTTCCGACAACTCTTTCACGCCAGACTGCTTACAGGCAGCCACAAAGCGGCTGACACGCTGCGTAAATCCATCTTTCACTTTCCACTGTCCGGTGGCAGACTGTTCAAATATGCCATGCTGCTCAATGCCATAGAAACGGGCCTGTTGCAGGTAAGTGTAATCCTGTGCAAGACGAAGGCGGCGTAGACGTGGCGCACGCCTGGAATCGTTTTCCACTGCGGCTTCTGCCTTATCCAGTATCGTACTGTACTGATCTATATTTGCGGGAGTAAGAAAGGTGTTATGTTCATTCACCGGGTTGCCGTAAATATCTAATGCAGGCTGAGCAGCGGCATGCTGCTGTAATTGTTGCAGGTAGAATTTTACATGCGGTGCCGCCTTACCATAATACCCCTGGAGAAAATCATCTGTAATATGTTGTATGTCTGCATCCGGCTCCCACAACAGTTTTGCGAGCAGATAACCTTTCAGCTCCGCGAGGTCGCTGTAAGTATCTCCGCTGCCCTGTTCAAAAACACCGGATACCTGCTGCTGCCGCAGATACTGCAGATTGGGCTGCAAAGTGCCCAACACCGGGAACGGTGCGAGGTAACTGGTAAACTGTGTAACATAATCCCATACAAACAGGTGCGATGTTTTTTCACGCCATCCTTTCAGGTAGTTCCTGAAAGCAGCGGCAGAGGCTTCTTTATCAAGTGGCTTGCTTCTGTATGCATCTATGCTGCTCAGCATGATATACACATTGTCAGCCGGCTTCAGATGCAGTGGGGGGTGCGTCGTATAGCCGTAAGCGAGCGTCGTGAATATTTTGTCCGGGAAGCGGGCCGCCACCCTGTTTACAAAACGCAGGAGGGAGCCTTGCGGGCCGCCTTCTGCCTGATCTGTCTTTCTGCACAGGTCACATTCACAATAACCATTATCATCATTGGGGCTGATAGACCAATATTCTGCATCAGGATGCTGTGCCATCTGCGCCTGTAAAGCAGCTACCGTGATATTAAAAACAGCTTCATTGCTCAGGCACAACTGCGATGGTTTACGGTGGCCCTGTACCAGCGCATAATATTCAGGATGTAGTTTGAAATATTGTGATGCTGGCACCAGTTTGTCGAATGTATGCCCCCACATGCCCCAGAGGTCTTCAAAGCGATGGAGCTTGTGCCAGTCGAGGTATTCAGCGTCCTGCACGGCAGCAGGAAGGTATACTTCCCGGTACCGGAAGGCTGGCACTTCACTGATATGTGTGCTACCCGGAATGGTCACTTTATTTGTATGCGGCACCTCTGCCGGTCCTGCGTCCCATTTGCGGCAGTTGAGCAGTCTTTCCAGGAAAGTGTATACGCCATATACCACGCCCTTGCCAGCACCACCGGTAATCAGCAGATCGTTATCCTTCACTTCAATGGAGTATCCTTCGGCAGCTATGTTTTTCGTATAGGCGATACGTATAGCGCTGCTTTCTGCATTGGATTCCTGTTTTACCGGCAGTTTCACGCCGGTGGCTTCCTGTATGTAATGTTGCAGGATACCTGCCGCCTTTTGTTCCGCAGCAGTCGCCTGTGCAGGCAGACTGATATGATAAACGGAATGACCATCAGACACCAGCACCAGGTCACTGGAGCGGGCTGGCAACGTAATAGCAAGCATAAGACAAAGAATATAAAGCCACCTTTTCATGCGTTTAAAAATTATGCAGCAACGTCAGGTATATATCGTACTGGTTGTATGATTTTCCGTTGCCAATATGTTGATTGGTCCAGTTACCGAACAGGCCGAGCGTAGTGCGGTAATGGATTGTTTTCTGGTATCCCGCGCCAATGCCTCCTGAGAAGAAATTCACAGAACGGCTGAACTGGTAGTTCCTGCTACGGTCATCCGGTGCTGTACCTGTTGATAATATCAGTGCTACAAAATCTTTCTGCCTGTTCATGTAATAACGGTTGGTAAGCGTATATGCCTGGAACCATTTGTCTTGCTCATTGATCACGTAGCCACGCAGATTCACCCAATAGTTGTTCCAATATTTTGCGATTGACCATACACCTGACCAGGTACTCACGCTGTCATCTCTGAGATAACGTGCACCCAGTTCTCCTTCCCAATCCTTACCAAAGTTATGAAAGAGCGAGTACCCGGCTCTGAAGCGTGGAAACACATCCGCATTGGACCAGCTGACCAGCCCATAGGAATAATTGCTTTTATTGTGCGTGTAATATGTTTCTGCTTCCAGCTGTATACCATTTCCGGCGGCACGGTCTGCATAGTTGATCCGGCCTCCGATACTGCCTCTGTTATGAAAACGCAGGTATTGGAGCGAAGTAATACTGCCGGGGCGGCTACCATTATCAAAGATGCTCTGCAGATGGATAATGCCCAGCTGATTGCGGTAATTTTTGCTTTGCAGCCAGTCACGATAATTGCGCAAACTCTTGTCGGAAGGGTCCAGCTGCTGCAGGGAAGCCGCTGTCGCTGCCGCTTCCTTGTAGCGTTTCAGCGTCTCCAGTGTGTTTGCTTTTTTCATCAACAGGCTTTTATCCTGCGGATAAAGCTGCAGACCTTTATTGGTATATATCAGTGAGCTGTCGTATTGTTTCAGTGCCAGGTGAGCATTGGCCAGGTTTTGCAATATCAGTGTATCAGATGGATTATACTGTAATGCTTTGTCGTATACGACTATGGCGCTATCCCAGGCACTGGAGTCTCTCAGTATTTTTCCATGGCTCATCAGCTGATCGGTGTACATCCGGCGCAGGGTGGTGTCTACAGGCTGCTGTTGCAGCAGCTGGCCGGAGATAGCATAAGCTGCCGGGTAGTTACCGGTTTCCTGTAGCAATGCGGATTTTTTCCGGAGGATGATGACGTTATTACCGAGCGCTGATAATGCACGGTCGCAATACCGGATGGCTTCCTGTGTGGCACCGTTACGGTGTTCCAGGTTAATAAGGCTGACCCAGGCGTCCAGGTTGCGGGGATCTGTATGCACTACTTCTTCCAGTAAAGGCTGCGCCTTTGCCGGTGAGGTGCCTTTCAGTTCTTCGCGCGCTGCTGCCATCAGCTGATCTGTGAAGGCCTGCTGGTATCTGTTAACAGCAGGGTATTGTGTCATCAGCTGGCGACTCAGTGTGGCCGCTTCGGTGTAATGGCCGCCAGCCTCCAGTAAGGCAGACTTACGGAAAAGCAATGCTGTGTCTTCCGGGAGCTGTTGCAGTAATATGTTGATGATAACGATGGCACTGTCTTGCTGACCGGCCTGTGAAAAAACGTTTATCCGTTGACGTTGTATATCCTCGTAAATCTGTCGATTGCGTTGGTCCGGCTTCAGCTGCCAGGCTTGTTGCGCGGTAGCAGCCGCTGCATCATAAAGATGCAGGTCCTGCAGGATGCCTGTCTTCTTCAACAGAAAATCAACATCCGTTGGATATCGCAGCAGAGCAGTATTACACCATTGCAATGCATCTTCATAACGCTGCATGCTGTAATAGGTGTTGATGAGGGCGTTCAGGGCATCCCTGTTACCAGGCTCCAGTTCCAGGATGCGGCGGCTCAGAGCAATCTGTTGCTCTTTGTCTCCACGCTTCCTGGCTGCCAGCCAGGCATTGGTCAGCCGTTCTTTTTCAACGATCTTCGGATCGGGCTTAGGCTTCGGCGCGGGTTTTTCTTCCTGCTGCGGAGTATTGCGTACTTCTTCCTTTCGCTGTTGGGCAAGATATTCTTCCTTCAATCCTTTTACCTTTGTATCATTGGGGTACAACCTGCTTAGTTGCGCCAGTACTTTCTCCTGCTCGGATTTCAGGTTATTCTCCTGTAAGATACCATACTTCTTCATCAACAGATCTTTGTTGCGTGGATCTGCCGACAATGCCTCATCAATATAGCAGATTGCTTCGCTGCTGCGATGCTGGCTATATTCCAGGTTGATCAGGTATTGCAGTGCATCCATATTTTTCGGGTCTTTGCGCAGCACCAGCTGCCATTGTACCCTGCCGGCCTGCGGCTCACCTGTAAGAACGTATAACCGTCCCAGTAAGAGCATCACATCCGTATAGTCAGGGCTTTGTGAAAGCGCTTTCAGGCAAAGTGCTTTAGCCTTTTCATAATCATGATGCTGGTTGGTTTCCTCCAGCGCTCTTTTCAGCAATATATCAGAAGACACCAGTCCCTTTCGCTGTGCAGTCGTACTGAGTGTAGCCGACAGGCATGCTATCAGAAACAAGATCTTTTTTGTATTTCTCCAGTTAAACATTTCAAATTGATCTGTATGAATAATTACGCAGTTACCTGTTGTTTGAAACCCTTTCGCTGCATATTTCCCCATCCGTGCTTTTTACCGGTAAGGTGGAACAGGTAGCCCTTCATTGCAAAAAACAATACCAGCGGATGATAGATGAATGGTTCAAGGAATGTCATCATACATAACTTTGCCACATCCTTCCAGCTCTTATAATACCGGAATGTAAGCTGGTCCCAGAGTATGGCCAGCGAAGAAATAAATACAGAGAATGTATAGATGAACAATAACAGGATGATGGCAAAATCCCAGTTGATGACATTCGCTACAATGATATAGATGTAATACATCAGTCCCACAAACTCGATGACAGGCGCCAGCAATTCAAAAAAGAAATTGTATGGGAACACGATCAGTCCGAGGCGTTTGTATTTTGGATTGAACAATACCTGTCTGTGAGTACTGAATATCTGCAACAATCCCCTGGCCCAGCGGGTTCGCTGTCTGCCGAAAATTTTGAGCGTTGATGGGCCTTCTGTCCAGCAAAGTGTTTCAGGGATATAACGGATAGCGTAATCCAGTTTCTGCTCACACATGTATTTACACATGCGGATAATCATATCCATATCTTCCCCCAATGATTTGGGATCATAGCCACCTGCTTTGATAACAATATCTTTGTCGAACAGCCCCAGGCCGCCGGATACGTTGGGTACGGCGTTGATAGTGTTCCAGCCCATTTTTCCCAGCACAAAGGAACGGATGTATTCCATTTCCTGGAAGCGAGGCAGCCATTCTTCCGGAGGGCTGATGGTGGTAAGCATACCAGCATCAGCTACGCAGGAATTGGCCATGCGCAGCGTGGCGCCGGTAGCAATCACTCTCTTTTCTTCATCCATAAAAGGACGGATCAGTTTCAACAGGGTGTTCCTGTCCAGGATACAGTCTACGTCTGTGTTCAGAAAGTAACTGAACGATGCCGCATTGATGCCTGCATTCACAGCGTCTGCCTTGCTTTTACCGTTTACCTTGTCCACTACCAGCAGCCTGGCATAAGCAGGGTTGTCTGATTTAAAGAAACGTTTTACGGGCTGGCACAACAACTGCGGATGGTAGGCAAAATTTATCTCAGACAGTTCAAATTCATGGATCAGTTTTTCCAGCGTATCATCCGTACTGCCATCGTTCACAATGATCACTTCGAATCGCGGATAGTTCAGTGTGAGGAGGGAACGTACATTGGGTATGATGGTCACGGCTTCATTGTAAGCCGGAGCAATAACAGAAATACCCGGTGTGAGCGGAGATTCTACCAGTGTAAGTGTTTCCCTGATCCTGTTTTTCCAGCTGTAACGCCTGATGGCGAAATAGGAGAGGAATGCCAGGAGAGTATAGAAAGCGAATAGCAGCACACAATAAAAAAATATGGAGTGCTCGTAAAATTTGACTATATATGACCAGATAGTGTGTTGCATCAATACTTGATTAGGGGGTTGAGGCAATGTTGCAGGATGATGTGAGGCTGCCCTACACTCTGCTCCTGCAGTTGCTTCAGCATTAATTGAGCCAGTGCTTTATGATTAACAATTGATTTCGCTGCATGTTTTTTTAAGTCAAACTCTTCCGACTCCAGGAATTGCTGTCTGAGAAACTCCAGCTGATTTCCGCTGCCGATACGGCCCAGTGCCTTCAGGATCTCTTTCTTACATGACAGAGGTTGATCCGCGTATATCTTTACCAGTTCTGGTTCAGCTTCCAGTGCCATGAGTTTACCCAGACTGTTAATCGCAAGGGCACGCTGTTCCAGGTTGTCTGTTTTTAACATGGAGATCATAGCAGGGATAGCATCAAACTGATGGAAATGGGCGGCCAGCTTGAGCGAAAACGAAATCACCGAAGGATGCATCGCCGGATCTATCCATCGTGCAAAAGAAGGAGCGGGAATATCTGTCCGCTGGGTAATGAGGCGGAATAGCTCTACCTGTTCCCATGTAAGCAAGGGCTTGCTGATCTCCTGTAAAAAATCCATCGGATGTTCTGCGGAGCATTTTGCGAAATAACAGCGCGCCATTTCACGTACATAGCGGTCCCTGTGATTGACCAGCGGCAGTACTTCTTTTTCTTCTACAGTCATTTCCATCCTGAACAATTCGCCCAGTCCTTCCACGATCTTTTTGCTACGGGAGCTGCTCAGCTTGTGGCGCGCATCCCGGGACAATCTCAGGTCGATGTACAGGGTTCTGGCAAGGTCAGATACATATCCGCTGAAGTTTCTCCTGTAATGCAGGATTTTTTGCACCAGGAGTTCCCGGGCCCATGAATGATGCAGTGGCAGTTGTTGAAATTCACCGAGCGCCAGCGGAAGTTTTTCTTCCGAAATATCGCGCTGTACGATATGCTCCAGGAGGAGCGCATCTATCTGATCTATTACAGGCCCATCCCTCCGGTCCTGGAAGTATTTCACTACCAGTAACAGCAATATGTTGAGGTATGCAATCAGGATACCTGTAATAGCAATTAAGGAAACGAGGATAGCGCCCTGGATAAAGGTGGGCAGGTAAATGAAGTTTTCTTTTACCTCCACCAACCACGACTCTATTCCATTAAAAAATGAAATCATGAATGACTAGGGGAAATTTATAAATGTGCGTTCTCTTTTTTTTCTAAAAGGCGGTTTACCCTTGATACCAGCTCGCTTGGAGCGAATGGTTTTTTCAGGTAATCATCTGCTCCGAGATCAAATCCGTCGAGTACGGTCTTCTCATTGGTGATAGCAGAAAGGATCATGACAGGTGTACCTTTCCGGGGCTGACTGCGTTTATACCTGCTCAACAGTTCAAGACCGTTTGCAAAGGGGAGCATAAGGTCGGTGATAATAAGCTCAAATTCGCTCTCTTCCATGTGTTTGATGGCTTCTTTTCCATTCTGAGCAATTGTGAGGCTGTAACCATGTTTGCCTAAAATAAGGGCAATAGCACGTGCCATAAATGCGTCGTCTTCAATAACCAGTATACGTTTCATCGTCTGTCGTTTTGTGAACAGTTAATTAATAATAAGGCAACCCGCTCTGTTGAAATAACAAAGGCAGACCATACATGACAATAAATAAATAAATGTGCAGCGTGAAAAAAGACACAGTTTACTTACTGGTGCCTCATAGAAACATGGTTAAAATCGGAGTAGGCTCGTAAAGTTGGTGTAAAACTAACACATATTGTGCCAAAAAAAGAAAGGCTTTTGTAAAATATTAAATTTCAATTTTTTATATGAATCGTTTTATTGAGAATTAATCTTGAAAGGTCATTCTGTGTTTTTCAGTTTACAGACCTTTTTTAAGCAACAGGTGGTTCATAGATGTGTAATCAATAATAATTAAGTTCGATTTGCCACCATAAGCCAGCTGAAGCTTGTAAGGGAGAATACTCCGTGTTATCTCTTTTAGGAATAATACATCCGCTTAAAATGTTGCCTATAGTGATGCTGGAAATATGCTATAAAGTACTTTGGCTGATTCTGGTAGCTTATCCTTTATGGGCAGCCAATAAATTCGCCGGTTCTCCAGCTGAAGGCAGGACTTACATAACATATAGCACCTTTCACATGAAATTCCGGCTACTTGAAATACTCATTTTGTGTGATTGTCATCCTTGGAAAATTATCCTAATTTCAGAAAGCGCTGTTACATCTTACACAAAGTGACCAGCTTTATAACTGTATCTGGATAGCTATATCAACATATTTACCAGTTGCCCCGGTGTTGTACGCATAGATTTTTATTTCCCAAATTACTGAAGTACCATACTTATTTCATTTGCCGGCGAAATGGCAGGATGAGAAGTTTTCCTCAGCCCGATTGATCATCTCGTTTTGTAATGAATGGAAGACTGCCCGGCTGCATTCGGCCCGATTCGATAAGCATTTAACAATTGTCTGATGGAAAAAACCATTGTCTGCATGATAGATGTGGGAGAAGAAGGCAGTCCCTTATTTGCCGCTATTCAACAGAAGTTGGGTGATGAAGGCGTTGTGTTTGTGCGGCAGCCGGAAGGAGCGGGGATAGCGATTGTGGTATGGGCTGATAAATTAGCAGTGGAAACGGTGATGGACTATTTGCAACCACTTGTTTTGCTGGATATAAAAATTGTTCTGCTGACGGTCAACAAACTACTTACGGATGTTGTAAAGTGGCAATTGAAGCAGGCAGGGGTACACGAAGTGCTGGAATGGAATAAGGGTGAAGAGGTGCTGTTGCACTTAACGGCCCGGTTGAAACGGTGGGCGCAGGTAGAGGCATTGCTTTCACTGGACCTGGTACGTAACAATCTGATTGGAGAAAGTTATACCTGGAAGCGCTTTTTGAGAAAAGTTATTGAAACGGCCTTTTTCACCAGTAACAGTGTACTGCTGATTGGTGAGTCCGGCACTGGTAAAGAAATGACTGCCCGTTTGATTCATGAACTGGACCAACGGAAAGAGAAAGGAAATCTGGTGCTGATGGATTGCACTACAATTGTTCCTGAATTATCGGGGAGTGAGTTTTATGGACACGAAAAGGGTGCTTTTACCAATGCTGTGTATGCACGGGATGGAGCCTTTGCCATGGCCGACAGCGGAACTTTGTTCCTGGACGAACTGGGGGAATTGGCGCTACCGCTGCAGGCCGGGCTGTTACGGGTAATACAGGAAGGTATGTATAAGCGCGTGGGCAGTAATACCTGGCGAAAAACAAACTTCAGGCTGGTATGTGCTACTAATCGTAACGTGAAAGAAGAAATTGTGCAGGGTAATTTTCGGGAAGACCTGTATTTCAGGGTGGCTGCATCGGTATTTATTATACCTCCCCTGCGCAACAGAAGAGAAGATATACCCGAACTGGTAAGAACGTTTCTGCGTCAGGAGTTAAATACGATTGTTGCTCCTGAAATGGATGGCGCGATTATGAATTTTCTGGTACATCGTGACTATCCGGGAAACATCCGTGAGTTGAAGCAACTGGTGAGTCAGATAGTTATGCGTTATGCCGGCCAGGGTTTTATTACTATGGGTGATATGCCAGAAGAAGAATGCCCATCGCCGCAGCAGTTACAGGGCTTTACCGCCTCTTCGCACAACGGACTGCATCAATCTATCAGGCTGGCAATTGCCAGCGGCAAAGATCTGTCTCGCATAAAAAATGAAATTGCCCACCTGGCTATGGAAATTGCCCTGGAAGATTGCGGCGGTAACCTCAAGCTGGCTGCCCGTAAACTGAATGTAGAGGTTAGAACGTTACAGTATATACGAAAAAAGAACAGCTCCGAGGTACTTAATGACCCGTAAGCCAGGGATCTTTATAATCTTCCTGTACCGGCAACAGCTCTCTTTTAAACACTGGCGGTGAATGTTCAAATTCCTTGTTACGCACTTTACTGATTAAACGCAGAAAATTATCAGCCAGCATCATTTGCAGGCTTTTAGTATGGGAGGTCAGCGCAAAAATCTTTTGAAGCTCTACAGCAGGGTGTAGCCAGGGGCCATCGGTTCCAAATAATATTTTATGAGCGCCTGCACGCTGATAGGCCATAGCAAGCAGGTCGAACCGGCGAACGCCCGAACTATCAGTATAAATATTAGCATGCCGCTCCAGCATAGGAATAAAGGCAATTTGCGCCCGCCAGTCGTCTGCAAAGCTTGACAGGTGTGGAATAATGAAGTTAACATCCGGGTATTCGGTGGCCAGTAGTTCTATCATAGATACTTCACCTACCACATCATATAATACCGGCAGTGCAAACAGGCGGGCCACTTCACAAATTTCGCGGCTAATACGGGCATCGTGGCGGTGCACTTTTATACCACAAAAGCCATATTGCAAAACGGCCGTGCTTACCATGTTGTATATGCGGCCCCGGTCGTGGATGGCATGCACAAAGGCGAAACCATAAAAGCGTTGTGGATTTTTGTTAACGATGGATGCCACGGCCGCATTGGCCGAAGCATAGTCGGAATGAAAAGCAGCAAACAGGTTGGTGCGTTGTATACCGGCAGCAGCCGACCATTGCAGAAATGGTGTCAGCGAAGCCCGGGTATCCCACGGGCCTGTAAGTCCATCGCCTTTACCTGCATGACAATGTGCATCTATAATAAGCATAAGGTGGTATTCTTATATTTCCCAGGTTACAATCTGAACCGCATCGGCTGGCAAATTGGTTTTTATGGCAATGGTCTTTGCCAGTTGTCGTAACTGCTGTGGTGTGCCATGCTGGCCACGGGCATCCAGTATAATGCGTTGTGGCAGAGGGTTACCGGCTGCATCCTGCGGGCCATGCAGTCTTCGACGGGCAATTTGTTTTTGTAGTGTGCGGATCAGGTTTGCCTGGTTGTTTATGTTATAATTTTTTACTTCTATCATGGTATCGGCCGGGTTGATATCCGGAATAACACTCCCTGCGGGGGGCTTAAACCTTCCATTGGCCTGTTGTGTCCACTTCACAGGTTGATTATTCAGAAATGTTCTTTGGCCTGGCATGGCAAACTGCCGGAAAAACAATTGAAGATCTTTTTCCGACTGGTGCCAGCTGGGTCTTTTTTGTTGCTCAATGGTTTTAATGTAATCATGGTAGCGTTGAGTAACAATGGGGCTGCGGGATCGCTTTAATTTTTCCTGCCAGTAACGTAACAGGGCAGCGCGTTGCCTGGCGCCAATGCTGATCAGGGGAGAAGTGGTTGGTTTGCCAGGTACTGCCGATAAAGCACCGGGAGATGTGTTGTGTTGCACATTGTTGGCGATGCTGCTGCCAATGTGTATGGCATTGGCCAGCAAGGGACCCAGAAAATGGTCGGGTGGCGTTGCTGAGGTGGTGCACTTACCAGTTGTCTGCGGCTTTGCAAAACGTTCACTTCTGCGTTCGCGCCATGTTTTATATTTAGACCGGCCTGGCTGCCGGGTAAGGCAGGATTGGCAGTTACATAACAGTGTATGTGTTGCACCCGGAAAGGGTTGCCTGTTAATCCGGTTATCCATTGGTGTTTTGGGCCCGTTCGTCATAATAAGATGTTTAAAGTTCAGGTGATAAAATGCCTTTTACATTTGTTAGTTGCCTGCATATCCGGGTCAGTTCCTGCGCTATGTGCCAAATTTGTTCACGGGTATGGTCACTACGAAATAGCAGCGTTAGTCGTGGATGTATACCTGTATGGGTGGCAGACAAAACGGTTTTAATATCCCATTGCTTCAATTGGTGATAAATAGCGGTTGTTATGCCGGGGCTGGGGTGATGTAAATGTTGCACTGGAAAGCAGCTATTGTTTACATTAAGATCAGCCCACGCCATCCGGTGCCTGAACAGTTTAACATTATTCCATAGCCGGGCCCGTAACTGATTGCCTGTTGTCTGGTTCCAATGCAGGGCACTGACTGCTGCCTGTATATGCGCATTGCTGACAGGACTTGAATATGTTCGTATAGCGCTGGCCTGTTCCAGTTGCCTGATGTGGTTGCGTGTACTTCCTATAACAGCCATGGGCACTCCCCATGCTTTAGCCAATGAAACAATGGTGGTAATGCATCGTGTGTGGCCTGCTGGCAGCTGTTTCCATCGCAGTATACCACCTCCACCCATTCCATATGGGAAAAGGGTACTGGCGCCTGCCCCCAATATGCCAAACGCCTGCGTATCGTCTATAAACAAATGCCCATCCATATTATTCAACAAGGCTGCGTAGTGTTCAACAGGAGCCGCCTGGCCACATATCGGGCACCAGCCATCGCATAGCACGACGGGCTTTTTAGCGCCTTTACAATGACGTTGTATAAGCTGCTGAAGATGTTCATCATCCTGGTGGCGGAAGTAAAAAACCGGTATTTTTTTTACCAGTAATTGTTCTACGCCATATCTGGAAACCGGGTAAATATGCTCGTCTATGAAAACAATTACAGGCTGACGGCTTAAAACATGGTAGAGGTCCCAGTAAAGATGCAGGGTGGAAGGCGCTGTTAGTCCACATTCCAGGCCCTGCAGCCTGGCTATCTGTTCAGCCACTTGTTTATTCAGCGCCGGCTCACCCAGTACAGCGGGAATTCCTGTAGTAAGCTGTTTCCAATGCTGTAGCGTTGTACCTGGGTGTTTCATTGCCAGGTACAATGAGGATGTAAAATCCATCATACCTCTATCTTATGGTTTGTTCTTTCAGGCGACGTAATAAGTGCAGGGAAGGCTGTTGCACATCGATCTTACCATTTTCAAGGCCAAGGTCCATGCCTGTTACGGCGCGGTAGGCATGAACATAGCCCTGTATCTGTTCGCGCCAGAACTTGGCCCAGTTGGCTGCCTGGTTGCGGTCGGAAATAGATGCCCAGTTGCCGAAGCGCACAGTCAGCAGTAATTGTTCGCCAAATACGCCCAGGTCGCGGAAATGGAGCACTGACGTTTTGGTCCAGTTCTGCAAAGAGTTCATGGCTGCTACGCGGTCCATCCACGCTTCAGGATAAGCCACCATAATACGTGTGGGTAAAAACTCCCTGAACTCAGGTCTGGCTAGCAACCATTGTTGCATCAACATTTCAATACGGGCAGTGGAGGGGAGATCGCCAAACTGGTTGTGTGCCCCTTCGCTCAGGATCAGGTGTACTTCCTTCAATGCGTTCAATACCGGGAAACCATCTGCCACCACGGTTGTATCGTCCAGTTGTTTGTAGAACCGTAAAGTGGTATTCAGGAGGTTGTGGAAGGCCTCTATAAATTTGCTGCGGCTATCGGCAGTACGTAAATTACCCACAGCCTTGCCCTGCAGGGAAATACCGTAATGGTGGTCGTATTCCAGAGTGCGGCGACGCAGGCTTAGCCGATGTTGTTCATCCTGAATATAGCCCCATATCAGGTTGTTGAGCGGACGTAGCGGATCAATTTCCAGGTTGGCCAGCGGGTCAGTACCGTTTCCGCGCATGTTCTGAAACCGGCGGGAAATAGCTCCCATGGCTTGTACCATCATACTTTCTTCGTGCCAGTAACTCCATATCAGCTCCAGAAAGCAAGGATTACTCAATTTATCGCTGATGATGCCCACACAGTTGGTTTTTTCCATCTTGTGCTGGCCATCTTCCCCAAAAGAATCCAGGGCCTGGTCCATGGTAATATGTTTAATACCCTGATCGCCCAGTTTGCGGCGTATAATGGCCAGGTAGGGCAACACTTTTTCGTTGGTACCATTGGTGCTTACAAGATATTGATTCCAGAAATTATCCAGGTCACTCTTGTCCACATCTCCGTTTTTAAGGGTAACCCTGTTGTACAGCTCTTCTACATCGCGGGTGGAAAAATTACCATAATTGCTTACTCCGCAGTTTACCATTAAAAAGGCTTCCGTGGCTACCTTCAGGCTGCGGTAAGCATCGGTGTCAGTAAAAGGCAAAAGACGTTTGCCTTTCAGGTTGTTGATCAATTTGCCCAGTTCTTTTTTATTGTTTACATCACCTGAACCACAGAAAATGAAATCCATGTGCTTCATATAATTATCAAACGAAATGGCTTCTGTGCCTTTGAGTATCAGCAACCAAAGGGTGAGGTCGCGGGTAAAGGGAGTGGCGCTGGGCTGCAGGCTGGTGTTGATACTGGTAGTAGCATTCAGTGCTGAACGACGGATATAGATCTGTTTAGGATCGTTAACATCCAGATAGGTTACCGTATTTTTATCTTTTTGGATGGAATTGATCACCGGTTGCACTGCATAGCCTGAGTTGCTGCAATCGGTAGTATTCAGTTGCCAGTGTGAGATGATCGTAACCGGATACTCGGGCATTTCTCCATTTATATCCAGCTTTGTTTTAGTGTTTTTACTGTCGCCTGTGCCTTCCTGGTAGACTTCATCGTACACATGGTGTAGCGCACCCTCCTGTATATCCGGAAAGAAGTTGAGGTGCAGGTAGGAATGTTTTGATTTTGTATCTGGTTTTACACCATTGGCTTGTTTAATTATTGCATTGAATGAAATGTTTAAAATTACTGTGTCGCCCTGGTCTACTTCATTTGGGATGATAGATAGTGAGATATCTGTAATCTGGCCCAGGGTAAGCCATCTACTTACATGATCATTCACTTTAAATAAAAAGTTATCCATGGTAAGTTGTCTTTTTGGAATGAGTAAATAACTGTTTCATTAAATATTCATCAGCGCCCAATGCCGCAGCATTTTGGTAAGTAGCCGGTTTTCTGTGAACGGGGTTATTACATTGTCGGCCCTTGCCTGCCCTATGGTGGCAAATACGAGGGATGGACGTTGTCTGGCCAGCAGGCTGAGGTCTTTCTTCCATTGCTGATAACGAACTCTCAATTGGTGCGGCTGGCGTTCGTGCAGGGGAAATATTTCATGTAATTGTTTCCCTTTTAATTTTGGTGGCCGGTGTTCTTTTACCAGTTGGGCAAACCGGGGCAGCACTGCTTCAAGTTGTTGCAACAATTGTTGCATGGCTGTCGGTAAACCTGTAGGAGGATAAAAGGTTTCCCATAAACGTTCCAGCCGTTGCCATTGATCATCGGGATATAACAGTTTGCCAAAAGCGATACTGATCTTTACCCTTATCCAGGGAAAAGGATGTGGGTCATCGTCAACTGCGCGAAAGACAAAGTACCTGGGAAGTGATACTACGCTGATAAGACCCGTAGAGGCGCTGATACCCAGGAAACCAATGGCCCAGAAATCGGACAGTATTTCAGAGATCCAGCGGCTCAATAACGTCCACGCCTGTACGTAAGGTGCTTCTTTAGCAGCCAGATCATCCAGCACAAGTCTCAGCGAAGAGATTAGATCAAGCAATGCAGAACCCTGGTGTCCTACTTCATGTATCAGGGAAGAACCGATACCACTTGCCACCATCCGTTCACGGGGAATTTTAATAACGGCTACGGGGTTATCATCGCCACCCGGTAAGCGGGTGTGTGCCCGGCGTATAGCAGCTCCGTGCCCACGGTCCAGGTAACATATCATGGGAGGTGCTTCTACAAAAAAGCGCGTCATTACCAGCGCATCGCGGGCCAGTACATCCAAGCCGGCAATCCAGATACCGGTTTCGTTTTCACCCCGCTGACTTACCACATCGCAGAAAATATCAAACTGGTCCAACAGTGAATTGAAGCGCAGCTTTAGCACTGCATATGCAGCCTGGCATCTTTCAATGGATGTATTTTTAGTCTTCACATTTTTTATGAAGCTTAATACCCTTTCTGTGAGATGTGCTTTGCCGACCGTCATTAGGGTGTATATTTCCTTTTGCGCGATATAGGGTACTGCCGCCGCTATCACCATGGGCATCGACATTTCAAAAGGCTGCAATTGTTTCAGCCGGGTCAATAGTCCCTGTGCTTCATTGATGAGGAAACTGCGATACCTTATATCACGTTGTGTAAGATCAGCATTGATCCCTTGCGTGTCCATGTTCCCTGTTTTTTGAAAGCGGAATTAGAAGATACCGATACGGTGGGGTTACGCGAAATAATGGGACGGGCAGCCTGATTGATGGCCTGCGTAACCAATACCCTTGAACCGCCTGCCTGGTTAATTGTATTTCCTTTTTTCAGTGCCTGCTGCAAATATTGGGCGGCATTGCGAATTACCCGAACATAATCCACAGCGTCGTTTTCGCTTACTCCGCCAAACAACCAGTTGCTGGAGCCGCTGGCCATTGTGTTGCCTGTTTTAGCTCCGGTGCTACCTCCTAAATACTGCCTCAGGTTTTTGCTCAGGCTGGGCAGCATTTTTTTACCAAAGCTTTTGGCGCCGTTAATAAAGTCTTTTTTAATGGCCTGTCCTTGTGGCGAATTGTACAATCGTTTACCTGCATCCCAAATGTTTCCCAGGAAGTTCTCAAACTCCTGTTCGCTGGCTATATTCAGTAACCGGGAGGCCAATTCACCTTCCATCTCCAGTTCGCCGGTTTCCTGAAAAAATTCGGGGTTGAATTCATATTCATTCAGAAAGCTCATTTGCAAATATTTTTAAAGTAATGGTTACCGGTTTAAACACCATATACAATGATGTTATCACCATTCCTTTCCCATGTGCCGGAAGCTGCGCCTGTACTATATGTACCTGTATTATATGTCCCTGTATTATAATAACCCGGGCGATTGTTGTAGTGGCGGCGTTTGCGCAACAATCCGGGTGCATGATTGTACGCAGCCTGTTTCAGCGCGCCATTAATGACCGAGCCGGGCGCCTGACCGGCATTGGTAGCAGTAGCTGCTCTGCGGGTAGCATCTGTGGCAAAACGTACATAACGGCGGGCCACTTCAAACTCGCGGTCTTCATTGCTAAGGCCTTCCAGTTCCAGTTCAAACAGGTTGGAAGCTGCGCTACCCAGTTTGCTACCGATAACACCACCCAGGCCAGGTACGAGGAAGTTACCTAACGCACCTCCGGCAATAGGTAATGCTTTTTTGGCAATGGTTTTTAGTCCACCCAGCAAACCTTTACCAATGGGCGATTTGGCAAAACTGGCTAAACCTCTGCCAGCTTTACTGATTAGCTTACCGAGGAACTGCTCCATTTCCTGTTCGTTGGAAACTCCCAGCAACTCCGTAGCCAGTTCAAGTTCAAGCGCTTCACCTTCCAGTTCTCCTTCAAATTCAAATTCGTGCTCTCCTTCAAATTCAAATTCGCCTCCTCCTTCAAATTCAAATTCGTTGAATTCATATTCGTTCATGGTGCGATCGATGTTGTGCATAAGTGAATGTTTTGAGGTGATTTAATAGATAGATGTTTTCATGAACAGGTAAGTCAATCGGGGTGCCAAACAGTTAATCCGTTGATTGATAATGGATAAGTAACTTATGCGGGATGAATTATTTTTCGCGGGAGGTAATTGCGGCGGGGAAGGAAGGAAAAAAAATTCGCATGCAGGTGAGTACAGTCGGATTATGACGGCGGGATTCTATGTTCCGATAGCTTTTGGCAGAATTATACAATTTTACTGTGATAGCAAGATCTAGTTTTGCCTCATCATTTAAAATAATCAACAATATTAGTCATGAATCGTACAAAGATGCTTTTATGGCAGCTTGCCTGTATTGTATTTGCCATGCCTGCCTTAGGATGCCAGTTAACAAATCAGGACAGCCGGGAGCCGGCAAGTGTATATCCGAATACCCGCGTGACTATCGATGTGTCCGCAGCTGTATTATTTCTTCATATACCGGATGCTCATGGATATAACCTGGAAGACAGCTGCGTGAGAAAACTATCAGAAAAAAAATATCAAACAATGAGTATTACAATTACAACAATGGAAAAATTTGTTATCGCAAAGCTGTTTATCCGGCCGGAATTTACAGATGAATTCAATAAGGCACTGGAAGAACTCGCCGTGCTGACCAGGAAGGAACCCGGCTGTATCGAATATACTTATTATCCTGAGCCTGCGGAAAAGGGTGCATTTACATTGATAGAGCACTATCAGGATCAGCCTGGCGTCCATTATCATTTCCAGCAGGCTTACCTGGCAGCATTTGTCAAAAAGCTGGAAGGATGGAAATCGAAAGACCTGAAGGTTTATTTTTTATCGGTCGAGCCTGAAGCGTTAAAAGACGACAAGTAGAAATGCTGATCCTGGCTTGCAGGGGATAGGATAGCACCTGGCTTATCACCGAAAAATCGCCTGCAAGCCCTTATGAAATGGGACTGGTCATAATATCCGAAATCGAAGGCTACCGGGAGGTAATCCCTGATCTGGTGCGATAAAAGGTGTTTTAAGGTATTGTTCAATCGTGCTGTCTGCTGGAATGATTTGGGAGTAATGCCCACATTGTTTATAAAAACCCGTTCAAACTGGCGGTAGCTACTTCCCAGATTGGCGCTGAAAGATATCAGATCAGGGATCTCACGATTATAGTACAGCTGTCTGACTGCTTCATCTACCAATGTATGAGGACGATGATATTTGTTTAAAAGGCTGAGCAGGAAACCTTCGATCCATTCCAGTTGTTGCGATATGCTTGTGCTGCTATTCAATCTTTCTGTTAATCTTCTGCCTTCATCTCCATAGAGCATATTTATATCCGGAAAACTTTCTGTAACATCAGCCACAGGTACAGGGCAGAAGTGCCTGATGGCGCCCGCTTTAAACCGAATGGCAATGAAGAAGTGATCTTTGTTAATCGTGGCTTTGTAATACTGGTTGCGAATGCAGTAGATCGCATGCATGGGTGGCGTATGAAGGGTGTTATCCTGGGAAACGATCATCATGGGAGCTTTGAGCTGGAAGATCATTTCTGCACCTGTACCCACAGCCATTGTCGGCAGAGAATAAGCAGGGGCGGTACCTTCGGCGGTCCAAAAGCGGTCAATATATGGGCGAAGAATAAGAGTCGGCAGGTAAGACGTCTTTTTTAGCAGCACATGCATACAATAAAGTTATAAAATATTCACACAACGTTTAACCTGTATTTTCTCCGGAAGTAGCCATCATTTAACAAATTTGCAGGACCCGGAGGTATGGCATGAAGTATGTGAATTTGTATACGGAAGCCGTGGATGAAGGTTGCTGCTGGGGCTGTTTTTATATTGTATCAGCATTTAAAGCTGTCGTTATGCAAATCTATATTAGCGAAGAAGCAATCGTCGCCGATATTCAGGATAAATTTCATGAGATCTATCCGAAACTGAAACTGGATTTTTTCCGGGATCCGGTGGGGGAAGGAGAGCATATACCTAAGAATAGCAGGGTCTCACCTGATACGCCAATTGAAAAAATACGCATGCGGCATCACTTTGGATGGCTGGATGTCAGCCACTACCGTACTGCGCTGGCTGTAGAACACGATTTAGATCATTTATTTGGACTAAATGCGAAGATATTACACAAGTCCGGTTCCCTCTGGTTGCAAGCTACCGGCAGGGGGCATCTCTCCCTGGAAGAGCTGAGTGCTGGCGATACTCCTAAGAAATCAACTTTTCATCTCCCTGAAGAACCGGAAACAGAATAAATGGTTACGCCTAAAATTTAGGGCAATTGCAATCAGGTAAACACCATTCAAACAGTTAGCATATGCAAAATAAAAATTTCCCGCCGTATGGCTATTCCTATTTGTTGGTCCGGTTACTACCAGGGCTGGTATTTTTATCGGAAGGAATACAAAAATTCGTAGTGCCAGCTGAGTTGGGCCCCGGACGTTTTGAAAAGATAGGATTTTCCCATCCCGAATTCTGGGCATACTTTACTGCCTGTTTTGAGATTTTGTGTGGCTTGCTGTTAATTGTCGGATTAATAGTAAGATTGGCTGTGGTACCATTGCTGATAGTAATGATTGTAGCCTTCATTACCACCAAAATACCAATACTTGAACAAAAGGGATTCTGGGCTATGGCACACGAATATCGCACCGATTTTGCGATGACGCTGTTATTGGTATTCCTGCTTATTAACGGGGCAGGATGGCCCTCGGCTGATAGCAGGATAGTCCGTATTAAAAAGAAGCGGAGATTCTGATATCTGAAGCAATGCAGGCCTTTTCCCCGGTGTATCATTTTTTTTCAATTTTGTTCCGATGGTAGAAAGAGCGTATAGGCGTTTAAGAGAGATGCTCTTTTTGGAGAAGAAACACGCCAGGTATTTTTTACAAGATACCTGCTGGAAGCGGAGATTCGCCGGCTGGAGTATTTTCTGTATCAGTGCCTCGGGGGCCCGGCAGCGGAAAGCAGGCTTGATCCAAAAACTGTGGCGGAATTCAGAAAAGCGAAATTTTAATTAATTGTAGGTATAGCAGCATATATTATCAGGGGTACAGGATAAAAGCTATCTGTTACCCCTGATTTTTTTCACAATAAGAATACCCCGGGCATCTTCATAAAATGTTTTCCCCGTTTATTGCAAGCTGGTTACACCATAATGTGTGTAAGAGGTAAAGCCCAGGAATGTATTATCGTTAGGCACGCCCAGGGGCGCCTGCAAACCTCTTAAATATCCGAGATTACCGGTTTGATAATGGTTGTATGCGACTTCTACACCAGGAAATACAGGGCTGGAAGTAGAGCAGTAGTTACAACTGGTTGTTTGACCATAGGCTGCGCGCATATAATCATAACCGGCGCTGATACGGCTGCTGTTGGCTGTCCACAGGGAATTATCACCCTGGATCGTTGCCAGCTGGGCAGCGTAGGCAAATGCTGTCAGTGAATACTGAAAGTGCACACAGTCTTGCCGGTTACAGTATTCGGGGATATTGCCATTGGATTGTACAATGATGGGCAGATAGGTAGTGATCAGATCATATCCGTTCTGATAAACACTGGTACTGTTCAGGAAAATACCTATTGCCATTTTTGCGTAACCCTGTGAAGCATTCCAGTTATTGTTATACACCGGCATATTGTTGATGTAGTTATTCTTTACATTATTGAGATAGTTGGAAAACTGACTGATATCTGCAGCAGACCATCCGGAGCCGTGCCCGTTTATTTGGTAGTAGCGCATGATTTCAGCTGCAGCCACGAAGCTGGGTGTGGTCCAGGAGGCTTCCAGGCCAGGCTGGTTGGGATTTGTAGAGGCATCAAGCAGGGCATAATTCTGAAAAGTATAAGACCAGCCGTTCAGTATCTGTATGCATTTGTCGGCCCAGCTTTGAGTGCCTGTTTTAGCCCATCTTAACGCTAAGGCATATGCGAGTTCAGCATCTTTCCTGATCTGTGATTTTGAAGGAGAAGTGGCGCCGTTGGACCCAACTACCACCGTGGCATAGAAGGAGGTGGGTACCGGATGACTGTCTACATAGTCAATTACTTTCTGATAGTAGGCAGTGCGGTTAGCATCGCCACCGTTTACCTGGCCGCCTACATAGTCAAGGCTGGCCTGTGTGTTTAGTACGCCGGGATGTATAAACGAAGTTATCTGGGCTGTGGAAACGTTTGTTTTAGTAGTGGCGCCGGTTTTTGTACTGGTATTTAAACTGTCTTTCAGTTGCTGTTTCCCACAGGAAAGTAATAACGCGGTGGCAAAGAGGACACTTACTGCAAGGCAATAAAAAATGGTGTTTTTTTTCATAGTGGAATTTTGAGGTGATGAGGGTCGATTTCGGATTATTAAGGGCTACATCTGTCTGATGTATGCAAACGATTTCATAAAGATAAACAAAGGGTTATCAAGAACAATCAAGACCTTCAAATTATAGAAATTTTCAAATAAATGTATAGTAGACACTTAACAAGAAATGGTATGCGTCAGAAATGAATGGAAATCCTGACATGAGGCAGCATCTTAAATGGGAAATAAATATTTGGCTCCATGTAACAAAACCCGCCTATCAGAGCGGGTTTTGTTTACTGTCCGAGTCCGGGTCTCAGCCACTGTTAGTTCCTTACTGGCGGTATCCTGGAATGGTGGTGGTATTACAATCCAGTGTGCAGCACATAGTACATGCCTGATATTGTGAGGCGCATGGGTCAGCTGGTACAGTATTAGGGCCTGTAGGACCTGATGGACCAGGAGGAAGGGAAGTAACCGCACCACCTTTTACCATCTGAGTACCGTCTGTACTTAATCTGGCTACTGTGATCATTTTCAGGCTTAACTTCTTTTCTGTTTTCTTTTTCATGTTTAAACGGTTTGGTACTTTATTGGTAATGTGTTACGGTGACGGGTATACGAAATAATACAATGAATGTTGTTTCCGGGAATAACAGAAGGCTTATTCGCAGGGATATCCGGCTCCTCCGCAGGAGATGGTAGTTTTACCACCGCAGCCATCGCAGATCCAGATAGAGGATGTTTGTGGACCACCAGGTCCGCCACCTTTTATGGCTGCAGGGTTGTTTACCTGGAGTTTAGTCACTGCAATTTTCTTCAGCAAGAGCTTTTTGTTGGCTTGTTTTTTCATAATTGACATTTGTTTTTTGTGTGAAAGAATAAAGAGCTTTACCAGCAGCTGTCCTGGCAGTGCTGATAGCATAATGATATGTGGAGCTTTCGGATTACCCCGATAGGGGGAATAACGCGTGTCTGTCTTGAGGGTACTTTACATGAAAACGAGGCAGCATAAGCAAAATAACGGTATCCCGTTTCATGCGTAAAACCTTGAGGGAAGTTTCGTGGACTTACATTTTAAATAAGTATTTAAATAAGGTTATTTCGGGTGCAGGATATGTTGGTCTCTTTTATTATCCGTCTACAGTAACCGGGGGCATATCTGACATCCAATGTTAATACAAAGATGATGCTTTCGGGAGATGCTGATTTGATATATATTATCAGATTGTTTACAGATTTTAGCTAGTTGTAGTTTGAAGGAATTTAATAAAAAAAAAGGCGCATGTACATACATGCGCCTTTAATGTGAAAATTCAAAACATTATACAACTGATTCCTGCGATACGTTGATCTGTTGCAGGATCGTTGAAATAAGTCCGGCATTGTGTGATATATATTCCGGATTAAACATTTCCGGATGCCGGCCTTCTCCTTCGTAGATATGAAAACCGCTGGTGGAGCTTTCTTTCCAGTCACGGTTAGTTTCCGGTGTTTGCCATTCATCTTTTGATTTTACAAGATGTATTCTGGCATTGGTAGTATCCGGATCTGTTTTACCGTTCATGTACTTGCAATAGCCTTCAATTTTGCTCATAGTGTTTTTCTTGAGCCCTTCCAGGTATTCCGGTTCTACCGCAAAGATAGACCAGTCTACGATCTGGTAGTAGGCGTGTACAGTAGCTTCCAGCTCTACCGGTGTTTTAGCTTTGGAGATCCAGCGTTTGAAACTATCGAGTAAAATAATGTCGGATACTTCACGTCCTTTGTTTTCCAGCTCTTTGGCCAGTTCAAAGGCGAAGTTACCTCCGGCGGAATATCCCAGCAGTATCAGCGGTTGATCAGGCTGCAGCTCGTCCATCACCTGGAAGTATTTCTCCAGTCTGTCTTCTTCTTCGATGAAATGTAGACAACAGATGGTATAGTCCGGGAAATACTCTGCCAGTGCGGCGTATATGAAGGAATAACCGATAGCGGGAGGCAGGCAGAAAATGGTTTGTGGTTTTCCTGGGTTGGCTACGGAATAGAATTCTTCTTCAGATACACTACCAAATTCGGTGATCATCTTTATCTTCTCTGCCAGTGCTTTGATGGTAGGATAAGTGAAGGCGGCGGTGAGCGGAACGTTCACGTCCAGTTCTTTCTTAATCCTGTTCAGCACCTGGATCAGTTTGATGGAGTTACCGCCGATTTCGAAGAAGTTGTCGGTACTGCTGATACGGTCGAGATCCAGTATACTTTTCCAGATTTCAGCCAGCGCTTTCTGCAGCGTGCCTACCGGTTCATCAAAAGGACGGTCGGCAGCCTGGTGTTGTTGTGCCAGCTGGTCCAGCGCCTTACGGTCAATTTTGCCGTTACTGTTGAGCGGCATTTTTTCTACGTGTATGCAGAACAGTGGTAACATATAGCTGGGCAGACGATCGGCCAGGAAAGTGCGGATGGTAGAGTAACCGTATTCCCGGTCGGCTTCATAGAATGCAGCGATCTGCTTTTCACCTTTAACAGTGGTAATGATGGCAGCTGTTACGTTAATGCCTTCCATTTTGCCCAATGCGTTTTCCAGTTCACCCAGTTCAATCCGGTAGCCTCTCAGTTTCACCTGCGTATCTTTTCTGCCGAGGCACTCGATACGGCCATCGGGCAACCATCTTCCGATGTCTCCTGATTTGTATATTCTTTCAGAAGACAGGGATAGTGTTTCATCGCGGAAATATTTCTCGTTGGTAAGGGCTTCCTGGTTACAGTAACCTCTTCCCACACCTGAGCCTGCGATGTATATTTCTCCCACTACATTGATTGGCTGCAACTGGCCGTGGTTGCCTACAATGAACACCTGTTCGTTCAACAGCGGTTTGCCTATCGTAATCCTGTCGCCTTTCGCTTCGTCTGTAGTGCTGTATATACAGGTTTCGGTGGGGCCGCAGCTGGTAAATACCCGGGTGTTTTTGCATCTCTTTAAGCTGTTGAACAACCCGGTGGTTACCGGCTCGCCTCCGGTGATTACTGTTTTGATATCAGATAAAACACTTAAACCTACTGTGTTCAGGAACAGGGAGAGGCGGGAAGGTGTCATCTGCAGTGTGTTTACTTTGTGTTGCAGGATGAGTTCTTTCACTTTCGGGAAATCATTTATTTCCGCATCATTCGCCAGCAGTACGGTTACTCCGGAGAGCAGGCTGCACAGGATTTCCAGCACAGACAAGTCAAACGTGATATTGCTGATGGCCAGTATTTTATCACCTGGGACGATACCATATACCGGTTCAAAATTGCGTACAAAGCTGGTTACGTTGAGATGTTCCAGCATAGCGCCTTTGGGAACGCCGGTAGAGCCGGAGGTGTAGATGATATAAGCCAGATTGTCCGGAGAGATATGTACGGGTTTCAGCTGTTGCTGGCTGATGTTTTGTCGTTCGCCATGAATGTTGAACAAGGGCTGTGAGTAATGATAGTCCTTGTCTGCAAGGATCATGGTGCACTCACTGTTGTTTAGAATGTATTCAATGCGCTGTGCCGGGAAACTCGGATCCACGGGCACATAAGCGGCTCCTGTTTTCAGGATGGCCAGCAGTGCAACCGGCATATCCAGGGTCCTTTGCAGCATAAGGGCTACTTTATCTCCTGGTTTCACCTGATATACTTCCTGCAGGTAGATGGCCAGCGTAGTGGACTGTTGGTCCAGTTCCCCGAAGGTGATGCTGCCTGCGGATGTTTCCACGGCTACCTGGTCTTTGTACAAAGGTGCTTTTTCCTGCCACAGCTGAGGGATGGTGATACGGGGCGCATCTTTTTCAGGACTGCCTCCAAATGCCCTGAGCTGGGCTATTTCAGCTTCATCCGGCAGGGTAACTTCCCTGAGAGAAATAGCCGGGCTGTTTAGCACCTGTTTAAGCACATTACAGAAATGTTTGACAAACCGCTGTGCAGAGTCTTCTGTCAGTAATGCACTGTTGTAGTTCAACAGGAAGTCAATCTGTTCTCCCGATTGTATCGTGAGGAAAGTGAGATCAAACTTGGCAACGCTTATGTTCAGCGGGAATGGCTCAAAGTGCAGACCCTGATGCTCTTCACGCGGTTGTTTGCTGATAAACTGGAACAATACATCGAACAGCGGATTTCTGCCTGGGTCTCTTTTGATCTGAAGTGTTTCCACCAATTCTTCAAAAGGATAGTCCTGGTTTTCATAGGCACCAAGAGCGGTAGTCTTTACTTCATCCAGGAATTGTTCAAACACTTTTTCTGCTGTTGGATAGCTGCGCAGCGCCAGCGTATTTACAAACATGCCTATAACCGGCTCCAGATCGGCATGGGTGCGTCCTGCTACCGGTATGCCTACAATAATATCTTCCAGTGAAGTGTATTTAGACAGGAGGATATTATAAACCGACAGCATCAGCATGTTGAGGGTAATGCCTTTACGGCTGGTAAATTCGAGCGCACGGGCAGCGGTGCTGTCGTCGAGCCGGAATAGATGGTCTTTCCCTTCGAAAGTCTTTGTCAGTGGCCGCGGGAAGTCGTAAGGCATTTCCATTACTGGCAACTCGCCCTGCAACTGTTGTACCCAATATTGTTTCTGACGGGTAATCACACCTGCATTAGCAGGGGAGTATAACCACGCTACATAGTCTTTATATTGCACAGACAGTTCCGGCAGCGCAGCACCTCTATATAAGGCCCACAGCTCGCGGAGGAAGATACCGGTAGACACCTCATCGCTGATGATATGATGGATATCAAAGAGCAGCAGATGTTTTTCAGGATTTACTTCCATCACGGCGGCACGGAGCAGGGGAGCCTGACTGAGGTCGTATCCTTTCACAAAGTTTCTGGCCACAGTGGTGGCATCTTCTTCCTTGCCATGCAGATGCGTTAAATGGAAAGTACCTTTAGGATGTATCACCTGTACCGGCTCACCATTGACCATGCTGAAGGAGGTACGCAGACTTTCATGCCTTTCGGTCATTGCCTGGAAAGCTGCTTCCAGTCTGGGTATATCCAGTTGGCCATGTACCCAGGATACATCACAGATGTTATGACTGATTTCTGCTCCTTTAAAATGACTGATGACATACATCCTTTTTTGTGCCGGAGAGAGCAGATAATGTGATTGTTCTGCTATTCTGGTGATAGGCGCCTGGTGGGCAGACAAGGCATTGTTGTCAATATGTGCGGCCAGTGACCTGATTGTAGGATACGTGAAGATATCTTTCAGGGAAATATCTGCGGAGAAATTTTTCTGAATCCTGGATACCAGTACCATGGCTCTTAATGACTGACCTCCCAGTTCAAAGAAATTATCGAGTACGCCGATTTTATTTCTCTTCAGGATATCCTGCCATACGGTGAGCAGGGCCTCTTCTGTAGCAGTTTCAGGAGTAGCGGTAATGGTACTTTGTGTGTCCATATACTTCAGCGGGTCCTGCAACGCTTTTTTATCTATTTTTCCATTATGCGTTACCGGTAGATGCTCCAGGGCGATGAAGAAAGCGGGCACCATATAATCCGGGAGGTATTGTTTCAACTGCTCTTTAAGGTCTTCCAGTGTTTCGCCTGACTGGCTTACATACCAGCATACCATTTCCTTCTCATTGGCCTGTCCGAAAACGGTGACTGCTACTTCTTTTATCTGTGGCAGCTGCAGCAGTACGCTTTCTATCTCTTTTAATTCTATCCTGTAGCCACGTACTTTTACCTGTTCATCTCCGCGGCCCATGAATTCGAGGTTGCCGCAAGGCAGCCAGCGTACCAGGTCACCTGTTCTATATACTCTTTCCTGTGTATGCGGACTGATAATGAATTTTTCGGCAGTGGTATCCGGTCTGTTTTGGTAGCCTCTGGCCACACCTGCTCCACCTATCCACAGTTCTCCTGGTTGGCCTACTGGTACCAGCTGCTGGGATGCGTTGCATACATAGTAGGTATAGTTTAACAGTGGTGTTCCGATCGGTGTATTGCCGGCAGCGGGGAGGGATGTAGCTGATGTTTCATAGAACCCTGAATCGACACAGGTTTCGGTTACGCCGTAGCTGTTGAGCACTCTGATTGCAGGTGCATATCTTTCCAGCAGTGTTTTGAAGAAAGGCAGCGGACAGGCATCAGAGCCTACGATGATCATTTTCAGGAAACTGATATCTTTCTTATGTTCCCATATGTAGTCCATCAGTGGCGCGATCAATGCTGGTGTGGATTCCAGCACATTGATCTGGTTGGATGTCAGCAGTTCATAAAACGAAACAGGGTCCAAACGGATTTCGGAGGTGCAGATGATCGCGCGTCCGCCATTGGTGAGCATACGTACCACTTCGCCGGTGAACATGTCAAAAGAGAAGCTGGCCATTTGCAATGAACGCGGTTCAAATTTATCCAGGTCATAAGCCTTGCGCCAGGCCAGGTCCACATTGCTCAGTGCACGATGCTCTACCAGCACGCCTTTGGGCCTGCCCGTAGTACCGGATGTATAGATCACATATGCCAGCTGATCGGGGGCAATGGGATGTTTGACCGGCACTGCGTTTCGTTGAGCTATCTCTTCGATGATAATGCTATGCGGATGTCTGTTTATGCCGGAAGCGTGTGTCAGCAGCATTTTGGCGTTACTGTCGCTCAGGAGATAATCAATTCTGTCCTGCGGATATTCAGGATCTATGGGCAGGTAAGCTGCACCTGATTTCATGACACCCAGCATGCCGATAATCATCCATTCGGAGCGGTCTACCATAATACCGATGATATCTCCGATTTTGGCGCCCTGTTCCTGCAGATGTGCGGCCACAGCGTCTGCAGCCCGGTCCAGTTCTGCGTAGGTGATGTTTTTATCACGGAATACAACAGCCACATGGTCGGGTTTCTGTTGTACCTGTTCTTCAAACAATTCAAGAACATTTTTTTCTGCTTTCTCTCCGGGGTTGCTACCGAAGGCAGTCAGCTCCTGGAGTTCTTCACTGGTCAGGTATTGCAGTTGACGCAGGGTGGTATTTTCCCGGAGTACCTGTGTGAGCAGGAGCTGTACACGGTCCAGGAAGTGGGTGCCGTTAAAGGTTTTTTCGTTGTATTCGAGCTTTAACGTATAACCGTCACTGTGAGCGGTTACCCTTAATTCTATATGATTACTCAGCCCGCTGTATATCCGTTGCAGCGCACTCATCTTCATCTTCGTGTCAGGAGCAATGTAGTTCTGGTAGTTATAGAAGAAAGACAGAGGCTCGTCTCCGATGATGTGGTTTTGCAGGGCCAGCGAAATATCCCGGTAAGGGTTGGCTGTTCTCTTCTGCTGCTGCAGGTGATGGCACAGCTCTACGAAGGAATTACCTTCATTAAAGAACTGTTGTGTAACCAGCAGCGGGAACACATGGGAGAAAGCACCTATAGTGTTCATCTCATGTGCATCGCGACCAGCAATATTTTCCCTGATACAGAAGTCCTGGTCTGCAGAGCAGTAGTATTTAGTGAGCAGTACAAAAACTGCTTTGAAGAAAATATGTGGTTTGAGACCATGCTGTTCGCAATATTGCTGCAGCAGTTGTACATCTTTACCTGCTACAGACAGCGATCCGGCTACCATTTTATCTTCCTGGGACCATGCACCGGAATAGGATAATGGCTGAACATCTGCCAGGTATTTCTTCCAGAAGTTTTCTGTATCAGGAGTATCGAAGCGGGCCAGGTGGTCCAGTACACTGTTGCGGTATGGCGTGTGTACTTCCGCGTTATACTCTCCTGATTTCAGGAGATGATAGGCTTTATCTGTTTTTTCAACCAGCAGCTTGAGTGAGGTACCGTCCACAAAAAGGTGGTGGGCACTGATCGCCATCACATAGTGCTGATCATTTACTTTAAGCAGGTAGTGTTTATAAGATGGTTTGCTGATGTCCTGGTTTTCATCGCAGTATTTTTTGACAAGAGCGGGGATATCCGCTTCTGCCTTGACTTCCCGGCTGATATCGAGGAAGCTGAAGCACAATGCTGTTTCTTTTCTTACTGCCTGAAACACCTCTGCATCTTTGGCGATGATAACAGAGCGCATACTGTCTTCTTCCAGGGTTACCTGTTGAAGGGCTGCTTCCCACATTGGTACGTCCACAGCGTTGTTGATATCGAAGTAAGCCAGGGGGCGAAGGCTATAGCCGGTTGGGTCCAGCACGCAGGTAAGATATATATCGCGCTGGGTGGTATTCAGCGGATAGGCAGCTGAGTATACAGTGTCATCTATGCCCAGGTAACGGAACAGCGCAGGCTGGTCTTCATACAACGGAAGCGTTGTTTTTTCAAGCGCAATGTGCTGGCTGATAGCTTCGAGTGACAGGGATGGCGCATGTGACACCATTTCCAGGATGGAAATGTATTGTGCCACCATCTGCTCTATGGTAGCGGCTTTGAACAGGCTTTTAGAATAATTGAAAAGCACCATCATGTTTTCACCGGAGGTAGCGAGGGATGCAGACAGATCGAATTTTACATCCAATGCTTTCATGTCGAGTTCCAGTGGCGCCAGGGAAAAATCTCCGCCAGACCATACAGATGACTCGATGTCGTGGTAGCTGAACATGGTATCAAAAAGAGGGTTCCTGTTTAGGTCCCTTGCCAGTTCCAGCTGTTCGGCCAGTTCTTCCATCGGATACAGCTGATGATCGAGAGCGGCGAAGAAAGTGCTGCGGACTTGTTCCAGCAAGGTGGTGAAGGACTGCTGCATATCTACGGAGCATCTTACCGGTAACGTATGTACGAACATCCCGATCAGCTGTTCCAGATCAGGATGAACGCGGCCAGCCACAGGGGTACCCACTGTAATGTTCTTTTTGCCGGTATATCTGGCCAGCAGCAGGTTGTAGGCCGCTAATGCGAGGAGGAAGAGGGTGCTTCCTTCTTTATTGACAACTTTCCGGAGGCGGGCAGCAGTCGCTTTATCAAGGGTGACGATATACAATTCACCTTCCAGGCTTCTTTCAGCGGAGCGCGGAAAATCTACCGGCAAATCTAATGCTACCTGTTTATCGGCGAAGGTATCGAGCCAGTATTGTTTATTTTTCTCAAAGTCGCCGCTGTGGCGGTACTCATCCAACCAGGAAGTATAATCCCTATATTGAATTTTCAGCGGTGGTAATTCTTCTGACAGATAGAATGCCTGTAGGTCTTTCATGAAAACTTCCATGGAGATACCGTCAGAGATAATATGATGCATATCAAAGAGCAGGATGCCGGCGTTGTCATTCTTTTGAATAAAGAGGGCCCGCAACATAGGAGGGTTGCTCAAATCAAAAGGACGAACAAAATCGGTAATGTATGCTCTGAAATTCGGTTGTTCATCATGGACAACACTTATTTCAAAAGGCACTTCATCTGCAATATGCTGCATGATTACTTCGTCGGTGAAACTAAAGCCGGTCCTCAGTATGGCATGTCTCTGTATAAGGGCTTTCAGCGCCGCTTCCAGCCGGGGAATATCCGGTTTGCCGATCACTTCGAAAGAAGAAGGCATATTGTAATTAATAGCCTCTTTGTTCAGCAGGTTGCTCAGGTAGATACCTCTTTGTGAGAAGGAAGCGGGGGAGTGGCTGGTAACAGCGGCAACAGGTATTTCGAACCGTACTGATTGTTCTGCCTGCCGGATGTACGCCGCCAGTTGTTTGATGGTGCCATTTAAAAATACCTGTCGTAAAGGGATTTCCACACGCAAGTCCCGGAGGATAATAGTGATGAGTTTGGCCGCTTTCAGGGAGTGACCACCCAGTTCAAAGAAATTATCGTTGGTACCGATCTGACGGATATTTAAAAGTTCCTGCCAGATGGCCAGCAGCTGCTCTTCCAGCTGATTGGCCGGTTGTTCATCTGCACTGATGACTCTTTCCTGTTGTGCTGGATGTGGTAATTTTTTGAAATCCGTTTTACCATTGCTGGTAACAGGGATTTTTTCCAGCATCACAAACCTTGAAGGAATCATGTATTCCGGCAGCTGTACGGATAAGGCGGCGCGTATGGCGGTGATATTGGTTTCGCCAGCGGGTACTACCCAGGCGCAGAGATATTTGTTGCCATTGTCGTCTGTCAACGGTGCTACCACAGCCTCTTTTACGGCAGGCTGCTGCTGCAGGATAGTGGCTATTTCTCCTGGCTCTATGCGGTAGCCACGAATTTTTACCTGGTTATCTTTTCTGCCTATAAACTGGATATTCCCATCTGGTGTCCATCTGGCGAGGTCACCGGAGAGATACATCTTTTGACCCGGATGAAATGGATCATCTACAAATTTGCTGGCAGTAAGGGTTTCGTTGTTGAGATAACCCAGTGTAACACCGGCGCCGGCAATACAGAGTTCGCCGGGCACTCCGGCGGGAACAGGTTCCAGTGCATTGTTCAGGATGTAAATCCGGCTGTTGGGTATCGGTTTGCCGATAGATACATTTTCTCCGGAAGGTAGTACCGGTTTGTATTTCAGCGCAGTAACGATAACCGTTGTTTCCGTAGGTCCGTAAACGTTAAGGATATCTATTCCTTTTATCAGACTGGCGTAATCATACAGGATATGATCGATCACCGATTCTGCGCCTACAAACAACTTATTAAGTGCAAGGGGTTTGTTTTGCTGTTTAAGTTGATCGTATACTTCTTGCAGCAACACTGGCGGAATGTAGGCGAAGGTGATATTTTCCGCTTGCAGGAATCCGGCCAGTTTAGCTGCATCAAAGAGGCGGCTTTTATCCAGTACCACGAGCGTGGCGCCGCTGGTGAGTGCTACAAATATTTCCGCAACGCTGGCGTCAAATGAAATATTAGCCAGGGCCAGTACGCGGTCGCTGGCGTTAATGCCTTTATCGAAAAGACCTTTATAGGCCACTATGAAATTGGTAACGCCGCTGTGTTTTACAGCAATGCCTTTAGGACGGCCTGTTGAGCCGGAAGTATAGATAACATAAGCCGGATCTTCCGGAGCATTATGGATAGTGAAATCTGATAACGTTTTATCGCCTTTGATTCCATCCAGCAGGAGCAGGTGACCGGCGTCGTTGCGGAAGCAGTCCTGTTTTTCGCTGTACACCTGGCGGGTAGTCAGAATAAATCTGGCAGCGCTGTCTTTCAGGATATACTGAATGCGTTCATCCGGATAGTCTGCATCTACCGGCAGGTAAGCGGCGCCGGCTTTTAATACACCCAGCATACCGGTGATCATCATTTCTGAACGGTCGCAAATCAGGGCTACTACATCTTTAGGACCGATGCCGCTGTCTTTCAGCAGGGTAGCCAGTTGCAGGGCATGCTGCCACAAGGTATGGTAGGTCAGCTGCTTATCTTCATACTGTACCGCCACCTGCTCCGGGTGCAGCTTCACCTGTTTTTCGAATAATGCCAGGATGGTCTGGTCTTTTTCTGCGAAGTCAACAGCTGTATCATTGAATGTTTCCAGCAGTTGTTGTTTTTCTGTTGAGGAGAGGAAGGTGACGTCTTCCACTTTGGAGCCGGGTTGACTGACAATGAACCGCAGTACCTGATGCAAATGAGCGCCCATCTGCGTGATGAACCAGGCGGCATATTTGCCGGTATGGTGGATTTCCAGTTCAAACGAAGTGGCTGTTCTGCGGAAGTCGAAAGACAGCTTCGATTGTTCGCGGTAGCTGTTGGCACCTGTTAATGGGAAGTAGGAAAATCCGTAGTTAAACAGGTCTCTGGGAGCACCATGCAGTGCCTGATATTTTTCCGAGAATTTATCAAATGGATAATCCCGGTGGGAGTAGGCCGATTTCAGCTCTTCCTGGAATGATTGAAGCAGCTGTTTGATAGTGGTACCTGACTGAATATTGGCAGAGAGGAATACCGGAGCAGTGGAAGTGTCTCCGTTAGACAGCATTGGTGCAGGACTCGCCATCAGCAGTTCTGTTGCTGCGGTGTATTTATGCAGAAAGATGGATAAAGCGGTAACTAGAAAAACATAGATACCGGCATCCTGATCGTTACATATTTTTTTCAACGCAGCTGCAGTGGCTTCATCCAGCGCGAAGGTCTGACTGCCGGGAGCAACAGGGGTAATGGATGTGCCACTTATTTCAGACAGTTCCGGTTTTCCGGTTTTCTCCAACCAATAGTCGGTAGCAATTTTATATTGAAGTGTTTTGTTCATGTCTGTAATCTATTTTGTGGGAAATATTCGGTTAAAAATTAAAAGCGATATCCAGGCTTTCGGTTTTGCTGTTGATTTCTTCCGGAATTCTCCAGGAGAGCGCATGGATAGCAGACGACGGGTTGTTGAGAATATCCTGCAGTAATACCAGGAAGCGTTCTTTCATCAGCAGAATACTTTCTTCTTCAAACAGGGCGGTGCTGTATTCAATTTTCACCGGCCAGTCACCTGCTCGTTCATTGACTTCCATGGTCAGATCAAACTGGGCGGTGCCGGTACGCAGTGGGCAGGGTGCGATGCTAAGTCCATCCAGCCTGATATCCGGGATATCGAGGTTTTGCAGCACAAATACTACATCGAACAAGGGGTTACGGGATGGATCTTTTTTACTGTCCAGTTTTTCTACTAATACAGCAAAAGGATAATCCTGGTGTTCGAAGGCGTTCAGTGCATTTTCCTTTACTTCTTCCAGTAACTGAATAAACGTTTTTTCGGCCGCAGGTTTGTTTCTGAGTACCAGCGTATTCACAAACATGCCTACTATGTTATCGAGGTCACTGTGAGAGCGGCCTGCCACCGGAGAGCCTACCAGTATATCTTCCTGCCCGGTATATTTATGCAGCAGGATGTTGTATGCTGCCAGCAGCACCATAAAAGGGGTAGTGCCAGTGCTGATGGCTAGTTCCTGAATACTTTGTACCTGCTGTGCCGGAAGGTGGAAGTGCAGTTTTTCACCGGCGAAAGATTGTGCTGCGGGTCTTGGTTTATCTGTTGGCATTTGCAAAACAGGCAGTGTGCCGGACAGTTGTTTTGTCCAGAAGTCTTCCAGGCGGGCGAGCCCTCCTTCGTTGAACAGTTCCTGCTGCCATGCTGTATAATCCTTATACTGGACAGTCAGTGGAGGCAGTGTTTCGCCATGGTACAATTGTACGAGTTCACTGATGAAAACACCCAATGATACACCGTCAGAGATGATGTGATGCATATCAAACAACAGCAGGTGTTTATCCGCTGCGAGCGTAGCAGTACCTGCTCTGAACAGTGGTGCACGGGTAAGATCAAAAGGCTGGATAAATTGTTCCAGCGCAGCTTCCGGCGTATCGCATCCTGTTATCCGCTGCAGGGAAAAGTCTACTTTCTCCTGTATCATCTGTACAGGTCTGGCTTGTTTTTCATGGAAGCTGGTACGGAGGCTTTCATGTCTCTGGCAGAGTGTGCGGAAGACGGTTTCCAGTTTGTTGAAATCGGGCTTTCCTTCCAGCAGCAGGGCGGAGGGGAGGTTGTAGGCCGTCAGGCTTGCATTGGACTGTTGTATCAGCCAGAGGCGTGTTTGCGCTTCAGCCAGGGGATAATACTCCTGAATTGCTGCCGGACGTATAGGCTTGTACGTTACCTTTTGTGTACCGCTCGCCAGCAGTTCTTCCACGCCTTTGGCCAGTGTTTTCACCGTGGCAAATGCGAAGATATCCTTGAGTATAAGTTTGATACCAAATTCTCTTTCGATGATGGAGATTACTTTGGTGGCCATGAGGGAATGACCGCCAATTCTGAAGAAATCATCCTCAAGAGAAAGCTCATCGAGTTTCAGCACTGCTATCCAGATGGAGGCGATTTTCTTTTCCATCTCAGACCAGTTGTCACGGATCACAGCTGACAGCTGGATGGTTTCTTCAACTGCTGATGGTTCAGCACTGCTTACCGGGCAGCTGGTGGCATCAGCGTTGGTGTAGGCTTCCAGCGGCAGAGGCTCTCTGAGCCAGCAACGTGTTTTCTCGAAATGATAAGCCGGCAGATTTATTTTTCGTACATCCGTGGCCGTATAATATCTTACCCAGTCAATGGGAAACTGTTGCAGGTACAGCGCCTGAAAGATTTCCAGTGGGGATTGATGCACAGCTATCACCTGATACAGGAATTCTTTATCCGGATAGTTCATCTGTCGCAGTCCGGCAGAGAGGCATCCTTCAGGGCCCAGTTCAATGAACAGCACTTTGCAGGTAGCTGTTTCCCGCTCTATCAGGTTTATGAGCCGCTGCTCCAGTTCGGGGATAGAAGTATCTTCTTCGGCACATTGCTGTATAGCTTCTTCCAGCGACATTTCGTTCAGGGCTACTGCTACGATGAGGTCACCGGTTCCGGTGCCTAACAGATGTTCTGTTGTGAGTCCTTTTCCTTCTGCAAAACGATACAGGGCATATTGCAGCACAAAGCGGTTGATGGCCGCATTGGCAGTGGAATAGTACTTTCTGCATTCGTCTGCATATTTTTTTAACGTCGGTTCACTATTCAGTATTGTTTGCAGGTATTGATCGCTGACCACTGCGTCTCCGGAAAAGAGGAAGATGATTTTTCCTGCAGCTTCCCTGGCAGTGTTTTCCCGGCTGTTTTTTAATTGTTCCATTAATGCTGCTTTGGAAGAAGCGATGATGGAAAGCCGGTGTGAGAAATGTTTGCGGCCATTGTTCAAGGTATAACTGATGTCAGGCAAGGCGGCACTGTCGGGCTGCGAGAGGTAGGCCGCGAAAGAGCTCAGATATCCCTGCAGACTGTTGGATGACCTGGCAGAGAAGTTGAACAGATAAGTGCCGGAAATATCGGTCTGTACGGGGTTAACAGGTGCTTCTTCCAATAGCACATGACAGTTGGTGCCACTGAGGCCAAAGGAGCTGACGCCTGCTCTTCTGGGGAAAGGCGCGTTCCAGGGCGTATAATCAGTGTTGATGTAGGTTACTGAATTTTTAAAATCGATGAAGGGGTTAGGCTCATCAAAATGGATGGAAGGGTACAGCTCTTTATGATACAGCGACAGGACGGCCTTTATCAGCCCTGAAATACCGGCTGCGCTGCCTGTATGACCAATATTACTTTTAATGGAAGATACCGCACAACTGTGTTTATGGGCAGAGGAATCTTTAAAGGCCAGGTCCATACCGGCAATTTCAATAGGATCACCGAGTTTGGTGCCGCTGCCATGTGCTTCTATGTAAGAAACGGTGCCGGGGTCTATTTCCCCTTTAGTCCATGCTTTCCTGATAACTTCTGATTGTGCCTGGCTGCTGGGGGCGGTGAGACTACCGGACAGCTGTGCATCCTGGTTAGCAGCGCTGCCTTTAATGACAGCATAGATGATGTCTTTATCAGCCAATGCCTGGTCCAGTGGTTTCAGTAATATACATCCCACTGCCTCGCCGGCGCCCGTCCCTTCTGCTTTTGCGGAGAAGCTCCGGGTCTTGCCATCTCTGGACATAATACCCAGATCAGGGTTATTGGTTTTTTCTGCAGGGAACAGGATCAGTCGTACACCGCATGCCAGTGCATAAGTGGCGTCTCCGCTGTTCAGCTCTTTGCAGGCCATATGAATGGCGAGCAGGGAAGAAGAGCAGGCGGTGTCCAGCATGGTGGCATTACCTCTGAAATTGAAGAAGCGGGAAATTCTGCCTGCGGTGGTAGCATTGGTATTGCCGGTGATAATAGTAGGATCAAAGCGTTCCGCCAGCTTAGCATATTCCTGTTCGGTGTCACCGATGAAGACTGCTGTTTCCGTGCCGTTAAAAAAATCGGCCTGGTAACCGGCGCTTTCGATGGTTTCATATACCACTTCCAGCAGCAGGCGCTGGTGAGGGTCCATGTATTCTGCTTCTGCTTTGGAGATATTGAAGAATTTATAATCGAATTTGTCGACATCTTCAATAAAACCTACTTCCATAAATGATTTGCCGGCCGCCAGGGTGGTGGCGGATTTTCTTTCCGGGGAATAATCCCTTACACTGTCTCTGCCTGCTATCAGGTTCTGGCGGAGTGCCGCGATGTTGGCAGCTTCGGGGAATTTTCCTGCCATTCCTATGATTGCAATATCTCTCATGATTCCTGGATTGAAAGGTGTATATAATCAGGGTAGGTAACGTAATCGTTGAGTGGATGGGTGAGGAGCACACCACCATTATCCAGTTTGCCGCCTTCTGTAAAACCGGCAAATTTGTAGGTGATATACATCACGCGGTTCCTGTCTGTAGGCAGAAATTCTGCCACCAGCTGGTACCCTTTTTTCTTTGCAAGGTTCATGATGTAATTCAGCAATACGGTCCCTACGCCGCGGGACATCACCCTGCACGACATCAGCAGCAGCTTTAATGTCCATGTATCATTGTTGCGTTCTACCATGGCAACGCCTATCTTTCCGTAGGAGCCATATTTATCGGTCAGCTCTGCTACAAAAAGATGATGGTCCGGTGATTTTATCAGCGTTTCCAGCTCTTCGTAAGAGTAGGAGTAACCGGTGGCGTTTAACTGGTTGGTGCGTACTGTCAACTCTTCCACCCGCTGTAAATCGCTTACAGTAGCGGGTTGTATGGAAAAGGTAAGCTGCAGGGATTCGAGGAATTGTTTATTGTTGCCTATTTCCTGTTCTTCCTGATTTCTGATATCATCGCTGAGATACATTTTTCTTCTCTCTGCAGATTCTGAGGTGATGAAGCGTGGTTTGCACAGCTGGAGCAGATTGGCTATGCTGTCTACATCCAGGCAGGTCACCTGTTCATGTACAAAAGAAACTTCATCGCGTTCAAATGGCTGGTCATCAATAAACAGGATGGCATCCATTCCGATATTCAGTTTCTCTTTGATCCTGGCGATGGAGCTGGATTTCAGGTCCCAGCTGATCTGAGGATACAGGAAATATTCACTGATGCCGAATTTTTGCAGCATCTGCATCGCATCGTCGTGGTTATTTTTGCTGGCGATAGAGTTGATGATACCCCAGCTGTCGAGGGTTTTTAAAATATCAGTAATATTTTCTCTCAATACCAGCTGATCATTTTCTGATAGGATACCATGCCACATGGTATGGTCCAGGTCCCATACTACACATTTCACCGTTTTGCGTTTGGACTTTGTATGGTTAACTTCGTCTTTCATAATCGTTTAATTAGGGTTGTTTATACTTCCATGAGTACGGAGCTCCACGCGGCTACAGGGCTGTTGTTCATGATCACCACTTTATCTCCTTTGCGGAAAAGGCCTGACTCCACACCAGTCTGATAATTGAGGAAAATATCTCCGGCGCCCAGATGTCCGTACTGGCCGAGGTTCATGGCGCAGATAGGAGATATTTTGATATCGAAAGCTGATTCATAATATTCGTAGGCGCGTGCAGAGATGTTTTGCAGCATAAAATGACTGATCTGTTCTTTGGCCGTGGCATTACGTTCCAGCAGGGATTTGTTGATTTCCCTGAACCTGTTTTTGCTTTCCAGGGCCAGTTCGAAACCATATCTTCTTACATCGCTGCAGGTTTCTTTGTACTGATCGGGTGTTTTGTGCTGGTACTCCAGTTTAAACAGATCCCAGTAGCGACCATTTGTTTCTAACAACACGTCTGTTATTTTATGCTCTGTGGTCCTGCCTATGAGCGCTGCTACGCCGCCATCACCCATAATGGTAACGGGGTAACGGAAGCGGTAGCGGGATATCAGTTTATTACCGTAGCAGATCAGCACATGGTTGGCCTTGCGGTTGGCAACGAGGAAGTCCCTGGCCAGTTTCAGCGCCATGGAGCTGTCAGCGCAGCCCAGGTTGGCGATGGCAAAACTGACTGCATTATCAGCTTTGATGTCATACTGTAAGCGGGTGGCTTCAGAGCTGATAAATTGCTCTGGTGTCCGGCTTTGCAGGTAGATGATCAGGTCTATGGAAGATGCCTCTGTACCGGTTTCCTGCAACAGCTTTTCACTGGCGCCTCTGGCCAGATCGTAGCTGGTCATTGTTCCGGCGTTGTATACAGTGTTGATACCACAGGAAGTAAAATAAGCCAGTTCACTATCGTCTAACGTAGTTTTCTCCGGCAGGTTGTGTATGGATACCGGTGTGCCGGGCGTATATGTTCGGATATGTTGGATGCCTATCATTGTGAATGAATTAGAGAATGGTGCTTAAACCGGCGATACTGTGGTCTGCAATCAGTATCTGTTGTATTTCTGTAGAGCCTTCGATGATCTCCATTACTTTGGCATCACGGAAGTACCGCTGGATGGAGATGCTGTCGTGGCAGCCCAGGGCGCCATGCAGCTGCACTGCTTCTGCCGCAATGTTGTTGGCCATACGGGAGGCGTGATATTTAGCCAGCGACGTTTGTATGATACTGTCGGGATCTTTTTTATCGCGCAGGTAGCCGGCATTTCTGCAAAGCAGGCTGGCAGCCTTCACTTCGGTGACCATGTTGGCAATTTTTTGTTTGATGAGCTGATGATCTTTCAGCAACTGACCAAAGGAACGACGGTTTTTTGCATAGCGGATGCTGTCTTCCAGACATGCCCTGGCTATACCCAGAGAGCCACATGCCACGCTATACCTGCCATTATCAAGGGCGGTGTTGACGATCTGCTGCAGTCCCCAGCCTTTTCTGCCGAACAGGTTTTCTGCCGGTATATGACAGTCGTCTAAGTGGATTTCTCCCAGCATGGAGGCTCTTGTTCCCAGGATGCCTTCCAGTGGTTTCACCGTAAGGCCGGGGGTATCACGTTCTACGAGGAAAGCCGTGATGCCTTGTTCTCCCTGTGCCACAATCACAAACAGATGAGCGGTCTGGGCAAAAGTGATCCACTTTTTTACACCATTCAGCGTATAGCCGTCGGCGGTAACCTGGTAGGTTGTTTTAATACCTGCAGTGTCACTGCCAGCGTCTGGCTCTGAAAGTCCGAATGCAGCAAGGCTTGCACCTGTAGCCAGTAATGGCAGCCATTTATCTTTTTGCTCCCGGGTGCCCCAGCGCAGTATGGTTTCGGCGGTGAGCGAAGAGTGAACGGTAATCAGGCTGCGGGTAGAAGAACAGGCGCTGCCTATTTCTTCGTTCAACAGCCCGTAAGACACCTGATCCATGTTCCGGCCGCCATAAGCCTCCGGAAGGGTGGCGCCGAGATAACCCCTGGCGCCAAGCTTTTGAATCAGTTCCATCGGAATGAAACCCTGTTTATCGTAATCGTTGGCATAAGGCAGCAGCTCTGTTTGTACAAAACTCCTGAACTCCTCTCTGAGGGCCTGCTGCGTATCGGTTAATGCAAGGTTCATTTATTATTTTCCTTTCTTTTTAAGAATAAATGTTTCCATGTTGCTCACACTCCTGAAGTTGTCCAGGTTGAGGTCCTCATTTTCTACGGCGATGTCGAAAGATTTTTCCAGGAATACCACCAGTTCCAGAGCAAATAATGAGTTTACCAGTCCGAGCTGAAAGATGTCTTCTGTATCGGCAAACTGAACATCCTGTCCGATGCGTTTCTGAAGAAATTCTCTGATGATTACACGAGGGCCTGCTTGAGTGGGTGTTTCCATTTGTATTGTTGCTTTTGTGGTTAAATAAAAGTTGATTATATGTTATTAGTTCAGATCATATTTGTAAAAACCTTCTTTAGTTTTTCTGCCATGCAGTCCTGCGTCTACCATTTTTTTCAGCAGGGGAGAGGGTCTGAACTTGGTGTCATTGTAGCTTGCAAAGAGCACATCCAGTGTGTAGAGGATAGTGTCCAGGCCAATCAGGTCGGCTGTTTCCAGCGGCCCCATTTTATGACCGAAACATTCTCTGAATATTTTGTCGATATCGGGTACGGTGGCAACGCCGTCCTGCAGGCTGAAAATAGCTTCATTGATGGTGAGCATCAGTACGCGGTTGGAGATGAATCCGGGAAGGTCGTTTACCACTACGCCGGTCATCTTCACGCTACCCAGCAGTTCCTGTGTGGCGTTGATGGTATCAGGGGTGGTATGATAGCCTCTGATGACTTCCACAGTAGGTTTCAGGTGTACCGGATTCATAAAGTGAATGCCCATCACCTGTTGAGGTTTTTTCAGGAAAGAAGCCAGTCTGGTAACCGAAACGGCGGAGGTGTTCACTGCCAGCAGGGCATGATCGGCAAGGACATCTTTCAGCTGGCGGTATAAATTTTCTTTCAGCGCGATGTTTTCTGTGATGTTCTCGATAATAAAATCGGCAGCACCTACAGCTTTTAAATCATCTGTAAAAGTTATTTTGTCCAGCACATTTACAGTGCTGCTAGATTTATGCAATATTTTATCCAGGCGCTCAATGTTGCGTATTTCTTTTCTGGCATGTTCGAGGGCTGCCGCTGAATTATCGATCAGCAGGATGTTGTAGTCGTACTTGGCAAACTGGTAAGCAACACCCTGGCCCATAACGCCTGCACCGATTACCGCAATTGTCTTGATTGTCATAATTGTTCGTGTATTTTGGTGTTTTAAAATTGTACTCGTTTTGCTTTGGACGGCTGCCTCAGCATCGTATGCTGATGTTTGGTAATAGCAGCAGCCTGTTCTCTGATGGTGGGTTTGTCGAACAGGTCGCTGACTTTTAACACATCATCGAATGTTTCTTTGATAAGGCTCAGCATATTGATGATCCGGAGGCTGTTACCACCTATTTCAAAGAAGTTGTCGGTAGTACTGATATTACTGGTCTCCAACACGGTTTCCCATATTTGCAGCATTTTTGACTCTGTATCATTGGCCGGCAGTACCAGGTCCGCTCCATTGTTTTTTTGGTCCATATCCGGCTCGGGAAGCGCTTTACGGTCTATTTTTTCATTGCTGGTCAGCGGGAACTTTTCCAGTGTGATAAAATAGTCTGGTACCATATAGGCTGGGAGCGTGATGGCCAGGTAAGCCCGGAGGGCGGTCTGGTCCAGCGGTTGACTGCTGACTACATAGGCGCAAAGGTATTTGTTGCCACTGCGGTCTGCTTTATCAGTTACTAGCGCCTGTTTTATCTCTGGATGTGTCATCAGCCTGGACTCTATCTCTCCCAGTTCAATCCTGAATCCGCGGATTTTTACCTGGTAGTCTTTTCTGCCGATAAAGCCGATATTACCGTCGGACTGCCATTTGGCGAGGTCGCCTGTTCTATATAGTTTTTGGCCTGGTTCAAAAGGATTGTCTGCAAATTTCTCCAGCGTCAGGTCTGGCTTGTTCAGGTAACCCCTTGCCAGTCCGATACCTGCAATGCATAACTCGCCGGGTACGCCAACAGGCTGCAGCTGCATATGTTCATTCACGATATAAATGCGCGCGTTTCGAATGGGTCTGCCAATCGGGATATTCACCCCTTTCGGATTACCAGGCTGGAAGCCATACCAGGTGCAGGCAACAGCTGCCTCCGTAGGCCCGTACCCGTTAATAATCTCCATACTTTCGTTCAGAGAGATATATAACTGTAGCGTGGTATCTTTAATAGGTTCCACACCTACATATAGTTTGTTGAGCTGTACGGGAGCGCTGCCTTTGAGTGCCTTGTACAGCGGCTGCAGCAGAGATGGTGGAACATAACAGAAGCTGATTTTTTTGTTGACGATCACATTGGCCAGTGACTGTACATCATACAAATGCTCGCGGTTCACGATCACCAGTTTGGAGCCATGCACCAGCGGGATGAATATTTCCAGGATGCTCACATCAAAGGAAATATTACTGAGACTCAGACACACATCTTCCTGGCCAAATCCGCTGCGGAAGTTGACAGCATTGGATAAAACCGCATTGTGGAAGGAATGTTGTTCAATCATCACCCCTTTAGGTTGTCCGGTGGAGCCGGAAGTATAGATCACATAGGCGAGACTGTCCGGCCGGCGATGAGCAGGCGTAACAATGGCCGTCGTATCGGTTGCCGGCAATTCATCCAGGAGAATCTTGCTGGTAGTGGAAGGAAGGGTATCTGCCAGTTTGCGCTGTGTCAGCACCAGCAGGGCATTACTGTCTTCCAGCATATACCGGATGCGGTCCTGTGGATAATCCGGGTCAACAGGCAGGAAAGCAGCACCTGCTTTCAGAATGGCCAACATGGCGGCTATCATGTCTACAGAACGGTCGGAGCACAGGGCTACTATTTTATCGGGGCCACAACCGGCAGCTGTCAGTATTGTTGCCAGGAGGCTGACTTTTTTCTCCAGTTCTCCATAGGTGATCGTTGCCTGATCTGTTTCCACTGCGATATGATCCGGGATCTGCTGTGCATGTTGTTCAAACAGGCCATATACATCCGTAATAGTTCCGGAGAAAGTATCTTTCCTGTCTGAGTTGGTGAATCGCAGTATCTCCTCTTTCTCTGCGGCCGTCATCAGCGTGATGTCTTTTAACAGCAGCTGCGGTTGATGTGCGATCTGTTCGAGTATATGAACAAAATGAGCTGCTATCCGGCTGATGGTTTTCTCGGAGAAGAGTCTGGTGGCGTATTCTATATGTCCTGTCAATTCATCCGCTGCAGTTTCACTGATATCGAGCGACAGGTCCATCTTAGAAATGTTATGCGGCGTAGTAAGCGGCCGTAGCTGCATGTCAGCAAATACCGCTTCGTTTTTATTTCCGGGCCGGTAGGTGAACATGTAGTCGAACAGCGGGTTACGGCTCATATCCCGGTTGACTTCAAGATCGTCGAGCAGCTCTTCAAAAGGATAATCCTGGTTTTCGAAAGCCTTCAGCGAAAGTTCTTTTACCTCCTCCAGGAAAGATGTGAATGTTTTTTCGGATGCCGGGAAACTCCTCAGTGGCAGCGTATTTACAAACATGCCCAACAGTTCCTGCACATCAGCACTGGACCGTCCGGACACCGGGGTACCCACTATCACATCTTCCTGACCACTGTATTTAGACAACAGAATATTATAAGCTGCCAGCATCACCATAAAAGCGGTGGCGCCATTTGTTCTGCCTGTTTCTTTGATGGCAGCGGCAGTATGACGGGGTATGCTGAAGCGGAAGATGGCGCCTTCATAGGACTTCACCGGAGGACGTACAAAATCGGTGGGTATGTTCAGCAGCGTGGTACCTTGTTCAAACTGTGTCTTCCAGAATGTTTTCAGTGGAAGCACTGTGGTTGATTGCAACCATTGATGCTGCCATACAGCGAAATCCCTGGACTGTACCGGTAATGCCGGCAGCTCAACACCATTATAGCTTGCAGCCAGTTCGCGGAGAAGGTTTTCTACTGCTACGCCGTCTGCAATAATATGATGCATGTCGGTGAGAAGGTAGTACTTGCCTGCATTGGTTTTAAGCACACAGGCTCTGAACAGAGGCGCCTGTGAAAGGTCGAATGGCTGTATGAAATCACGGATAAAGGTATCACGGGCGCTGTCTTCACAATGATGCACCGCTACTTCGAAGTCCATAGCCTCCTGAATCTGCTGTATGACGTCTCCGTTTTGGATGGAGAAGGAGGTACGCAGTATCTCATGTCTGTGAACGAGCGTGTGTAAGGCTTTTATCAGCTTGTTTACATCCGGAGTTCCTTCCAGCGCATATACTGCTGGTATATTGTAGGAGATGCCTGCACCACCGATATGATTGATGATGAACAGTCTTTTCTCCGCAGCAGAAGCCGGATAAGAAGCCGCTGCCGGTGCGCGTTTGAGGGAACGGTGCAGTACAGTGGCACTGTCATTGATAGAGGCTGCGAGGCCGCGCAGGGCAGGAGTGGTGAAAACCTGCCTGATAGAGATAGACACGTTAAAATGTTTGTGGATGAGCGCCACCAGTTGCACTGCTTTGAGTGAATGTCCACCCAGCTCAAAGAAGTGGTCGTTTAATCCTACTCTGGGCACATTCAGCAGCTGCATCCACAAGGCAGCCAGTTGTTTTTCCGTATCTGTTACAGGGGCTTCATATACAGCGGTAGACAGAATGGTGTCTTCTGGCACAGGCAGCTGTTTACGGTCTATTTTACCATTGCCGGTGAGGGGGAAACTTTCCAATATGATGAAGAAGGCCGGTACCATGTAATCGGGCAGGAATGCGGACAAATGTTGTCGTAGGTCCGTAGCCGTAGTTTGCTGATCTGCTACCACATAGGCGCAGAGATATTTATCACCGGAGGCGTCTTCTCTGTCAACGACAAGGGTATCCTTTGCCGCCGGGTGCGTCATCAGTTTGCTTTCAATCTCGCCGAGTTCAATGCGGAAGCCTCTTATCTTCACCTGATGGTCTATTCTGCCGAGGTATTCAAAGTCTCCATCCGGCAGCATTCTGGCGAGGTCGCCGGAGCGGTACAGTTTTTCATTGGGCAGATAAGGATGGTTGATAAACCGTTCAGCGGACAGTTCGGGTTTGTTGAGATAGCCTCTTGCGAGTCCTGCTCCAGCCACGCACAGCTCACCGGCAGCACCGGCGGGCACCAGTTTACCATCACGGTCTAGTAACAACAGGGAAAGGGTAGGAATAGGCTTACCGATATTGCTGGTGTTAAGGTCGATTTCTTTTTGCGTGATATCCTTGTAAGTCACGTGTACGGTGGTTTCTGTGATACCGTACATGTTAACCAGTTTACAGCCGGGATATTTTTCTTTCCATCCTTTGAGTTTACCTGGTTTGAGCGCTTCGCCACCAAATATCACATAACGAAGGTGGAGATCAGCAGCCGGCATCTCCAGTTCTGCCGCCAGCAGATTGTAGAATGCACCTGGTGTTTGGTTCAGTACTGTTACCTGTTGCTGTTTCAAGAGCTGCAGGAAGTCATGCGCATTCTGAGCCGTGGCTTTAGGGATGATAACCAGTTTGCCGCCATAAAGCAAAGCACCATACATCTCCCAAACAGAGAAGTCAAAACAATAGGAATGGAACAGTGTCCAGGTATCGTTTTCAGAGAAATCAAACAGGTTCTTATCGTTGAACAGCAGCCTTACCACGTTACAATGCTCTATCATCGTGCCTTTGGGCTTGCCGGTAGAACCGGAGGTGTAGATAATATAGGCGAGGTCCTGCGGTTTTACGGCTACAGGCTTAAATGCCACCTGGGTAGGCTGATCGATATAGATCGTATGACCGTGATAGTGATAGTTCTTACGTATATCCGTGTGAGTGAGCAACAGGGTAGTGCCACTATCTTCCAGCATATAACTGATGCGCTCTTCGGGATAGTCCGGATCGATGGGCAGATAAGCCGCACCGGCTTTTAAGATACCCAGCATAACAGATATCATGTCCATACCTCTGTGGAGCAATACGGCCACAATAGGGTTTTCGGCACCATTGGTGGCGGCTTGCACAGCGGCGGCTACCTGATTGGCTTTTTCATTAAGCGTTGCATAAGTCATCTCCTGGTTGTCGAACACCAGTGCTGTTTTATGCGGAACCCTGGCCACCTGTTCTTCGAAGAAGTGGTGCAGGCAATACTGCTGCGGGTATTGTGCCTGAGCATCGCCGGCCAGCAGTAGCTGGGTTTCTGGGGCACTCAGGATATTGATGTCTGCAATATTGCTGTCGGGGTGAGCCAGCAGGTACTGCAGCAGGTTGGTGTAATGTTGGATGAACGCTTCTGCGGTGGCTGTGCTGAAGAGATCAGTACTGTATTCCAGATTGAGGATGATATTGTTGCTGGTCCTGACACCTTCCAGTAGCAAATCGAATTTGCTGGTATCGTAGATATTGATGATAGGCTCCAGTACAGCATTACCGAGAGTCAAATGGCCGCTGGTATCATGCAGGAAGGAGAACATGGTGTCGAACAGCGGATTGCGGCTCATGTCTCTTTTGAGCTGAAGCTGGTCTATCAGTAACTCAAACGGATACTCCTGGTTTTTGAGTGCTTCCACCGTGGTATTACGTACTTCGGAGAGGAATGTGGAGAAACTTTTGTTGCCTTGAGGGAAAGTTCTGATGGCGAGTGTGTTGATGAATACGCCCATCACTTTGTCCAGTTCTGCCCGGGTACGGCCGGCCACGGGGATACCGGTGATGATGTCTTCATTGCCGGCGTATTTATACAACAACACGTTGTATGCGGCCAGCATCAGCTGGTTAAGGGTGCATCCCCATTCGAGGCAGCGTTTTTCCAGCAGGGTGGAAGTATGGGTGTCAATAGAAACCTGTAGTCTTTTTCCGTTGAATGTTTTTTGTGCAGGTCTGGGGAAATCGGTCTGCATGCTGAGTACAGGCACTTCGTCTGCAAACTGTTGCAGCCAGTAGTTGGCTTGTTCCGCGATAGCAGAGGAGGTCAGCAGGTCATTCTGCCAGACAGCAAAATCTTTATACTGGAAGGCTACAGGAGGCAGTTCTTCCCCGTTATACAGCCTGGTCAGTTCATCGGTAAACATGGCTCCGGAAACGCCATCAGAGATGATATGGTGCATGTCAAACATAAACACCTGCTGTCCTTCTCCGGCGTCGAAGAGCTGTGCCCTCAGCAGGGGTGCCTGGGCAAGATCAAAAAGGCGGATGTTGTCGCGGACAAGCAGCGCTACTTTCTCCGGAGTAGTTTTCGTATAGCCGATACTGAAAGGTACACTTGGGTGGATGATCTGTACCGGAGCACCATCCCTCATTTCGAAGGATGTCCTTAATGCCTCATGTCTTTCTATCAGTGATTTAAAGCATTGTTCCAGCCGTTGAATATCTACCTGCCCTTTGATGCGGAAAACGCCGGGTATGTTGTAACTGTTGCTGGCTCCTTCGATCTGGTGCAACAGGAATAAACGTTTCTGGGAAGACGACTGTGGGTAAAACGCTTGTACAGGCGCCGCTGTAATAGCGGTAGTATCTGTTTTTTGTTGCTGGTCAATGAATAAAGCCTGCTCTTTGATGGTAGCTTTCCGGAAAAAGACGTCGAGTGGCAGATTTACCTGGAAGGTTTTGAAAATCCCTGCCACTGCATTGACTGCTTTGAGTGAATGTCCGCCCAGCTCAAAGAAGTGGTCGTTTAATCCTACTCTGGGTACATTCAGCAGCTGCATCCACAAGGCAGCCAGTTGTTTTTCCGTATCTGTTACAGGGGCCTCGTACACAGCGGTAGACAGAATGGTGTCTTCCGGCACAGGCAGCTGTTTACGGTCTATTTTACCATTGCCGGTGAGGGGGAAACTTTCCAATATGATGAAGAAGGCCGGTACCATGTAATCGGGCAGGAATGCGGACAAATGTTGTCGTAGGTCCGTAGCCGTAGTTTGCTGATCTGCTACCACATAGGCGCAGAGATATTTATCACCGGAGGCGTCTTCTCTGTCAACGACAAGGGTATCCTTTGCCGCCGGGTGCGTCATCAGTTTGCTTTCAATCTCGCCGAGTTCAATGCGGAAGCCTCTTATCTTCACCTGATGGTCTATTCTGCCGAGGTATTCAAAGTCTCCATCCGGCAGCATTCTGGCAAGGTCGCCGGAGCGGTACAGTTTTTCATTGGGCAGATAAGGATGGTTGATAAACCGTTCAGCGGAGAGTTCGGGTTTGTTGAGATAACCTCTTGCGAGTCCGGCCCCAGCCACGCACAGCTCACCGGCAGCACCGGCGGGCACCAGTTTACCATCACGGTCCAGTAACAACAGGGAAAGGGTAGGAATAGGCCTGCCGATATTGCTGGTGTTAAGGTCGATTTCTTTTTGCGTGATATCCTTGTAAGTCACGTGTACAGTGGTTTCTGTGATACCGTACATGTTAACCAGTTTACAGCCGGGATATTTTTCTTTCCATCCTTTGAGTTTGCCTGGTTTGAGCGCCTCACCACCAAATATCACATAACGCAGGTGGAGATCAGCAGCTGGCAGCTCCAGTTCTGCCGCCAGCAGATTGTAGAATGCACCTGGTGTCTGGTTCAATACTGTTACCTGTTGCTGTTTTAAAAGCTGCAGGAAGTCATGCGCATTCTGGGCCGTGGCTTTAGGAATGATAACCAGTTTGCCGCCATAAAGCAAAGCACCATACATCTCCCAAACAGAGAAGTCAAAACAATAGGAATGGAACAGTGTCCAGGTATCGTTTTCAGAGAAATCAAACAGGTTCTTATCGTTGAACAGCAATCTTACCACGTTACGATGCTCTATCATCGTGCCTTTGGGCTTGCCGGTAGAACCGGAGGTGTAGATGATATAGGCGAGGTGCTGCGGTTTTACGGCTACAGGCTTAAATGCCACCTGGGTAGGCTGATCGATGTAGATCGTATGACCGTCATAGTGGTAGTTCTCACGTATATCCGTGTGAGTGAGCAGCAGGGTAGTGCCACTATCTTCCAGCATATAACTGATGCGCTCTTCTGGGTAATCCGGATCGATGGGCAGATAAGCCGCGCCGGCTTTTAAAATACCCAGCATAGCAGATATCATGTCCATACCTCTGTGGAGTAATACGGCCACAATAGGGTTTTCGGCGCCATTGGTGGCGGCTTGCACAGCGGCTGCTACCTGATTGGCTTTTTCATTAAGCGTTGCATAAGTCATCTCCTGGTTGTCGAACACCAGTGCTGTTTTATGCGGAACCCTGGCCACTTGTTCTTCGAAGAAGTGGTGCAGGCAATGTTGTTTCGGGTATTGTGCCTGTGTGTCACCGGCCAGCAGCAGCTGGGTTTCCTGGGTACTCAGGATATTGATGTCTGCAATGTGGCTGTCACGGTGGGTGAGCAGGTACTGCAGCAGGTTGGTATAATGTTGGAGGAGCGTCGCGGCGGTGGCTGCACTGAAAAGATCGGTGCTGTATTCCAGATTAAGCGTGATAGTGTTACTGGTCCTGATACCTTCGAGCAGCAGATCGAACTTGCTGGTATCGTAGATGTTGGCAGCAGGCTCCAGTACAGCATTACCGAGTGTCAGGCGGCCGTCGGCATCATGCAGGAAGGAGAACATGGTATCGAACAGCGGATTGCGGCTCATGTCTCTTTTGAGCTGAAGCTGGTCTATCAGTAACTCAAACGGATACTCCTGGTTTCTGAGCGCCTCTACCGAGGTATTACGTACTTCGGAAAGGAATGCGGAGAAGGTTTTCTTGCCCTGAGGGAAAGTTCTGATGGCGAGTGTGTTGATGAACACGCCGATCATTTTATCCAGTTCTGTCCGGGTACGGCCGGCTACGGGAGTACCGGTGATGATATCTTCATTGCCGGTGTATTTATACAACAGCACGTTGTAAGCAGCCAGCAGCAACTGATTAAGGGTACATCCCCATTCGATGCAGCGTTTTTCCAACATGGTGGTTGTATCAGCATCCATGGAAACCTGTATCCTTTTCCCATTGTAAGTTTTTTTAGTGGGTCTGGGGAAATCGGTCTGCATGCTGAGTACAGGCACTTCGTCTGCAAACTGCTGCAGCCAGTAGTTTTCCTGTTCTCTGATAGCGGAGGTAGCCAGCAGGTCATTCTGCCATACGGCAAAATCCTTATACTGGAAGGCCACAGGAGGTAGTTCTTCCCCGTTATACAACCTGGTCAGTTCATCGCTAAACAGGGCTGCAGAAACACCATCAGAGATGATATGGTGCATGTCAAACAGGAACATCTGTTCCCCTTCTCCTGCATCGAACAGCTGCGCCCTCAGCAGCGGCGGCTTCGCGAGATCAAAGAGGCGGATGTTGTCGCGGACCAGTTGCGCTACTTCATCCGGTGTTGTTTTCGTATAGCCGATGCTGAAAGGTACGGCCGGGTGAATGATCTGCACCGGAACACCATCCTTCATTTCAAAAGAAGTTCTTAACGCTTCATGTCTTTCGATGAGGGATTTAAAACATTGTTCCAGCCGCTGTATATCCACCTGTCCTTTGACGTGGAAAACGCGGGGTATGTTGTAACTGTTGCTGGAGCCTTCGATCTGGTGCAACAGAAATAAACGTTTCTGGGAAGAAGACTGCGGGTAGTGGGCACTTTCGGGCGCTTTGGTGATTTCTGAAACCGCTGTTGTTTCATGCGTGTCCAGTAAGGCAGCCACGTCTTTCAGGCGGGCAGCACGAAATACCTCACTGAATACCAGCCGGATACCGGTTTGTTTATACAGGTTGTTGATGAACTGTCCTACTTTCAGACTATGTCCGCCCAGCTGGAAGAAGTTATCGGTTGCGCTGATATGAGATACGCCCAGCAGGTCTTGCCATATGGCGGCCACGAGTTTCTCGTTATTGGTTCCCGGCGCCAGGTACGCTTTGGTTTCTTCCTGCTGTATATTGCTTAATAAGGCCCTTTTATCCACTTTCCCGTTGATGGTAAGGGGAATCTCCTCTACCAGTATTATCCTGTCAGGAACCATGAAATGCGGGAGTTTTTCTCCCAGGAAAGTATACAGGGTATCGGTAGTGACATCGCCTTGTGGCACTACAAATGCATACAGGCTTTTTTCATTGGAGCTCCATTCCTTTACCACTACGGCTGTATTTTGTACGCCTTCATGCAGTATCAGTGTAGTTTCTATCTCGCCAGGCTCAATACGATGCCCTCTTATCTTTACCTGATCATCGGTCCGTCCCAGGTATTCGATATTGCCGTTGGAAAGCCATCTGCCTATATCTCCGCTTTTGTATAATAATGCATCCTGGTGGAAGGGGGAAGGAATAAACTTTTCTGCAGTCAGTGCCGGATTATTCAGATATCCTTTGGCCAGCCCGATACCGGCAATGTATATTTCGCCAGGAACGCCATAAGGTAATATCTGCCGGAACTGATCGAGGATAAACACCTGCATATTACCGATCGGCTTCCCGATGGATACATTCGTGTGGGTATTACTGTCTTCCCTGTAAAGGGTAGTACAAATGGAACACTCCGTAGGGCCGTAGACGTTAAAGTATTGCTGATCGTCGCGCAGGTGCAGTTCTGATCTGGGAATGGCTGCTTCTCCTCCTGTAAGGAGCGTTTTTACTTTTCCCAGGCTGGATTTGGGCAGGTTGCGCAGATAGGAAGGGGGTAATATTAACGCTGCAATGGATTTTTCATGCAGGAAAGCGCTGAACCGGTCAAAATCCGTGATGATATCTTTGGAGGCAGGCAACAGTGCAGCGCCGGAAAACAGCGGCATGAATATTTCTATCACAGAGCCATCAAAAGATAAGGATGCGAACTGAAGGCAATTTTCACCAGGATTTATCCTGATCTGTTTTAAATGTTCCTTCACAGTATTCACCACGCCTTTATGTCTGATAACAGCGCCTTTGGGCTTACCGGTGGAACCGCTTGTATAGATGATATAGCTGGTATCTTCGGCAGTGTTAACGGCCGGCGGATTGGTATTATCTTCTCCGGCGTAAGGTACTTTATCCAGCAGCAATACGGCTCCCGACCATACAGGTATTTCGAAGCTGCTTTCTGTTATCAGTAGTTTGGTGCCGGAATCTTCCAGTGTGAATTTTATACGCTCTTCCGGATAGGCAGGGTCAATGGGCAGATAGGCTGCGCCGGCCTTTAATATGCCCAGTATCGTAATAATAGCCTTGTCTGATTTGGGAATCATAAAGGCCACCACTTCGTTAGGCTTTACCTTATGGGTATTGCGAAGATAATGTGCCAGCGAGTTGGTGATCGCATTCAGTGCAGCATAGGTATATTGTTTGCCTTCAAATTCAAGGGCAAGGTGGTTGGGATAGGTGCTGACTGTTTGTTCAAAATGTGTTACCAATGTGCCGTGATAAGTCGTCTTAACAGGCGCTGGTTGTGTTAAAGCAGCTTTTGTTGCGGATGTTGTGAGGGATATCTGATTAATCACCTGTTCCGGCTGCTGCAGCAGTGTGGTCAGCAGCTGTTGCAACTGCTCCATAAACTGCTCCATATAAAATTCATCCCAGTAGCCAACGTTAAAGTCTACGTCTACCTTGATATCATCTTCTGACTGGCATTCCCTTACAAAAATGGCGACAGGATTTTTTTCTTCGTAATGCGACAGGGGAATAGTGGCGGTTTTATGGCCATTAAAAGGTACACTATAGTTCTGTTTTTCGAAGGAGAGGGAGATGTCGAAAAGTGATAAGCGGCCTGGATCTTTGGCATTCACTATCCTGGTAATCTCATCAATAGGAAATTGCTGATGTTTGAAGTCTTCGCGGAAAGCATCCCTGATCAGCGGCAGTAGTTGACTGAATGTGAGAGCAGTGTCAAAGTTCATCCGGAAAGGCAGTATGCCTACGAAATTGCCGAGGATATGCAGGAAGGACGGTTTATACCTGTTGATGACAGGTACGCCAATAATCAGGTCATTTACCTGATGGGTTTTGGAAAACCAGGTATAGAATACACCGAGGAAAAACTGAAAAGTGGTGACTTCATTTTCCGCAGCATACTGACGTATAGCCTGATAGAAATCCTTATCGAGCACTATGGATTTACGGACGCTTTTGAGCAGCAGCGCTTCCTTCTTGTCATCCTTGATTCCTGCGTCCAGTACGGGCGGCGCCGTTGCAAACCTTTGCAGCCAATATAACTCGTCTTGTTTGAATGATGGAGACTGGGTATATGCTTCGTCCTCTCTGATAAATTCTGTGTAGGAGTGAGGACTTTCAAGCGGTACGGATTCACCTTTTACCAGCATCTCATAGATGGCTGCCAGCTTGCTTATCAGCAATGAGGCGCCCCATCCGTCCATCATGGTATGATGTATTTTAGTGTACCAGCAGTAGAGATCGTCTGATTGTTTCAGTAATGCAAAAAAATAAAGTTTGTTTTCCGCGTAGGGCAGCGGTATTGTACTTTCTTTGCTCATCCAGTCAAAACATTGCTGATGGCTGTTTTGCTGCCCTGAATAATCCAGAAATGTAACAGGGTAGGTGAATGATGGATCGTGTGGCGGCATGTCCAGATATGGAATCGCATCTGTTTCGTAGAAAGCAGCACGGATCACATCGTTTTGTGCAATCAGCAGGTTGATGGCTTTCTCAAACAATACAACATCTACACTTCCATGTATATACGTACAGGTACATACATTGTATATAGCAGATTGAGGGAATAATTTCTGATCAAACCAGATCACTCTTTGGTTAGCAGGAAGCAAAAACATAGTTTAACAATTTGAGGCAATTACTTTAATGGTAACCGGTGATGCTGAACTGGCAAGAGTTCAGCATCGGGTATGGATATTTTTAAAAAGATGGCATTCACTAAAAGTGAGGAATTCGCACTTTTTTCATTGATACTATTGTTCAGAAAACAGGACATAGATTGACCAGAAAGCAGGGGGTATTCACAATGCCCGCTTTCCTGATCACTATGTTTGAAAAGGTTATATCGCTGGTGTCCGTTTTACGGCATGTTATTACGGCGCCTTCTGCATGAAAACAAAAACCTATCCGTGCCACAGCGCTGGTCTCCGGCAATTATAACATCTAACAAGGTAATTTTTAATAAAGGGTATTACAGGACCATCTGTTTTTCTTTGATCGGTTGCACAAACAGCCTTATTTTGTTTCTTTCAAAACAAAATGGGGGCATAACGAATCCTCTGTAGTTGTATATGTATCAGGCAGTTACTAGCATATAACAGGCTTAATACAAAAGAAAAATGGATACTGAGGGTTCTGGATTACCAGGTCTTTAGTTTCATTTCTAGTTATTTTAAGAATAAGTGTTTTTCATTAGTGTAAGTTGACTTTTATGACAAAGTTGGCAATGACAATCAACTGCTTTTGTGTTTTTTTAATTAACGCACACTAATAAGTGGATAGTATTCGATCGATTGCTTAAAGTTAGATAACTTTTTTAATTGAAAAAAGAAATTTTCATATGAATTCATAATGATTAAAAAATTCTAATGATCGAAGGCAATTGTTATGAAGCTTTCATGAGAATTTCAAAAAAATTAAAACATTTACAAATGACCTTTCGGAAAAGCTGATGAATGGAAGTCGTTTTAATTGTTGGTGCACGACTGGGCTAATGAACCATTATGTACATGCGCTTAATGAATAATTAATGATAGCGTTTATACGATGCTGTTATACCTTATTTCATTTTTCTTGCAGTGAAAGTATGTACTTGAAAATTATCGATGGATTTATTCATCGGTTTGAATGCCACTTGATTCGAATATTGATTTTAACTTTTGGTCAGATAAATATTTTCTCTATTTTGCCTGCAAATGAAAAAATAACGTTTAGTTAATTCAATTTTGACCCAAAATATTTAAACAACAAAATCTATACTGTAGTAGTTCCAAATATCTGTGAGTAGCATTTCAGGTACTGATTAACTTTTTTTGTCAATTTTTTTTTCATGTGAATGGCCATCACAACGGGATTTCTATGCCCCATTCCCGGCACTTTGCAAAGTTGGGGTAAAAAAATAATCTCACTTACATGAACAAAAACAGACTTGATAAGAAATTATCGCTGAACAAATTCACTGTAGCTTCATTGGATGAAAGTAAGTCTGCCGTTATTAAAGGGGGCTTTACCTACTCGTTATCCCTTGGTCAACGGTGTAGAGAATCAATGGCCGCAGGTGCCACCAGCCCTTATGAGTGCGGACAGATAGAAGCTACCAGACCGGAGACAGGAAGATCCTATATGGGACCCGGAGGAGAGTGCGAACCTACGAAAGAGGAGGAATTATCTACCGGCTCCGAACCTTTTGATCTTGGCATTTAATGTACCTAAAACCCAAATTGTATCATGAACAAAAAGAAACTGAGTGGTAAACTCTCACTCAACAGATTTACTGTAGCTGCATTAGATGATATGTCTGCCAACAATGCTAAAGGTGGTTTCACCTATTCATTGTCCACCGGAGATCTCTGTAAGATTTCGCAGGCATATACGGCAAATAATGCATACGAGTGCGGTCAAATAGATAAAAGTATACTGGACATTTCCCTCGATATGAATACCTCATATCACAATTGTCCTGTCAGAGCTGAAGAGGAACCAGCTGATTCCGGAGCATTTGAAGTGGCACCTTAGTCAAATATTAAATCCTGGTGGAGTTACAAGTGGTAACTCCACCTCTCCATATATATCTTTATTTAGTATGTATTGTTCCAGGATTGCACGATGCTGTGGAAGTATCTTATTCTTTTTATGGATGTTTACCAATAGTAGTATTGCGAATGCGCAACAAACTGATACCTCTCTTCGGAGCGCTGTTATAGTGATTGATAATGGAGGCTTTCCCGGGAATGCGGCCGAAGAAAAAAAATTCCGGGAGCTGATAGGTAATGCCAGGGTGGTGATGCTGGGAGAAATCTCCCATGGCGAAGGAAATGTGTTCCGCATCAAAGCAGATCTGGTTAAATACCTGCATGAAAGAATGGGATTTAATGTGCTTGCGTTTGAGAGTGGACTGATAGATGTTGCAATGGCCAATGAAGCCATTAAGGAAGGGGAGGATGTCAATGAGGCAATGAGTAACAGTTTATTCAATGTCTGGACTGGTAGTGAAGATTTCCGGGGAGTTTTACGGTATGTTCATCAAAACAAAAATACCTTACAGATTGCCGGGTTCGATCATCAGATTACAGGAACATACGCCATCCGTTTTTGGGAAGATGATTTACCCGCATTACTGCGACAGCATAACAAGGATACAGCAGGAATCGGATTCGATATGTTAGGCGAAGTGTCAGATTTTTTCGGTGAGAGATTTTCATGGCCCAGGCATGTTGACTTTAAGCAATACCGGCAAATGCTCACTAAACTGCTGTCAGCACTGGAAAATATTAATGACAACAATGAAACAACCAGACGCAGGAAAAATCTTTATGCGCAATTCATAAGAAGCACACTCAGTCTTGCCACAGATTATTTTTACCATAACCCCACAGGAAAAAATATTAATACATTCAAGGCAAGTGATAGTAATGCAAGAGATGCTCAGATGGCCAATAATCTGCTGTTTCTTCTGAAATATTTTAAAGACCAGAAAATAATCTGTTGGGGAGCAAGTTTACATTTTGCCAACAGAACAGATGTTTTCAATGATAGTGAATTAAATGATTATAAACCTATGGGACAGCTGGTAAAAAACAGTATGGGTGATACAGCTGTCATCAATGTTGCTGTAACAGGAAGTTATGGTACATATGCCACCTGGTCTGGCATTCCGAAGGAGCTACCACGTACAATCGCAACATCTGTTGAATCTGTATTAATGGGGCAAGGGTATAATACGTGTCTGGTTGACCTTAAAAAAAATTCCGTTAATACGGCTTCCTTCACCAGTTATGCTTTTGATCATCTTCCTTTACAAGGGCCATGGGAGAAGGCTTTTGATGCCTTATTATATACCCGGGAAATAACACCCTCCCGGCCTCGTCAGGAAGATGTGATTGATACAGCCTTTGGGAAAAATGATCCGGGTAATCAAATATCCGTTGATACTGCTGCGGCTTCGCTGTTAAAGATAAAGGTAGTTGACGGTAAATCGGGAATACCCGTTCCTTTTGCGACCATCAGGGTAACAAGGACCGGGGAAGCAAATTTTACCAGTGAAACAGGATTGGCGGCGTGTAGGTTTGCCTGTGATCCGAAGGATACTATCATCATTTCTTCTATAGGATATAATACCTTTAAAACCACAGTTGAAAAATTATCCATTGTTCATACCGTTAGTCTAATGCCCGGTTATTATAACCTGGGTGAAGTAGTGGTAAGCCAAAGAAAGATCAATGCAGAGAAGGTGCTGAAAGCAGCAGTCAAGGCCATGTCTGGCAATTTTATTCAGGATGATATGATGATGGATGTATATGTACATATGCTGGCATCCCTGAATGATTCTGTCGTAAGTGATCAGGAATATATTGCAGATATGATGGCAAAGAATGGTTACAGCAGTAAATCCCGTTACAAATCAACCGTGCGTAAAGCGAATATAATACAGGCAGACAGATCAGGTGGAAAATATTTTGTGCCGTTTCAGGGTACCTCTATATGGTCGAATATGTTGGATGCGGTTAAATCATGTCCGGTACTGAATGCTCATAAGATAAACAGGCTACGTGTCAGTCTTGACTCCATCATCTATACTGACAGCTCCAGGATAATTGTTGTAGGTATTACAGCCAAAAGGGCTAATGCTGCCCTGGTGGGAATACATTATGTCAGTGATTTTTATGGTACTATTTACATTCAGGAATCCGATATGGCTATTCTGAAAACAGATATGACCTGGAATCGGGATACAGGCAGGCTCAATCAGCTCTCTGAAGAGTTCTCTGCGCGAGGACGAAATGTGCCCATCGGAAATACCATTCTCCATGATGAGGCTATCAGAACTGTCAATATTTATCAACGAAAGGAAGATGGCCGTTACAGCCTGCATTATGGCCATATGTACTGGAATTACAAAGGATTCAACCTGAAATTGCAGCGTGATATCAGGCTGAATGCGCATATGTTATTATTTGTAAATAGTGTACAAACAACAGATGTGAAAAGTACCGGATTGCCAGCGCGGATGGAAAACCTATACCGTGCCGCGGCAGATAAAGATTTCTGGTATCATTATAACAGGCCGTTGATCCGGTAAAATCATGCTTATGTATTCTTATGTCACAAAAGAATTAAGAGTTGAAATAGAAGCGTTGCTGGTACGTATGAGCACTTTTTTCGATGATGCTGCTGAAATGAATCATTGCGGTCTTATGAAAGGAAATGCTGGCATCGCACTTTTTTTCGCATACTATACCCGGCTTACACAGAATGAGCGCCATTATCATACTGCGATGGGTTTCCTGGAAAAATCCCTGGAAGCAATATCATCGCTTAATCAGGCTAATGGCCTGGGGGGTGGTTTTTGTGGGCCTGCCTGGTTGATAAAACACCTGATCAGGCTGGATTTGCTGACCTCAGATTCGGTGGCGGCTCTTGAAGATATTGAACCATATATTATCGACGCATTATCAATACAGCTGGAGGTGGGCAACTATGATCTTTTATACGGGTTTATTGGTTCTGCCATTTACTTGCTGGAGGAAGATAATCCCGGCAATCATCAGTACTATGAACAGATATTACAATGGTTCAGTAACAACAAAAAAATTACCGGCAATGGTGAAGTCTGGTGGGAGGACTGGCAGCCAGGGATTCAGCATAAAGCCAACCTCGGGTTGGCGCATGGTATACCTGGCATTGTAAATTTTTTGATATACCTGGATAAACATTATCCTACTGACACAACAAAGGATCTTATTCGCAATGCCATTGCATGGGTTTTATCCAAAGAGACTCAGCGTGGATTGACAAGTTTCCCTGCTATGGCCAGTGGAGAAGGACCGGAAACGGATATGGCAGAGAGCCGCCTTGCTTGGTGTTACGGAGATCTGGGCATTGTTTCCATGTTATATAATGCTGCTGTTGGGCTGAACGAGCCTGCATATGTCTGCAAGGCAGGTCTGGTGATGCGAAAGGTGGCAGTAAGAAGACTACATAACAGTAAAGTCATGTGGGATAAGACGCTGGATTACCATGATCCATGTTTTTGTCATGGTACCAGCGGTATACTGTATCAGTTCAATCGTATTCTGCAATATAACAACGACCCGGAAATATTGACAGCCGCTGATTATTGGCTGAAAGCCACCATTGCTAATACTAATAAGATGCTTGACCACTTTAGTGAGCTTGAAATGTCTAAAGAAATTGTAGCGGATGAAACAATTATCCTCAATCATTTCGGTGTATTAACAGGACTGGCTGGTATTGGTCTGACGCTGATTAACTGCATCAGACCGGATTTAAACAAGTGGGATTCCATATTACTGTTGAATCAACCTGGATCTTAATAATAATTTTTACATATGAAAGATGAGAAGAGAGATCAACCGGGAATTTCCGGAGCGGATTTTTATTTGTTACGTACGCCTTTATTGCCGGTGGCTCATCTCTTCCGGTTAAACAAAACAATCGCGGAAGATAAAACCAGATTGGAGGCCTTGTTAAAGGAGATATATACAGACACGCTGTTGCAGGAGGCCATATATATTTCCTCTCCGGTGTTGTATGATGAAATGATGAAGTGGCTGGGAGGAGCGTCGCGAAGTAAAAAAGACCTTGATAAATTACTGAATTCTTTATACAAGTATTATTGCAGGATGTGCACCAGAAGCACGCCCTATGGACTCTTTGCGGGGTGCAGCACCGGTGAGGTAAGTGATAAATCAGACTTGAAGCTGGAAGAAGGGAGTTACAGGATGAATGCCCGGTTAGATATGAATTATGTATCTGAACTGGCTGCTGTGATTGCTGCTCTCCCGGAGGTGAAAAGGCAGATTAAATATTACCCCAACAATAGTATTTACAAAATGGGAGATCAGCTGCGATATATTGAGTATAAAACGGTTGATAAATACAGGACATTTCGTATATCCTCGGTTCAATATGCTGAATACCTGCAATTGGTAATGGATACCTGCCGTGACGGTGCAACATTGGATGCAATAGCAAATAAGCTTCAGACAGATGATATTTCCAGTGAGGAAGCGGAAGAGTTTGTGGAATCTTTGTTGGAGAGCCAATTGCTGGTGAGTGAACTGGAACCCGCTGTTACGGGTGACTTCTTCTTCCATGTGCTGATCGAAAAGCTGGAGCGGTTAAATGACACTACAACAATTGTTGCTCAGTTGAAAAAGGTGAATAGTTTGCTGGAAGGTGAAAAAAGAGGCGTCGATAAGTATAAGGAAATACAGACATTGTTATCAGTATTTATCCCTGGATCATCAGAAAAGGATCTGGTACAGATTGACCTTTATCATCAATCAGTGTCCAATCGCCTGCATTCGTCACTGGTACAGGACCTTTGCCGGGATACCGCATTGTTGTATGCTGCATTGGGTATGGCCGGCAATGTATTCCTGGATACATTCAGAAAGGATTTTGCCAACCGTTATGAAGAGCAGGAAATACCACTGACAGAAGTGCTGGACCCCGAAAGCGGAATTGGTTACGGAACATTTCGTAATGGATCTGTTGAGTTTGCCCCGTTAGTAAAAGGTATCGGGAATGCGGCGGAAAGAGGGAATAGTAACAGTTCATTCACGGCATTTGATAAATTTTTGCTGAATAAATATCTGGAAGCGATCAGTTGCGGCGCTAAAGAAATAATCTTACTGGAAGAAGAATTGAGATCAGTTACAGGCAGAGGATCAGAGAATATTATTCCGGTTAGTTTTCATTTGCATGGTTCGCTACTAGCTGATAGTGCTGCTGCCATTGATGAAGGAAGGTACCGTTTCTGTTTGAGGAGTGCCAGCGGACCCTCTTCCGCTATACTACTTGGCCGATTTGCGCATGGTGATCAAAAGCTGTGTGATGGCCTGAAGGAGTGCCTTCGTGATGAAGAAAAATGGTATCCTGATGCAATTCTGGCCGAAATAGTTCACCTGCCACAGGCCAGAGTAGGCAATGTTTTAATGCGCCCTGCATTGAGGGATTTTGAAATTCCCTATCTGTGTCAACCTGGTGTGGAAAGAGACAGGCAGATTACAATTGATGACTTGATGGTGAGTGTTGTAAAGGGAGAGGTCGTCCTTCGCAGCAAGCGGTTAAATAAAAGGGTAATACCCAGAATGAGCACTGCCCACAACTTTAATAACGGTACCCTGGTAGTCTATAAGTTCCTCTGTGATCTGCAAACACAACATGTGGCAGGTGGCTTCAGGTGGAACTGGGGAGTATTGGATGACCGGGATTTTCTTCCGGCCGTAAGATACAGGCAAATCATACTCTCCCGCGCGAGGTGGAGAATAACACGTAAAGAATTACAGCAGTTTAATGAACAGGGCGAGTGGCAGCATATTCAACAATTGAGAAAAGCCAGGAATCTGCCCCAACAGGTATTACTGGTGGACTATGATAATGAATTGTTAATCGACCTGGATACCCACATTGGCGCCGGTATACTGTATAAGGAGCTTCAGAAGAAAGGTAGTGTGGTGTTACTTGAGTTTCTGGGACAGCCACATGAAACAATAGTGGAAGGAACTTCCGGTACTTATCTCAATGAAGTGGTATTCCCGCTGCATAGAAACATGGATAATATTATATCGGCCCCAGTGGGTATTAAGCATACGGCGAGTAATATTCAAAGAAATTTTGTGCCGGGAAGTCCATGGTTATATGTGAAAATATATTGCGGTATGCGGCATGCCGAAACCATTCTGACGGATGTGATTGCCCCTTATGTTAGTTCCTTGCTGGAGGGAAAATGTATTACCGGATTTTTCTTTATCAGGTATGTAGATACAGATTTCCACCTGCGATTACGCTTTTATAACGACCAGAAGGACGGATTCTGGGAATCCATATTAAAAGACCTCCAGGCATTGTTACATCCCTACGTGGAAGAACATATCGTTTACCGGATACAAACAGACACATACAAGCGGGAATTGGAACGATATGGAGAAACGACGATTATTCATGCAGAATCATTTTTTCAATTTGACAGTATCGCTGCGCTTCAGTTAATCAGTATACTTCATGGCGATGAAGGTGAGAGATTCAGGTGGTTGGTAGTAATAAAATCTGTTCATCAGTTGTTGGAGGATTTTGGACTGACCCTGAGCGGTAAGCGCGCTATAATGGAAAAACTGAGTACTGCGTTTATGCAGGAATTTGGTAATTCGGATGCCCTTGAAATTCATCTAAACGAAATTTACAGAAAGGAGAATAGTTATATACGCAAGGTGATGGCAGGGCAGGATGATCAGCATGAGGATATATGGAGGGATGTCACTAACATCATCGAAAAAAGAAGCAGGGCATTACAGTCAGTAGTTGCTGAATTAAAACAACAATTGCAACAGTATGACAGCATAGAGACTCAATTAAGGAGTTATATCCATATGCTGATCAACAGGATGATGATAAGTAGTCCACGGAAACATGAGCTGGTTATTTATACGCTTATGAAAAAATATTATATCTCTATTGAATCCATTATGAAGCAGGCTAAAGTAATTCAGTGATATGGGATTTACATTTTATAAACAACTTGATACTACTGATTGCGGCCCTACTTGTCTGAGGATGATTGCCAGATATTATGGTAAGAATTACTCCATGCAGCTATTGCGGCAATTATCATCCATCGGAAGAGAAGGTGTGAGCTTACTGGGACTTGGTAGGGCAGCGGAGAAAATCGGCTTCAGGTCTATGTCTGTAAAGATCACATTCGAACAACTGGATGAAGAAGCGCCACTACCGTGTATATTGTACTGGAATCAGCAGCATTTTGTGGTGCTCCCGCCGCAAAACTATTCAGGTAGAAAGGAGAAGGGAACAATCCTGGTGGCAGATCCTGCCCATGGAATGGTGAGAGTAAACAAGGAAACCTTCCTGAAAAGCTGGCTGGATGCAACGAATGGAAAAGGAATTGCATTGTTGCTGGCACCATCAGAGCTGGGATTTCTTGAAGAGGAAGAAGAACAAAAAGTACCTGGATTTAAATTTTTACTGAAATATTTATCACCTCACAGGAAACACATCCTGCAACTTTTTCTGGCGGTATTTTTCGGTAGCCTGTTATCTCTTATCTTTCCGTTCCTTACGCAGGGGCTGGTGGACTATGGTGTTAACAGGCGGGATGTTAGTTTCGTTTACCTGATTCTGATATCACAGCTTTCTCTTTCAGTAGGTAATATGGCCATAGATTTTATCCGGGGCTGGATCATGTTACACATGAACAGCAGGCTTACTATCAGTATTTTATCTGATTTTCTGCGGAAGCTAATGAAGTTGCCTGTTAGTTATTTCGATACCAAACTGATAGGTGATATCCGGCAACGTATTACCGACCATCAGCGAATCCAGTCTTTCCTGACGGGTTCGGCATTGTCGACTGTATTCTCCTTTGTAAACCTGTTCGTTTATATCATTGTCCTGTTTATATATAACTGGAAATTGCTGCTGGTCTACGCGGCTTTCAGTACGGCCGGGATATGCTGGATAGTGCTGTTTCTGAAATACCGTAAGGAACTGGACTATCAACGTTTTCAACGGTTAAGCCAGAATGAAAACCTGATGTACGAAATGATTTCCGGTATGCAGGAGGTAAAACTGAATACTTGTGAAACCTCCAAATTGTGGGAATGGGAAAGGTTACAGGTGAAGATGTTCAAGGTGAGTATCAAATCGCTGACCCTGGGGCAGTATCAGCAGGTGGGGTCGGTGGTGTTCAATCAAATAAAAAACATCCTTATTTCATTTATCAGTGCTAAAGCGGTCATAGATGGACACATGACCTTAGGCATGATGATGTCTGTCAGTTATATTATTGGGCAGTTGAATAGCCCGGTTGAACAATTACTTGGTTTTATACAGTCTGCGCAGGATGCTAAATTAAGTCTGGAGCGGTTGGGAGATGTACATAGTATTGGAAATGAGGAAACGGAAAACAACAACCTGGTCCCTGGAGAATCTGCGCTGGGGGATATCATGATCCGTGATGTATCGTTTCAGTACGAGGGGGAGCTTGGCAGGTACGCTCTGCAGGATGTATCTATGGTAATCCCCAAAGGAAAAATTACGGCTATCGTGGGAGAGAGTGGAAGCGGGAAAACAACACTGATGAAAATTCTCCTTAAATTCTATCAACCTCAGAAAGGAGAAATCCGGGTAGGGGATACTGTATTTTCCCATATCTCACCAACATGGTGGAGGGCCAGAAGTGGCGCGGTTATGCAGGACGGTTTTGTGTTTTCTGGTACCATTGCAGAAAATATCTGTTTGTCTGAGGAAGAGCCTGACCGGAAAAAACTGAGGTCGGCGATACATATTGCCAACCTGGATGATTTTATTGAAACAGCTCCGCTGGGTACCCGTACTAAAATCGGAACAACCGGTAGTGGTATTAGCGCAGGCCAGAAACAACGGCTGCAGATTGCCAGGGCTGTGTACAAGGATCCCGCCTATTTATTTTTTGATGAGGCCACCAGCCATCTTGATACTACCAATGAAAAAATCATTATGCAGCATATGAATCGTTTCTATACAGGAAGAACGGTGGTGGTCATTGCCCATAGGCTTAGCACGGTCAGAAATGCTGACCAGATCGTAGTACTGCATAAGGGTAAAGTGGTGGAAACCGGTACACACGAGGAGCTTGTAGGAAAGAGAGGATATTATTTTAACCTGGTGAAGGATCAGCTGGAACTGGTCTCCTGAGATTTAACCTGAAAAATCATTTATGTCAGCAGAAATACCTCAAAAGGCAGATCAATTAAGATGGCTGGAGGATGACATTCCTTACAGCGATGAAGCAAATGAAATATTAGGACGAACACCGGGCTGGATTGTTCGTTATGGAATAACTACCATCTGCGTTATTATTACGTTGTTGCTGATCGGTTGTTACTTTATCAAATATCCGGAGATTGTGAATGCAGGAGTGACGATTTATTCTGCCAGTCCTCCGGTAAAAATAGTAGCTAAAACTCCGGGAAATCTCCAGCATTTGTTGGTATCGGGTGATTCTGCTGCTTCGGAAAATCAGGTGATCGCAATCATTGCCAACCCTGCAAGGTTTGAAGATGTTGAAACAGTAGCGGGGTTCTGCAAATATCTTGATACAAGCCGCCACCTCCTGGAACCATTGGCTGTACTCAATCTGCATGAAGGGTATCAGTTGGGGGAGCTGCAGGACATGTACGTAGGATTATTGCAGGCTGTTGAGCAGTGCCGCTATTTTCTTCAAAAGAATGGTTACCCGCAGAAGTTGGCTAACCTTCGTCATCAGCGGGATTATCAGGAAAATCTGTTGGTAGAGCTCAGGAAAAGAAGTGAGCTGCTTCGCGAGCAGCTACAACTGCAATACGCCAGATTTGGCAGCGATTCGTCTTTACTGATAGATAAAGTCATCGCTCCTGCACAATACGACGAAGCCAGAATGAAGTATCTGAATCAGCGGATGGCAACGGAGGCATGTTATAGCGATATACTTCGTAGTAATGCTAAAGTAGAAGAGCTGGAACAGCAAATCTTTGATCTTAACAAAAGTTTCGAGAAAGAGCAGATTTCGGTGATCCGTGACGTGCAGATGGCAGCCAGAAAGCTGCTGGGTAGTTATGGTTCCTGGAAGGAGAAATTTGTTTTAGTCAGTCCTATAAAGGGAAAGGTGGTTTATTATAACTTCTGGAAGGAAAACCAGTTTGTGCATGCCGGTGAGGGCATTTTTATGGTGGTGCCTGAAACGCAACAGCTGGTAGTAAGAGGGGGAATCGGTATAAGTGGTGCCGGTCGCGTTAAAGTAGGGCAGGAGGTGCTAATTAAACTAGCTGCTTATCCTTATGAGGAGTATGGCACTTTATCCGGAAAAATTGTTTCCAGGTCTGAAGTGCCAATGGATAGCACATTCTCTCTTGAAATAAAACTGATCCATGACAGTCTGCAAACCAGTTTGCATAAAGTAATACCGTTGCAGGCCCAGATGGATGGCTCCGGTGAAATATTTACCGAAAATAAAAATATTCTCCAGCGCCTTTTTGAAAAAGTCTATAAGTCTACCCGGTAACTTTTGTAAGAATTTCAAAAAAAATCGAACATCTACAAAGAGAGCAGTGCAATACTTTTAACTATCCAGTAAAATTTTCAGTAGTTGTTCATAGTTGTTGAGAAACTGGTGCGATATCTTGTAATTCTCTGTTTCTGTATAGGTGGTTTTTCGTATGCCGTTCTCCGTTAGTTCATAGATAGTGGCGTGGGGGTAAGCCATCACAATAGGAGAATGGGTAGCAATGATAAACTGCGAATCCTGTTGCACAAGATCATGCATTCGGGAAAGCATAGCCATCTGGCGGGTAGGGGATAAGGCTGCTTCCGGTTCGTCCAGTATATAGAGGCCGTTGCCTCCAAAGCGTTTCATAAATAATGCCCAGAAAGATTCGCCATGGGATTGTTCGTGCAAGGATCGGCCTCCGTAGGATTTGATGATGGGTGTTCCCGCTTCTGCTTCTTTATCCAGCTTTTCAATATTGGTGGCCACATTAAAGAAACTCTCACTTCGCAGGAAAAAGCCGTCTTTAGGCGTTCCCGGCGCACGGGCTATGGTTAGATACTGATGCAGCACAGAATGTGAGCCACGGGTGCTGAAATTAAAATTCTTCGAACCACCCTCAGGGTTAAAACCACAGGCAACAGCAATCGCTTCAATCAGGGTAGACTTTCCCATTCCGTTTTCTCCTGACAGGTAGGTCACCTTGGGATGGAATTTCAAAGTAGAGAAATTCCGGAGTGCCGGAATATTAAAGGGGTAATTCCGGGAAGATGGGATTTTGTCTTCCTTCAGGGAAACTTGTAATAAACCTCTCTTATGAATCATCGTTTGCAGATTGAATGATACAGCTGGTGTAAATATAGGGAATTGGAGCTATAGTGTATCGGGATACACTATAGCTCCTGGAATTGATCGCCGGTATGTCACAAGCCACCTTCCTGCGCAATAACTACTTTCCCGGTAATGCCCCCGCTTTCTGCGTATTCATGCGCAGCTGCAATCTGAGCAAAAGGGTATATACGGTCAATATGTGGTTTTACTTGTCCGGCTTCCACCAGTGCTGTGATATGATCCAATGTGCTGCCGAGTTGTTGCTGCCCTGTTGTATCATTAAAGAGAAAAGGCGTAATCATATGTACTACATGGAAGCTGAGTGCCTTTTGGTGCAGGAGGGAGATGTCCAGTGTGGTCCAGGCCAGGATAGTGACGATGGTTCCTCTTACCTTCGTCAGTGTGAAGCTGTTGAGCAGGTTGTCATTTCCTACCATATCAATCACCATATCAAAGCCTTCCCCATTTGTATATTGCGCGATCATGTCTTCGATACTGGTGCGGGTGTAATCAATCGTGTGATGGGCTCCCAATGCCCGGACGATATCGGCTTTTTCCTGGCTGGAAACGGTGGCAAAGACTTCAGCCCCTGCTATGCGGGCAAGTTGTACTGCAATATGTCCTACGCCACCTGCGGCGCCATATATCAGTACTCGCTGGCCTGGTTGGATATTACCCTTTTCAAACACCGTCTGATAGGCGGTGATACCCACTAATGGCAGGGCCGCAGCCTGGGCAAAATCGAGGTTTTTGGGCATGCGGGCAAACAGGGTACTATCTCCTTTCGCGAATTCACCCAGTGCACCACTCCGGTCTAAAAAACCGCCGATACATCCGTATACACGATCGCCCACCTTAAACCGCTGTTCATCGGGCCCTACCTGTGCTACCACACCAGCTACATCGCCATGCAGGACCGCCGGAAAAGCAGGTATTAAATGTGGTAGATACCCTCCACGTATTTTATAATCTATCGGATTGACGGAGGTGGCCATCACCTTTACCAGTATCTCTCCTGATGACAACACGGGCATAGGGGTTTCTATGGTTTCAAATACTTCTTTGGCCTGTCCGTAGTGCGTTATTACTATTGTTTTCATGATTGTTATTTTCGGCTGCCAAAATTCGGAAAGCCTATCTTTTCAGCGCAGTAACCATTTTGTATTTAGCAGTAATATCTTTGGATAATAGTATCGTGTAAAGAATCTCGAAAGATATCCTTAGCTTTATCTATTGCCGGATTACCGGACGATAGATGAATTTATTTTTTATAAAAAACCTACTGCAGCATGTTTACCTACGAACGTAAAATACCATTGGACCTTGATTGCGGCATTACTGTATATACGAAAGTACTGGGCGCTAAATGGAAGCCCTGTATCGTTGATATGATTCATAAAGGTTATCAGCGTCCCAGCGAAATACACCGGCTGATAAAGGAAGCCACACCGCGCGTACTGGATATGCAACTCAGAGAGTTGGAAGCCTTAGGTGTAGTACAGAAAAATATACAGCCCGGTTTCCCACTGCGGGCTAATTACACTTTAACCAGCCTGGGCCTTTCCCTGGTGCCTGTTATTGAAGTGATCGATAACTGGGGTAAGAAGCATGGGGAAGAAGTGAAACAGGCCGTTGCTAACGCCAGTGCCTATACCGAATAATTTTTCGGTTATTGACTCTTGTTGGTCAGATACGGAATTTTGTTCCCATAAATTCGTATTCAACATGAGTAAGACGATGGCCGGTGGCCCTTTGACATTAAAAGATTTGTTTTATTTCCTGGTGTGGTTGGGCATTCTGTACATTACCTGGACCTTTATGCATACTGCCGATGGATACCTCCGGCTAACACCGGAAGCAATGGGTAAATATTTCCCGGTCAGATGGTTTCTTCTGATGCATATTACCGCCGGCGGAGGTGCGTTGGTGTTAGGCCCGTTTCAATTTTCGAAGCGGTTGCTGCAAAACAGGAAACCGCATCGTGTGATCGGATATCTTTATCTACTGGCTATTCTGGCCAGCAGTATCTGTGCAGTAGTACTGGCTGCTACCACGGCTTATGCTATCAACTGGGCCTATGCCTTTTCTCTGCAGGTGTGGGTGTCCGTATGGATTACCACCACCTTTGTAGCCTGGTGGCTGGCTGTAAAAGGGCAGTACAAGCAACATAAAGACTGGATGATCAGAAGTTATCTTGTTACGCTGGCTTTTGTAGTATCGGGGCTGGCGCTGAAAATGCCTGTAGTGCAACGCCTGGGTAATTTTGCAGACATTGGTCCCACCTTCTTCTGGTTGGGATGGTCGTTACCCTTATATGCCTACGAGCTGATTAAAGGAATGAAACCCCGGTGATACCCCGGCCAATAGATTCTATAAGAGGACGTCCCAAAAATAAATGAGACGTCCTTTTATGTTTTAGGTAACTCATCGCTTTATTTATAAGCTTAAAGGCGGCCCAATATGCCTGATGCCGTGCTTTAAGGCAAGCCTATTAATCTCTTCCTCGGTAGGCGTTTTTAAATCATTTGCCTCTTTGAAAAAATCCTCCAGTTCACCCGCAGGGCTGACGGCATAAATCAGTCTTCCGTTCTCTGACAGCTGTAGCCATTGGTGAGGGATATTTCTCGGCAAAAAGATAGTATCACCTGCATGTAATTCACTGGTCATTTCACCGCAAACAAACTTGTACTTTCCTTCCAATACGGTAAAAAATTCATCTTGATGATAATGCACATGTAATGGCGTACCGATGTTGCTGTGGCCTGTAAATAAAAAAACGGCCAGTTGATTATTGGTATCGTGCCTTGAAATCACCACATCATTAGGATGGGCGCCCATATATTTCATCATAGGCTGGCCAGAGCGGTTGCTGCCTGCACGAACAATGAATGCCGGTGCTATGCCGCTGGTATTACCTGCTATTTTGCCAAAAGCAATAGCAGGTATCGCTGTGAGTGAAGTCAGTAAAAATTGTTTTCGTTCCATATCTGAAAAATTTTACAACACAAAGCTAATTTCAGATGGAACGAAAGCAGTGGTAAGAACTGGACGTTTTTTACTATCATATTTCTACATCACCCAGGGTCCGTTCAGGAGCGTTATTATCTATTTCAAAAAACTGCGCAGGCGTTTTACCGGTGAATTCCTTATACTCCTTTGCTAAATGTTGATAATCATGATAACCGCAATGCAGTGCTATCGAAAGCCAGTCCTTCTGTGAAAAACGGTTCTTCATGCGAAAAGCCTTATCAAAGCGGATAAGCTGCAAAAACTGTTTAGGCGGCATACCAATTCGCTCTTTAAATTTCCGGTCAATCTGCCGGTGAGAAAGACAAGCTGTTTTCAAAAATCTATCCACTGAAAACAATTCTTCCTCACGAAGCATCTGTATACTGATGTCATCAACAGGATGTTTAACCATTTTACTTTTTCTGATGAAGTCGATCAGGAATTTCTCAATAATATCAATCATTGCTGCATAGCCCTGGGCATAAAACAACTGTTCGTTTATCAGATGAATATTTTTGCCCAAAATATCTTCAGCGTCCATATACTTGTTTACCAAATATTCAGATGGGATATTAGTGAGTTGGTAAAATCCTCCGGGTTGAAAAATAACTTGCAGACATAAAAATTCGTTACCCGGATAACGATGGATCAACTTGGAATGCTGTCCCATCATTATGACTTTCTTCTTTCCAATAACCAGACCTGAATCAGGATATTGGGCGGTTTCCATATCTTTTGGAAAAAATTGTAAGCAGTACTCCGGCCGTGGCGGATATACTTTGCATGGAACTACAAAATTGTCAGGAAAGTGAAAATCGACAATCCTGTACAGCCTGACGTATTCAGATAAAAATAAACCTGGCTTGACGTTGAAGATCATTGGGGACAAATTTGTACTGGTTCATTTCGGCGTGGTACTCAACGATTCGGGGCTTTACGATACTTAAATGTAAATAAAAAAAATGGTGGTTTGTATTTTTTCTACCCGGGTCGTACGAAGCATTCCTAAGTAATCCGCCATTAGAATATTTACCCTGCAAAGTGCTGACTATCAGAATCGATAGGCTCAAATACCGTTTTCCATTACCTTTGGAGAAAACGCCTATCTCCGTTAATATGATGAAAACAACACTTGGCCGTTCCATCCTGCTGGTAGATGATTATGACCAGGCATTTGATTTTTACCGCAAGAATTTTTTTTGTGAGAAACTGTTTGATGCTGAAACGACCGATGGGCAAAGGTTTTTGCATATCCGTTTCAGTGGTGATGAACAATCCGGTATCTGGTTTTTAAAAGCGGATAGTAAGGAACAACGGGCATTGCTGGGAAAACAGACCGGTGGGCAACCGACGCTGGTTATTTATACAGATGATTGTAAGGGATTGTTTGATCATGTGAAAACCAACGGGCTTACCATTATCGAACCGATGGAGACAGCCGGTGGCAGCACGTATTTTCACTGTGCTGATTTATATGGAAACAGATTAACGATTGTTGAATTGGAATCTCGATAAGGTAAGCGATTTTTTCCCGATCCGCGTAAACTTCCCCCTTAATTTTTCCCGATTTCGTAAACATCCCAGGTTTTATCGTTCTACTTTTGCGCTCGTCTTTTCAAGTTGAGCCTAAAGCAGTATAGATGGACAGACCGGATATAACAACATTGTGGAACGGGCTACTGCAAGGGAACGAACAGCTGTTGCTGGACCTGTATGATGCATGGTATCCCGGATTGCTTCGTTATGGCCTGAGGATCTGCAGCGACAGAGAACTGGTGAAAGATACCATTAACCAGACATTCCTGTATTTCTGGCAGAAAAGGGACACACTAACAGCAGTGGCTATCCCGGAGGCGTATATGCTGACAGCTTTCCGTCGTCGTTTACTCGCTGCCGTTAATAACAATCATAACAAGCTGCAGTTCCCTGGTGAGTTTCAGCCGGATGATCCGGAGCATACGGAAGATTCACATGAAGTATTTTTAATCAACCGTATCCGGGTGCAGGAAGTAGAAGAAGTGCTGCAGCGGGCCATCAGCAGGCTTTCTTCCCGAAAACGGGAATTGATCAGGCTGAAATATTATGAAGGTCTCAGCTATAGTGAAATGGCAGCAAGGACCGGACTAACCGAGCGAACTATTTACAACAAAATACACGAAGCCGTGAAAACGCTGCGCGACCAACTTGCAGCCGACGGCCATTCGAAAGAAATGATCTCCGCTATCCAGTATTTATTACTGTAAAAAAATATGCAAAAAGGCGGGTAAAATTTCGGGGGAACACTGCTCTTACTGTAAAGCACTTTGCAGATGCAGTTACCGATAACATTGGAATACCTCGTTACAGACGATTCATTTATTAACTACTGCCTCCATAGGAATGATCAGGACCGGCAGTTATGGCAAAACTATGCCGCTACCCATCCGGAGCGACAGCCGCTGCTGAGGCAGGCGGAGCGGATGGTGCTGGGAATGTTTCTGTTTGGAGAACAACAGGAAATAAATGAACAAAAAGCCAAACTCCGGCAACTGATACAGCAACCGGCTGTAACACCTGCTGTATCAATCGGACAAAAATTCCTTCGGCCATATTTTCGTGTAGCCGCCGCAGTAGTATGTATACTGCTGGGGACTTACGTTGCCTGGATATGGAATCATAACCGCACACATCAGGATTTTATGGTGACCACCCAAAGAGGTGAGCTGAAAAAAATCGTTTTACCGGATAGTTCTGTAGTATGGATGAACACCGCTACCACGCTGCGTTACAATAACAGGCGGAATGTCGATCTACTGGATGGAGAAGCCTATTTCGAAGTGCTGCATGATGATGATCGTCCTTTTACCGTTACAACCAATTCCGGTTTGCTGATTACAGATATCGGGACCTCTTTTAATATCAGCAGTTATAAGCAACAGGATGAGGAAAGGGTAGGAGTGGTCTGTGGTTTGGTATCCGTGAGTAATGATAAATATAAAGCGGATACGGTAACTGCAGGGCAGATGATAACCAGTCGCCGCAACTCCAGCCAGTTAGTGCTGAAAACGTATGCGCTGGCGCAGGCAGACTGGCGTTCCGGCACGGTCATGCTCTCCGATGTAAGTTTTGAAGAACTACGCCAGGTACTTGAAAGGACTTATACCTGTACGATCGTATTTGATGCACCTTCACTGGCAACATGCCGCATCACCACCACCTTCAAGCCTGTGGAGGATATCAGTCATACGCTGAATGCACTGAAACTGATTTACGGAATTACCTGGAAGAAATCCGGTGATACTATTCATATAGCAGGAAATGCCTGCCAATAAATTTTTAGAGAGATGGGGTCTTTAAACTTGCATAACATTCTGATGGTGTTGTTTTTTTCGGTATTGCTGCCACTGGCGGGAACCGGACAAGGTAACGCCAAAGTATACACGCTGAATATTCCTGCGGGGACATTGTCTTCTGCACTGCAATATGTGTCAAAAGCTACCGGCACCGGACTGACTTACAACCCGGCAGACCTTTCCCGGATAAAAGTGCCGGCCAGGCACATTCATGACAAGCCGTTTCCTGCACTGATCGCCACTGTATTACAGGGAACAGGATATACAACCAGGACTAACGGTGAGGGGTATATTATTTATGCTGCTGCCATGCTTCCGCTAAAACAGGCGGGAACGCAGTCTGGTGTGCTGACTGGTCGCGTGGTGGATGAAAAAGGCAAGCCCCTTGAATTTGCAAGCGTACAACTGAAGGAAACAGGTGCCCAGCAGACTACCAACAATGACGGCGTTTTTGTATTCCGGGTGCCAGATAACTCCGTACCTTCCAGCCTTTCCATTTCCTATGTCGGGAAACAGACCATAGAAACCATGGTGTCTCCGGCTTCCTATGGCCGGCAGCAGACCTTTCTGCTAAAGGAGCTGAGTCTTACGCTGAACGGTATTCATGTGAATGCTGTACAAAAAGGCACCAACTCCAATTCTTCCCTGGTATTTGACCGCGAGGTGATAGAACAGGCCCAGGCCTTTTCCCTGGCGGATATATTAAATACGTTGCCAGGCCGGGAGGAGAAAGTGCCGGATCTGCTAAATGTACAGTCCATCACTTTAAGAACTGCCGCCTTAAACGCTGCCGCAGCCAATAATTCAATGGGTACCGCCATCATTGTGGATGATATCGTCCGCTCCAATGATGCCAATATGCAAACGAAGAGCCTTTCCATGTTCGGGAATACCACATCTACCATTCGGAAGTCAGGCCAGAGCGGCTTTGATGTACCTTTTCAGGGCCTGGACCTGCGTGATATCCCTGTAAGTAATGTTGAGCGGATCGAAGTGGTATCGGGTATCGCATCCGCCAGATATGGTGATCTTACCAATGGTGCCGTAATCATCGACAGACAGGCAGGTGCAACACCTTTGCAGGGAAGAATAGGTATTAATGGATACACAACTCAGTATGGCATTGGTAAGGGGTTTGAACTGGGTAAAAAACTGGGTGCACTGAATATATATATCGATTATCTGCGCAGCAATGCAGATCCGCGCAACCTCCTGCAGAACTATAACAGAACAAACCTGGACCTGATGTGGACCTATCGCCTGAGCCAAAAGCTGAAGAACACATTTTCCGTTTCCTATAATTATCGGAATGACGATATCAAAATGGACCCCGAAGATATCCGCGAGGAGCGGGTTTTCACTAAAACGAATGCACTCAGTATTTCCAACCGCACCAGCTATAATATCTACGGTAAGTTCCTGGATAATGCAATCCTTAGCATGGGATTCTCTCAGGCCCGGCAGGAGTCTTATTCCCAGTACGCCATGAACCGTGATCCCAGGCCTATCGGTGACAAAGACACTACCGGGATTTACGAAGGATATTATATTCCCGGTGTTTATACCGCTGTGGACCATATCCTGGGAAAACCCAATACTGCCAGTGCCAACCTGGGATTCAACGGCCATTGGGGCTCCGGAAAAAAGCAGCACCAGTGGAGTGCCGGCGCTAATGTATATATATCCTTCAATAACGGAGACGGGATAGTGGTAGACCCAGCTACGCCAAGGTTTGTAAACCAGCGTTATCAGAACCAGCGGCCTTACGCCTATGAATACCTGCCTGCCCTCGTTAACACCGGTTTTTATATCATGGACCATATCGATCTTTATCCTTTCAACCGTAAACTGTCCCTGAACCCGGGATTACGTTACGATATCCAGAATGGATGGGGTACATTACAACCCCGTATCAATACCTCGCTAGCGCTCAGCAAACGGGTGACCATTACCATGGGATACGGGTTGTTTACCAAAGCTCCGGGTATGTCTTATCGTTATCCCGCGCCCACCTATTTTGATATTCCCCTGCTGGACGTGTATAATGAAGATCCAGCCAAAAGAGTATATCTCGTATATACGCAGAAGTTAATGCACGACAATAGTTATCTGAAACCGATGAAGTCTGCTCAGCTGGAAGGAGGCCTTAAATATCTGGGCAAGACGATTAACAACTCCCTGTTTGTTTTTTATAAGGAAAGTAAGGATGGGTTTAATACTTCTTCCGCTCCCCGTCAGTTTGAGTTGCCGGAATATGATTATAAAATCGAAAATGGGAAAATTAACTATTGGCCAACCGGGAAAACAAAACTTCGTGTAGGCATCTGGGATAATATGGCAGTAAACGATATCGCTACAACAGATATCGGTGCCGACTGGACCATCAACACACACAGGATAGAAGCCATTGCCACCAGCTTCAATCTTTCCAATGCGATCTATTACAGTAAGTATGGCAGCAGCATCAACAGACTGCTGTATAAAGATGAGTCGCAACTGGCTACCAACGGCATCTGGTACGGGATATTCGGGCCTTCCAACTATGAAGCATGGTCTTTCAGATCAAGGCTCAGAACAACTACGCATATACCCAAACTCGGATTCATCGTCAACCTCACCACCAACTTCTCTGTATACAAGCGTCAGCGCAACATTGGTAATGCCGGACAACCACTGGGATATGTAGATATACAAAGCGTATATCATGATATCAGTGAGCTTGCTCCAGACAGTCCTATCCGGCAATCGCTGGGCTTATTCAGCACAGACGAGTCTGACAACTCCGATCCTTTTTATGTCAACTGGAATATGCAGGTGATCAAGGAAATCAAAAAGAAAGTCAGGTTCTCCGTCAGTGCCTACAACGTTTTTAATATCGTTACCAGAAAATATAGCGACATCTCCAAAAAGGTAAGGGAACTGACCCAACCCGTGGTGCTGTCAGGGGAAATATCATTTAAATTCTAAATCAATAATTATGAGAAGGATACTTACTGCTATCACGGCGATAGCGCTTTTGGCCGCGTGCAACAAAGATAAAACAGCCCCGCTGCAACCAGTGGATATCTCCGTAGCACTGCAGCTCTCCGGGGAACAGAACAACCTGGAAATGCCTTATCAAGGTGCTAAAGTCACCATCATCAATCAGACAAACAATTCAAAATACACTGACAGTATCACTGTTACCAATAGCAATATGGTAAAGTTCCGGCAGGTGATACCGGGTACTTATCATATTACTGCGGAGCTGCTCGTTTCGGCGGCAGACTATGAAAAGGTTACCGGACAGAAAGTAAGTGGCACCGTAATTTTTTCAGGTACCTTAACAGCCGCCGCTGTAGCCAGTTCCAATGCACTGTTGGTGGAGCTCAGAACAGGTGGTGGTACTGACGGGTGGGTATTCAAACAGATCTATTACGCCGGCTCCCATGTTAAAGACGGCGCCAGCTTCAGAGACCAGTTTATTGAGCTCTATAACAATTCAGACCAGGTGCTCTATGCCGATAGTCTTTACTTTGCGCAGATAGCCGGTGTAAACACGGCTCTGTCAAAGATTGATTATAACAAGGGTTGGTATATGGGCGCAACAGGGCAGTACGACTGGTCCAAAATGTCAGGCAATGCAGCACCTAATGCCAATACAGATTTTTTCTATGCCAGTGCTATATTTCGTATACCCGGTACCGGTAGTACCTATCCTGTGGCGCCTGGCAAAAGTCTGATCATCGCTTCTACAGCTATTAATCATAAGGTACCTTTCGTCGATAACGGTGGGACTGAAGTATCTGTCCGCAATCCGGACCTGACCGTAGATTTAAGCAAGGCGGATTTTGATGTATATATGGGTGACTTCCCGGGTAAAACACCACTCAGTTCTGATCTGAAAACAACTGTTACAAAACTGGTGGTAATCGCAAACGTTAACAGAGACCTGATCCTCGATAATCTCGGCCGCGATGGATTTATGTTGTTCAGAACAAAAGCTGATATCAAAACACAGTGGAAGCAGTATAAATTACCGGATGCCGGACCCACAGAAGACAAAACCTATTTCGGCATGCCTAAGTCTGCATTGGAGATCTATGATGCGGTAGAGATACAGCCTTCCGATCTGGCCAGCCGCGTGCCCAAACGTTTGTCTGTAGAGCTGGATGCCGGCTTTAGTTATGTGCCCAATGGAAAATATTCCAGTCAGGCCCTGCTGCGTAAAACACATAAAACGATAAACGGAAGAGTGGTGTTGCAGGATACTAATAACTCCATTCTGGACTTTGTGACGATCAAGGCTGATCCGTCCAAAAATGCATTTACCGGTAAATAGTAGTAATGAGAACGTTTTCACTGTTGTTGTTTAGTTTGATGATGTCCGCCGGCGCTTTTGCACAACAGCAGGGCGCTGCGGACAGTGTATGGTATTACGGGCCGGCTTTGGACCGCTACCGATGGTCTATGCAGTCGATCGCGGCCATGCAGCGCTATGGCGTGACAGATGCCGGTATTGCTTCTTTGGAAGCTAGCAGGGAAACAGGCGGTTTCCGTTTGTCGCAACTACCGCAACAACATTCCGTGGTCACTTTTCACAGCGAAGGGATTCGTACGCTGGGTCGCTTTAAGGCATATGGCAGCTTTTCATATAGCCGTTTAAGTGATGACTCTGTTTCCTGGCAGTTGCAAGGCATGCCAGACCTGGACAGGCCCTATTACCTCGCTGCCCGCAAGGCAGGCGACTTTCAAAGGCAACGTTATCAGATCAGCGGCAGGGTATCTTATGAGCTGCTGCCGAGAAAAGTGTTCGTCGGTACAGGTGTTTATTATCTCTATAATACGGCCTATCGTACACAGGACCCGCGGCCGGCCGTGAAGGATTTTGAGTTGAAGGTAAGCCCTGATATAGCTGTCAATGCAGGCCGTCATACATTAGGACTGACGCCAACCTTGGGGTATACCTTCGAAAAAACAGAGATTAGTTATACTAACAAACAGTTTCAGAATAATTTCGACAGTGTGCCCGAGCGCCGCACCTGGATGGTAATGGGCATGGGCTACCGGCAGCCAAGACCTGGTGGTGACAACGCTATCCGGACTACTTCCAATATAGCTGGTATCACGCTGACAGATGTTTATTCCCGGAAAGAATGGACTTTTCAGATGAGTGCTGGATACACCTGGCGCCGTTATCGTTTTGGCAGCTATCTCGAAAGCTCGCTGAATGAATCGCTCTGGGGAACTTATTCGCTGGAAGACTACCAGCTGCAGGCTGCTGTTTACAAAGGACAGCAACATAGCTGGCAGCTGGCTGTCAAACGGAGTGTAGGAGATGATATCAATCGTTATCAGGTTAATAACACGGCTGCTGCGCTGAATGGTACCAACTATACCTACCGCGCTACGGCTGCTTCGCTGCATTATAGTTTTGTCGCCCCCGCCGGGCGGAAAGTCACGCCAGGTATGGAAGCAGATATCAGCATGTTGTCGGTGAACAAACACGATTATATCAGCACGCAGCATTTGCAGTTTACGATGCTTACGCCCGAAGTAGCCGGGGTATTGCATGTAAACAATGCCCATGCAGACCGGTTCCGGCTGAAACTATCTGCCGGAGCGAGTTTGCCGGTACAAACCAGTGCAGGCGTATCTGCATTGCAACTGGGAGATATGGAGCTGGACGTATTGTATCACGATTATTATTACCGGAGAAGCAAAGCGCTGACGGGAGGGCTTTCTGCACAATACATGACAAGGCGGTTGTTGAAATCTGTCCCCGCTGGCATCAGTGCTTATATGCGTTATACACAAAGACTGGGAAATGAAAGTTATCTTTTCCCGGAAATAAGGCCGGTAGGTCCTTTCAGGGCATTATACGGTATATCATTGAATATCTATTTGTAAGGAAGCTTTTATTAAAGTAGTAATGAAGAGGACTATTGTTATTATTTCAGGTTTGTTGCTGATCATATTCGGTTCAGCACTGACTACCGGCAACGGCCATGCACAGCGGGCCGCCGATAGTCTGCGGGCATTGTATGAGAGGCCGGTGCAGGAGTGGCCCAGGCCCGATATTGATACAGGCATAGTATGGAAGGAACTGGCGGCCATCCTGCCAGATACCATGCTGCCCCGGCTGCTGGAGCAACCGGATGTTAATCTGGGAAAGATGTTGTTTTTTGATCCGCGGCTGTCGGGCAGCAACCAGATTTCCTGCAGCAGCTGCCATGATCCGGACATGGCCTGGACAGATGGCCGGACGGTATCACTGGGCCATGATCATCTGCAAGGTACCCGCAATACCCCGTCATTACTGAATATAGGCGTGGCACATAAAGAATTCTTCTGGGACGGGCGTTCCGCTTCCCTGGAAGATCAGGCCATTAATCCTATCGCCACACATCATGAAATGAACATGGAACCTCCCTTGCTGGCAGAGAAGCTGGGTAAAATTGCCGGTTACAGAAAACTGTTCAAACTGGCCTATGGTACGGAAAACATCACGATGGACCATATAGTGCAGGCGCTGGCTGCTTTTGAAGCCACCATTAAAAGCAGGACCAGTCGTTTCGATCAGTTTGTAATGGGTAATCACAAACGACTGACAGACGAGGAAATACAGGGCTTACATCTTTTCCGTACCAAGGCAAGGTGTATGAACTGCCACAATGGACAGTATTTTACAGATGATCAATATCACAACATTGGCCTCACTTACTACAAGCGCAAATATGAAGATCTGGGAAGGTATAACGTTACCAAAGATCCGGCAGATGTAGGACGTTTCAGAACTCCCTCCCTGCGGGATGTGATGCTTACCCGTCCCTGGATGCATAACGGGCTGTTTGATAATATCGAAGGTGTGATCAATATCTACAATAGTGGTATGCAGATGTTAAAGCCGCGTCCGGGCCAGGAAAACGACTCGTTGTTCCCTCGTACAGACCCGCTGATGAAAGAGCTGAAACTGACACCTGCTGAAAAAAAGGCGCTGGTGGCCTTTTTGAATGCTATTACTGGTGTGCCTTACAAGATGCGCAGGCCGGAGTTACCGCAATAACTACATTTTAAGAAGCCGGGAGCTTCATGTATCCTTTATGCTGGAAAGAAAAGCATGCTTGAAATCCCGGCTGACTTTTGCGATCAATTCCTTCCGGATGGTGATACGTACAGCAGCGTTTTCCTTGTATTCAACAACTATATCATCATTTCCAGGAAAGATAGCCGGTGTAAAAACACCGTTGTCAGGTGTAATGATGGCAAAACCACAGGCAACCTTTCTGGCTTCAAAAGATAGATCAGCGGGGATTTCAGTCACTTCCTGCTTGAGGTCCAGCGGAGGAACAATGTATAGATCGTTGAGATGCGCCTGCCGGTCGGCAGAAAAGGTGAGATATGTTGTATCCTGTTCTTCCTGGAAATTGTAAATCTTGATTGAGCTATATAGCAGCAAGTCTTGGTAGTACTGACTATGCAGCACTAGTCGGGGATGTAATAATTCTATATTCCCATCATCATCAAATTGTGAAGAGAAGATCACATAAGTTAACCCATCCAGTTTTTGAAAACACTCACCATTAAAATAGATCATCTCAAATCCTGTCCCCCAGTAGCTTTTAAGGGAGTGCAGTGTTGACATTTCTGCTGCCAGGAATTGAGCAAGGATACAGATATTGCTAACAATGGCCTGGGACAGATAGTCATCTTGTCCGGTTATCTCAAAGCTTCCCATTTGTGTGGTCTGGAAACAAAAATCTTCTTTGCCGCTGCCACAGGCAATTACATTGTCAAAAATGCCATATTCTCCTGTTATCCATGCATGTTTGGGATAAAAGACTGTTTTTTCCTCGAATCCATCTGTGGTCTTGAGGAAGAGTGATGCTATTAATGTGGAGTTGGCAAATTTTTCTTTGTCATAATCATCAATAATACCCATAAGGGTTTCAAAAGTCATATTATCATGGAACCGGCATTGTTGACGAAATTCCTTTAAAAAATCCTCCATTTCCCCTGTCCATCCAGCCATGCCAATCGCCAGATTGGGCTTGATGACATATACCTTTTGAAAGTATTCTGTCGGTTTGAGAGACAGTTCCTTGAGATACATTTCAATGTCACCTAAGCTGGTAGGAACGGGGATGTTGCTGCCTTTTGGATGTGAACACACGATGTCACCGATTAGCGTGGGAATTTTTCTGTAAGAAGTTTGTGCTATTAATGTCATGAAGATGAGATCGTTTAGATGATGCTTAGTGAAATACCACTATAGCCTGAATAATAATGCGGCAATGATCCTGTCTTCGGACTTTACGAGATCGGGTCTCCAGTCGGGAGGCAGGGGAGTGGTGGAGTATCCGTCCGGCGAAGTAACACCGCCCTGGCCGGCAAAGTAAGGAACGTTTGCATGCCGGTGTACATATTCCACTCTGAATAACAAACTCTGATTGGGCATCCAGTCGAAGTTGGTGGAGCAATCCCACCCGCTGAAAGAAGTGCCGGGGTTGGTATCAAATGGAAACTTTCCTTCCGGGATGGTGGGATTGTTTGGATTGGGTAATGGGCTGGCCTGTCCGGTAGGTGCGAGTACCAGGTAGCGGCCGGGATTGGTCATGATACCGCCGCCTATGGTCCAGGCGAATTTGTTTTTATGAAACCAGGTCCGGTTATAGAACATGGCGCTCAGAAAGTATTGAGCAGGCCCTTTGGTGTCACTGTCTTTAAATCCATGTACCCCGCCACCACTTTCAAAACCCAGATCTCCTGTAAGCGAAAAGGCCATTCTGGAGATTCCATTTGATTGTGGTTTGTTGAGATATCTGACCAGCATACTGTTGTCTGAGTGGAAACGTTTTCTGCGGGAATTGCCGCCTGTGTCGGTACCAAAATAATCATTGGTCAGGATCTTAAACCGGCTCGATGGATTCCAGGTAATGTTAAAACCTGCACCCGGCTGCTTGTTGAACATGCCATAACTCTGCCAGCCATTGATGATCCAGGGTTCTATCTTGAGGTATTTGGAGACAAACAGCTGTATACGTACGCCGTTGAAAAACCAGGGTGTATTATCCGAAGTAAAGGAAGCCTGGTATTCCCAGTTCTCTACCTGATAATAGGAGTTGAGTCCTACATAAGACATAAAAAGTCCGGCGTCTATATTAATACCATACCATTTGTTGAAATGGTAGCCTATATAAGCCTCACTTAGATATCGGTATACATCTGCCAGTTTATACTGACCGCGATAAGGGCTGAGATCATTGCGGGGCACCACCTGCGAACGCGTTCCGAACTGCAGCATGATCCTGGCGCGGGCATTGTTGTAGGTGAGATCACCTCCCAGGCTCAGATGGGATAGCTGTACTTCATTATCGCGGGCCAGGGCGGTTGAACCGATCACCGTATGGTCGTTGGGGTTATTAAAGGAATGGGTATAGCTCACATCCACCATAATACTGGGAATAAAGTATTTACCGTTGAAAACGGAAGAATCTCTCCGGTCGCTCCCGTTCTGCCAGTTGCTTTCAATCCCTTCGAAGGGAATTTTGGGTGTGGGGTCAGCCTCTTGTGCACGCAGAGACATTGTATAAGCTGTGAATACACATATGAGAAGGAGTAGCTTTTGTTTCATAAAGATTAATTTATGCCTGCGGTTTTTACCGGTAGATATTGAAATATTCAGCGATTGGTCCTAATGCCAACGGAGGGAAATAGGATAATGCTGTAAGGATAATGATGACGGCAAAAATCATGGTCCCAAAGGTCACCGAGTCTACTTTAAGCGTGCCGGCAGATTCCGGGATATACTTTTTACCGGCTAGCAAACCGCCGATGGCCACCGGTCCGATGATCGGTATAAATCTTCCTGTCAGCATACAAAAGCCTGTCAGCACATTCCAGAAAACATTATTCCCATTAAGCCCTGCGAGGGCGCTTCCGTTATTGGCATTGGAAGAGGTGACCTGGTAAAGCATCTCTGAAAAACCATGGTAGCCGGGGTTGTTGAGCCATCCGGATGGTTTAAATACCCAGTTGGCATCCGGATGATGGACCAGCGTATAAGCCGCCAGCGCCGTGCCCCCCTTGATGAGGAACGCAGACAACAGGATGACGATAGCAGCGATTTTTACCTCCCTGGCTTCTACCTTATGGCCCATAAACTCAGGTGTGCGGCCTACCATCAGGCCGGAGATAAATACCGCTATGATCACATAGATAAAGTAATTGAGGATACCTACACCGCAGCCGCCATAAAATGCATTCACCATCATGCCCAGCAGCTGCATCAGAATGGAAAGGGGCATGGCACTGTCATGCATGGAGTTGACCGAACCCGTGGATATCACGGTGGTGAAAATGCTCCAATAGCCAGATGCTGCCGGGCCAAAGCGGACTTCCTTGCCTTCCATAGCCCCGGTGGGCTGTCTGATGCCCATTTGTGCAATTATCGGATTACCGTTTATCTCTGAGATAACAGTGGGGATCAATAAGCAAAACACGCCAACCGTCATCACCAGAAAGGTGACTTTTGCAAATTTTTTCTGGTTGATATAATAGCCCATTGCAAAAATCATGGCCATCGGTATCAGCACCTGTGCAATCAGCTCGAGCATATTGGTAAAATAATCGGGGTTCTCCAGCGGGTGTGATGAGTTGGCGTTAAACCATCCACCTCCGTTGGTCCCCAGGTGTTTGATGGCGATCATGCCTGCTGCGGGGCCGCGTGATACATGCATGGTATCACCCTGCAAAGTGATAAGGGTATCCTTCCCGTCATAACTGGCCGGCGTGCCGTGAAAAATCAACAGGGTAGCGATGATCAGGGCAATGGGTAATAATAACCGGGTAACCGTTTTTACAAACAGGTTCCAGAAATTGCCCACATTTTTGGTGGTTTTCTCTTTGAGGGCATTAAAAAGTGCAGCCAGACAGGCTATACCTGTGGCGGCACTCACAAACTGGAGGAAGGTGATCACAAACAGCTGGGTAAGGTAGGTCACCCCGGTTTCTCCGGCGTAGTCCTGCAGATTGGTATTGGTAACGAAGCTGATGGCGGTATTAAAGCTCAGGTCTGCCGTCATATTGGGGTTGTGGTCCGGATTTAATGGCAAGTGTCCCTGAAACAAAAACAGGAAGAAGGCATATATCATCCAGAGCATATTAATCGTCAGCATGGCCTTCAGGAATTCCTTCCAGGTCATTGCCTGCCGCGGATCGATGTTACACCATCGGAAAATGAATCCCTCAAGAGGCAGGAGAAAATCAGTGAAAGTCTTTTCCCCGCTAAATATACGAGAGATGTACTTCCCCAGCGGGACGGCCAGAAGAACGGTAATCAGAAAGGTGGCAATGATACCTGCTAACTCTGTGTTCATGCAGCTGTGCGTTTTTCAGACTTTGGTAAGACGGAAAATAAATACAAGGAAATATCTTCCCTAAAACAAGAGGAGAAGTAATAGGGTTTAAAAAGGGCAAAAAAATATGAGAAGACTACCAGATAAACGGTATCAGTTTTCGTGTATGCTGTTGGTAAACGGCATAAGTACCCGGGAAAAGTTCATTTAACAGGATTTCTTCCTGCGCTATCTTCAAACAAAGTCCAAGTGCGTATACCAGTGATATGATCACACCGCTCCACCCGCCGGTAACCAGGCTGGTACCTGTCATCGCAAAAATAAAGCCGGTGTAAATGGGATGTCTGACTAAACGGTAAGGCCCTCTGACGATAAGCTCATGGTCCTTTTTGGCATGTACGCCTCCGCTCCAGTTGGTGCCCAGTAAAACCCTCGACCAGATGGCCGTTGCAACACCAACCATGCACAGGATAGCCCCTGCGGTCTGAAGATACAGATGGTTGGGAAGAAGGCGATAATGCTGTGTGAATAGAGGCAGATACAACGCTAAGAAAATAATCAGATAACCCAGTGCGCCCATAAAACGCTGACCGGGAGTTCTTGTCTGAACGTTTTCCTTAGTCCTGTTGCGCAGCAGCAACCAGCAAATGCAGAAAAGTATCCAGCAGCAAAATGTGATGTAGGTAAATATGGTCATTCCTGAAGGTAGGGGATTGCCACTTAAATGCAGCTGTTCATTTTGTTCATTTGTGAGGTCTGTTTGTATATTGATGCAGTGTAATGTGTGGGTGATTTGCAATGATCGAAAAGGAAAATCATGTTGTGCCTCATCACCCGGTTATTATACCGGTGGGTATTCGAATGGTACATGAAAAAATGATGTTGTAGTAAATTTTCTACAGAACTTTCGTAGCATTTCTACAAGTTGGTATTCCTTCTCGTTGTTTTTTTGTCCTGGTGAATAGTATGCACTGTTCCCAATAGGTATAGAACGATAAAACCATTGAGCTATGAAGATTTCTACACTGACCCTTTGCAATTATGTGATCTCTAAAAAGTTGACTTCTTAATAAAAGTCGGACCTCTAAATCTGTTTAAAACCGCATACTGCACGGCCCGCGTTGTCATGGCCGTACAGTTTCCCTTTTTAACCAACAGCTTTGAGACCATTCGTAAAACAGAGTATACCTACCTCAGTGATCAATCTTTCTGAAGACCTGAAACCTATCATTATGTGGAAGGAAGATTTTAAAGGACCTTCCAGCCTAGACCTGAATGCATTTTTGCCTCAATGTCAACAGGATGGCCAATTACCAGGCTGGGGCCCATGAGTTGTTGGTGGATGTGTTGTTCCCTTCCAGGAAGTATAATATTAGTAACCCGCGTTATTTCTAACTGGTAACGTATAAATAAGACCTTGATGAAATTGTATCACCTTGATTTTGGGAGGAGATTCTCCGGTAAGGTATTTATTGTACTGTTTTCTTCGTGGTTGCCCCTGTCGCTTGTGGCTCAGGAGCAGAAAGGAGTGCTGCAGATGGCTGAAGAGGCCTATAGCAGACAGGAGTATGGTACAGCAGCGGCGTTATATGAGCGTCTGGCAAAACAAAAAAGTAAAAAGGTAAAACCGGAGCAGTTGATGAAACTGGCGCAGTGTTACCGGGAGATCGGCCTGTTTGATCAGGCTGGCAGCTGGTATGCCCGGATTACTGCCATGCCGGAATGCCCGCCACATGCCTGGTTTGCTTTTGGAGAGATACTCAGGAACCGCGAACAATATGAAGAAGCGAAGCAGCAGTATGCCCGCTTTACAACTGACAAGGCAGACAGTCTTCAGCTGAAAGAGCTGGCCCTTCGCAGTTGTGACAGTGCCCTCATCTGGAAACAACGTGCTGCCGTTATTACACTGGAGCCAATAAAAGAGCTTAATTCAGAAAATTCTGAGATCATCACTGGTGTGGTAAAAGACGGGTTGCTGCTGATCTCCAACGGATACCGGAAGATGCGGATGAATGGTGTGACAGAGCGGCATCCGGCTGAAGACAAGCGTACGTTGCAGCCATATTACAAGCCTTATATTTTCAAACAATATAGTGTAGGCGACTCCAATGTGTTGCTGGAAGAGCTTTTCCCGCAGCTGTTGGGAAACTATCGTTTTCATATCGGTCCTGTTTGTATGAACAGGGCAGAAGATACCCTGTACGTCACCATCAATGAACAGGACAAGATACTGCCGGAAAATAAAAAAGGGCCAGTGACAGGTGTGCGCAGACTCAATATCTACCAGGCTGTAAAGCAGAATGGTAAATGGAGTACACCAGTGCCGCTGGCAAACGTCAACAAGGAAGGATATTCTTCGAGTTATCCTGTGCTGGCTGAGCAGGGTAGTGTGATGTATTTTGTGTCTGACAGGCCGGAAGGGCAGGGGCAGGCCGATATCTGGTATAGTGAAAAACAGGCCGATGGTACCTGGGGCGCTCCTGTAAACTGCGGTCCGGTATTAAATACCGTGGCTGCAGAGGCTTTCCCAACGATTAATGAAGACGGGGTACTATATTTTTCCAGTAAAGGCCATCCAGGCATGGGTGGATATGATATCTTCAGGGCTATTGGCAACCGTGCGCAGTGGCAGGTACCTGTTAATATGAAAGGGCCTTTTAATACTGGTGGTGATGATATTGGTCTTATCCTCAAACGTAATGGTTATGAAGGTTTCCTCTCCTCTAACCGTACCGGGGGTAGTGGCAGTGATGATATCTATGCCTTTAAAGATGCGCATTATTTTGAGCGGGTGGCTCCACCATTGCCAGCGGAAACACCCGCCAAACATGGCACTTCGGGCGGTACCGGAGATGGTAAAGACAGCACTGGCCACCGTACGGGTAATGGCACAGATAAAACCACTGCCAAACGCAAACTCACACCTGAAGAAGAAAAAGACAAGGCTGAACTGGAGAAGCTGCAGTTCTACTATAAGTTCAACAGTACCGAACTGCTGACAGAGTCCAGGCGTATCCTGGATTACGTAGCGGCTGTGATGCAGCGTCATCCGGACTGGAAGCTGCTGGTGGTTTCGTATACAGATAGCCGTGGTTCTGATAACTATAACAAAGACCTGTCTACTATGCGTTGTTATTCGGTGATCAATTATCTGGATGATAAAGGTATTTCACCTACCAGGGTTTATTACCGCAATATGGCCAAGGAGGCGATTGTGAATGGTTGTCTGGGTGGTGTGCCTTGTGATGAAAAGCAACATCAGGAGAACAGGCGTTCTGAGTTGAAGGTGTTGTATTGATTTGTAAATCAATTTGTTATATATTTATTTAGAGGAGTGAAACAGCCTTGCGGGCCTAGTGCCTGCGGGGCTTTTTTCATATAGAATTGTTTTCTAATGGTCATTGTACAGGAATTCCCGTATTTTTGACGCCTGACTAATTGATTAAATGGATAAGGAGCAATATTTCGACATAGAAGCACCTATTATTCCCGGTGTGAGTCTGGGTGGTATAAATCAGGGGATGCAGGTGAAAGGACTGGAAAAGATTTTTCGTACTGACCAGTATTTTGCCCGTGACAAGAAGATCAGCCTGGTGACTACACCTTCCTTACGATATATAGAATACTGGTATATGGGCGGTATCATGCGCCTGAAAGTAGATATTTATGATGGCAGGATCTCCAATATTATCGCTACAGCCGGTTATCAGGGAACAGTTAATGGTGTGCTTCGTGTAGGTATGACCGTACGTGAAGTATTGCAGGTGGACGCCAGTTTTACCTGTTATTCTCCCCCCGGAGGCTTGATGAGCCCCAACTTCCTGGGCATCTGCCTGTATTTTACACCTAATTTCGATGCCGAAACAGACAGCCTTTCCGACTACCTCGATCATAAAATCCTCGGCATCGGTTTGCTCAATGAATTTAATGCAGAAGGAGATGATGTGTATGTGATGTTGTACGGCCTGAACCATCCACGGTTCAACGGCTAGTTTCTTTGTTCCGTATCATAATAGCCAACTTTTGTCACCTTTGTAATCACAAATCCGAACTGCTCAAAGAAGCGATCTGCATTAATACAATGCAGCATTCTGGGTAATGCGTCCGTATATTAACCATACGGGGGCACAACAGCTTTTTTCCCAGACCTTGCCCGTGCTGCTGCTGTTGCAGCATGCCCGAGGTCATATCGATTTCATTTTTTATCCGGTATGGCAGCATAGCTCCCCACAGCCTATTACAGCATCATCCTTCAGGCAGTTATCTGCTTAGCCTGGTCTGCAGCTACCTGAAGCAGGATCTCCTGACACCTGGCGCCGAAAACCGCTTCTTCTTCCGGCGTATTGGCCGGCGTATTGATGATGTCGTTGAGTTGTTGCTGTAATATGTTTGAAATTTTACCGCTGCCATAGAGCCATGATTTCTCCTGGTCGAAGTTGTCTTGCCAGTGTTGGGTACTCGCAGATAACTTCTCTTGCATTAAAGCATTTGCAGTGTATTCCAGACGTATTACTTCCTGTCTGCCTTCAGTTAATATGATAGATGAAAATTCTGTACTGCCATGAGTAATACCATATTCATCCGGCTGAAGCAATACTTTCCCTTGTTCAACAAAGCGAGTATATAATGTTTTGTTAGGAGAAGTTTCAATGACCAGTTTGGATTTGCCTTCGGCTATTAACAGGGTTCTCCTTTTTGTCGTGAAACAAACCATCCGACGTAAACAGTACCCCTCATATTGTTTCTCCTGAAAAAGAATGCCTACATCTTTGAAATGAAAAAACAAGGGATCTACAAAAGGTTTAATATAACCGCAGTAATAAAAAGGAACCGCTTTCGATGTGGTGAAGGTTTCTGGTTCTGTTTCAGCAATACTTAATATCATAGCACACTATATAAATGGTTATCATAAAACAACTTTGAAGTTATGATTCCGAACTGATGTAATGGGGCAGTGGAGAAAAAATAACATTGGTTATAATGTATGTCTGTAGATGATTTTTTACGCTCTGTGAAGCATTAGCAGTGATATTGTTTAATTTGTATGGATTGACTTATTTGGTTGATCGACTAAAACAGCTTTTTGAGATGTCCCTTAGCCATACGATGGAGTTTGTTATTGCCAATGCCCCCAGTATTCATGTTGTTCCTTCTGTGACAATTCCGGAAGAATATAGGCAATACTTATGCAGTTTTGCTACCCCTTATTTATTAAGGTCTTCTAAGATAGATATTCTCTTGCATCGGTACGAGACAAATGGTTGTTCAGTTATCAATGCAGTATTTATCGTCCGGGAAAAATCGATTCTGGAGGCACAGCTAAAAAGCGCTTTCCGTGTATGTTCCTGTATGCTGCAGGGCAGCGCTGAAGTGCTGGTAAAGAGTGCCGATAAGGTCCTGCTGTATCAGGGGCAGTTTAACCTTTTTGAGGTGAAGGCAGAGAAATTGTTGTTGTATTTTGAGCCTGGTATATATGAATGGCAGGGAATTACTTTTTCCAGAAAACAAATCAGCGATCTGGCTGGTTTATCACCCATGCTGAACAAATGGCTGACTGTTATGGATGGAGTCAAATCAACCACTGCCAGCAAACACTCCGGAATTATTCGGGAGGAGTTAGGTAGCCGGATCAGGGAGCTGAAGAAAGGCAGTGTGCCTGAAAAAATAAAGGCAATATGGATCCAGAATAGAGTATTTGAAGTGCTGTTGTGGCTGGTGGGGTATTATGAAGGCGAGCAGCATTCAGATGCGGTGAATAGTGAATTCCTGTTGTTTGATGGTATCAAATCCTATATAGATCAGAATCTGGATATACCACACACCGTGACAGAATTGGCGCATATGTATAATATCAGTGAGTCCAGAATCAAAAAAGGTTTTTCTAAATATTATCAGATTCCTATCAGTAAATACCTGATTAAACAGCGAATGGAAACTGCGGAAAGATTGATCCAGGAATCAGGGTTAAGTGTGAACAAGATTGCCTATATGCTTGGATATGGCTACCCTGCTAACTTTACAAGGGAATATAAAAAGTATCATGGAAAACTTCCAGGTGCTACCCGTTAAACTTCCAATGTTAACTTTTACAAAATGGCTAAAATGATAAGGACATAATTCCAAAATGAATATTTTGTTATTTTTTTATTAAGGAACTTTATATTGTTGACGTTATCGCCAGGAAATCAGAAAGCCCGAAAAGAAGAAAATCGTTACTGATCTCAAAATAGCCTGTTTATCTTTCCTGGTGAATACCATTAAAGACATAATCAAATAATCCGAAAAACAAAAGCTGTAAATAACACGATGAGCCCCTGTCTCTGGCTGTTTTGCTATGCCAATGGATGCTGGATGTGTTCCGCTTAGTAATATTTGCAAATATGCCCTGAACAAAATATGCCACTTGCTCAAATGGCAGTGACCACGTATTACACAAAAAGATAAATATGATAAACGAATTGAAGGAAACACACAACCAGAATGTTGATCAGCAAAATGGTTTCCACCACCTGCTTGATGAAATGTCTATTCCTTATCAGGAGAGTGGGCACTATCTGGAAGTGGGCACGTTGCCAACTACTAATGGATGGGCTTTGGTTTTATCTGTGGATATTCAGCAGGTTGCCGCTCTGATTAAGAAAGTTTGTTCTGTGTTGTATGAGGCCGGGACTCCATTCAGAGTTATTAAAGATCAGAAAATTGCAGCCCGGAAAAATGATTTCTGGTTTGGAGTAAGTGAAGTGGGAAAAATCATTATCATATATACTGTTGAGGAGAAAAAAACCAAAGAATTGATCCCTCAATTGAATATAATAACAAAGGGATTTTATGGGCCCATGGTAAATGATGCTATAAGACTGGGAGAAGTTATCTATGTGACATTTACTACCTATACTGAACAACAGGATACGGCGGGTAATATGATCAAGGTGGAAAATATAGTAGTTCCTGATTATAAGAAAATTCCTTTCAGGATTGATCGAAAGTACCAATACTGGAAAAAAAAGAAACTATTAAAAAGACGTTATGTACCCTTGATAATGCTAAGCCGATCACCTAAAGGCGATTTGTTAAAGTCAGTTGATTTAAAAGGCTTAAAATTTAACTGGTGTTTTATAAAGGAAGGAAAATGCCATGTTTTTGTTGATAATCATGGTAGATATATAAAGGACAGGTTGCAATGGCAAGCGAAAGTTCTGCAGGAACTATCAGGCCATGTGCCGGTTCCAAAATTTATCGATTATTTCGAACAGGGCGAAGAGAGTTATCTGGTAATGGAGTTTTTGGAAGGGGTTGACCTGTATACGAAAATCGAAGGGATATACCTTAATAGAAAATGGGATGAATTGTCTGATGAATCACATCATCAATTGATCCGGTATTATCTGGATGCATTAGGGATAATAGAGAAAATACACACCCTTGGTTATGTGCATAGAGATGCTACCCCCAGTAATTTTATGATACTCAATTCTGGTGAAATGTATACGATAGACCTGGAATTGTCGTATAACCTACACAGAAATGAACCTACTCCTCCTTTTACATTGGGCGTTTTTGGGTATGCTTCTCCAGAACAGATAAAGGTTCAAATTCCTACTGTGAAGGAAGATGTATATACCATGGGAGCCTTGCTGTTGCATGTCATAACCGGTAGACATCCTAATTTAGTTATAAGTCCTGATAGTGAAGTGGCGGTGGCAGAAATTGAAAAATATTTACAGGTTGGTGCTTTACTGGAGCTAATATTAAGATGCTTTGATACGGATCCGGATAAGCGGCCTGAACTGGAAGAAATCAGACATACGATAGAAGAAATATTCCACTAAATAATGAAATATGAAAAAACAACAGTTAACGGACATTGCTGTGTTCGCGTATATTTTGATGTTTTCCTATGCGGCTGCCAGTAAGCTGTTTGATCTACATATGTTTCAAATGCAATTGAAGCTGCAGCCTTTTAGTGAATCGTTAAGACCTTTTATAATGTGGGGAATCCCTATTGTAGAGTTGTTGATAGTGACAGTATTGTTAATTCCCAGACACAGGATCATTGGGCTGAAACTGGCGACAGGGTTGATGATTATCTTTACTGGTTATATATCGATCGCAAAAATGGGGGTCTTCCGTTATATTCCCTGTAGTTGCGGAGGGGTCATCAGTAAGTTTACATGGACCCAGCATTTGTGGTTTAACCTGTTCTTTTTAGTGTTGGGGGTATGGGCGTTGTTAATTCATTTTAGGAAAAAAGATTTAAATCTTAATTAAGATACTGATGCGCATAGTACAGGTTATGTTGTCCTGTTTAAAAAACGACAAATACTCATTTAATAACCTTTAAAAAATCAGATTTATGAAAAGGATTAAAATTGCTTTCGCAGCATTATCAGCTGTTGCTGGTATTGGTGGTGCTTATGCAACCACACATCAAGGTGAATCATCTCGTATAGCTCAAACTTACACTTGGCGTACTGTTGTTCAACCTTCTAACAACATAACTCTTTATACACATACCACTGTAGCAACAGCTAAAGTTCTGTCAGGCTGTACTGGTTCTACTCTTGTGCCTTGCTTACGTGGAACTTCGCCAGGTGTGCCTGTATTTACATTATATAAACCTTGAGTATTATTTTTTCAAAAGGAGATAGCGGGAGCTATCTCCTTTTGATGTTTGTTGAAACTATAGAGAACTATTTGTTAAGTTTTTATTAGTGGTTTAGAAAAATTAGGTGTTAAAGGAGATAAAACTTATGAAAAAGACTAAAGTGGCATTTTCTGCCTTAGGAGCCTTGATAGGTATTGGTGGTGCTTATGCCACCACTCATCAGGTCATTTCCGGAAAAGTAGATATTAATACTTACAATTGGTATACACCTGATGGGCAGCTAGCTTTTAGGTCTACTATTTTACCGGCCAGAAGTGCTTGTCCTGAGCTCGTTGGATACGTTTGCTTGCGTGGCACTGCGCAAGGTATACCGAATGTTACATTATTTAAAAGATGATGTTTTTTTATTAGGTATATTTTTTGGTGTAAGAAATAGTTATCCAACCACCTATGTCTAATTGGAGAAAAAAAATTAGAATTATTTTACAATATTGTCAGCTGTTGAAGGTATTGAATGTATTGAATGTAGCTTATCATGCCATATGTCAAGATGAATCAAATTTATATCGTATCAACCAAAATTATATCTGGCATGCAAGTGGCCTTGGTGTTGTTTACGCTGCGATGACTCTTGTTACTGTAGAGAACGGTGTTTGGGTGTTCTAAAAACGGTGTTATTATCTGCTTATGTAGAACACCAATAGGTGTAACCTGTGTTACAATATTTAGACCTGATTCAATGTTACCTTCTCCCAAATGAGATAAATAGGTACTGTCTATCTTTGATGTTTGTTTATGCTATAAGAATGGAAAATAGTTTTTATTTCTACCATTTCAGTTTCCGGAATTACTTGTTCTGCAATTGCAGGTAAGGTTTGCATGCAGGTACACTATACCAGGCATACATGCAGTTTGTTGTTTAGAAAATAATTCTGTTTTTACAGCGAATCGATGTTCTATAGAATAATTTTTCAGTTAGGTATAAATAATTGTCACTATGAAAAAGATTAAAATTGCTTTCGCATCACTTTCAGCTGTGGCTGGTATTGGTGGCGCTTATGCAACCATGCATCCAAGTGAATCAAGTTCATTCCGTGTGGCCCAAACTTACACTTGGCGTACTATTATTGTTGGTAAAGTGGTTTATACTAGTACCACCGTGTCAGCAGCTAGATTTCTGTCAGATTGTACTGGGGATGTTGCGATTCCCTGCTTACGTGGCACAGCCCCTGGTATTCCTCCTGTTACTTTGTTTTCCCATCTGTAATGCTTGAGAGTTGTAAATTTTGAAGAGATTTATGTTGAAAATTGAAGTAGAGTTCGCTATACTATTAACTATTGCAGATGGTGGTGCCTATCAAAGTGAATCAAATATCTCGTAGCTCGAACTTATAATTGGCATACTCTTAATGTGAGAATTGTTTACATTGCTATAATTAATGAAATTGTTTCGAGGTTTTCAGTGTGGACCGGGTTTTCTTCCGCCTGAGAGATACTTCTATACGTGTAGTTCCTGTTATTTTATTTATCCCATGAGTATTGATCTCCATACTGGAGAGGCATCTGAATCCTAAATAATTATTCTTTTAATGAACCTAACTTATAAACAATTTTATTTATGAAAAAGATTAAAGTAGCTTTCGCAGCGCTGTCAGCTGTAGCCGGTATTGGTGGCGCATATGCAACCACCATTCACAATGATTCAAATTCATCCCGGGCGGGCCAAACTTACAATTGGTATAGTTGTGAACCAGGTAGTGGGGTTATTTACGGTAATACTACTGTTGCAACTGCTGAACGTTTTTCAGGATGTAATTTGGTTAATCTCAACTGTTGCTTGCGTGGTACTCACCCAGGTCTACCATCGGTTACTCTATTCAAACCTTGACTATCACCTTTTTAAAAGGAGATAGCGGAACTTATTTATCTACTATTGTGGCTGTTGTTGGTATAGGTGGAGTTATGCAACTGCGAATAAAATTCCCATAGGCTTTTGCAGAATATAATTGTTGTACAAGGAACGAGGGTCTATGTTATAGTCATATCGGTAAAAGTACTGTTATGCAAGTGTGTGGTTATGATGAAATGTTGTCTGTTTTCTGCTTGCGCTGTACATGGCCGGGCAGATCTTTTACAATATTTCAGACATGATTTTTTTACTGGAGGAGACAGACAAAAAACTGTCTCCTCCAGTAAATATTACTTTGGTCCTTAAGAATGTTATTGTATATCCTGAAGGACTACGGTGTTATCACTTCTCACTTCCAGATTTATATCTAATCCATATTGATTTAAACTTTGTTTGATTTTGGAAACGTCAGTGGTATTGGGAAGTACCAGATCTAGGCCTCCACGGTATCCTGTTTCATTAATCATGTCATGTGATAAGATAGCGTATATACGTGATGCAATGAAACCTTGTATTGGCACGTTTTTGAGAATGATGTTGTTGTCTTTATCAGTGCGATCAGCACGAGCATTATCTTTATTTTTGAAATTTTCATTATTTTTTAGCCTGGTAAGCACATAACATGGTTTGCTTACATTCTCTTTTTTAATGATACTTTTTAGATTAAAAAAACGGTCCAATTCCTTTTGCATTTGTGTTTTGATTTTATCATCAGTTTCAGATGAGTCTCTCATGTAAATTTCGAAACAAAACCGATTGTCCCCGGTTCTATTATTATCAATTAATCTGAGTGAGTCTTTGCATGCATATATTATTTCTATCGGCCCATTGTCTTTATACATACTATATGCAATCTTATACAACACAGTAGCGCTGAAATTCTGACATATAAGTTTACGTGCTCCTTTAATTTTGAAATCTGAGAGTGTCATAGATGGTACCAAGGGATTGTAGGTTCCCATCCAGGAATAATATAATTTGTTTTTTCCTGAATTTTTTTCTTCATCCACAATCAGTAGTGGTTTTCCGATAAGCGTTTCTTCGTCTAACATTTCTTTTTTTTCCCGAAGATTTAATGCATTCCCATGAATGAATTTTTCAAAATTTTCAGGAAGAAGTTCATACATGTTGGTGATGGCCTGTACAACGCCGGCTTTGTCTATCCATACGTCATGTGGCTCCCCGAAATGAGGAAACATGTTTCTTATAGTGTCTGCAGCATATACAATCGGTAACTTAAGTGATTTTAGGGTTTCATTTTTTTTAAGAAACGATTTTATGGCTTCTTCTTTTTCACTGGTGACGAGAAGTACATTAAACTGGTTTTTATATGCCTTTTGAAGAGAGTCTAACTGAGGTATAAGCGCAATACATGGAGCACAGTGCGTATTCCAAAAATCTATTATCAAAGGTTTGTCATTGAATGCAGTTAATAAACTAGCTTCTTTTGAAGAGTAGTTTATCAATTTTAATTTTACATCCGGACATTTTTCTCCAATGTTTACCTTTTGAGCACTGGCACTATAATATAGTTGACAATTAATGAAAAAAGGAATCAAAAAAGCGAGGAAATGGTTCATTTTTCTAAATTTAGGTGACCTTTGAATAAAATTATTATTAATTATATCCATTGTTTTGAGTTAAATTTTTATTCAGCAGAATTTCCTGGTTGGGTACTGGAAATAGTGTATCTGTATCTTGCCAGGCTGGTTTTATAGGTTTTAATATTGTATTACATAAATGAAATCTCTTTAGATCAAACCATCTGCTACCCCATTCCATCATTAGTTCAATTCTCCTTTCCTTTAAAACAGATGAAAGTGCCTGATCTTGTGGAAGTCCCATAGGAAGATCAGGTAGGACAGCATTATTGGTACCTCTTGCTCTTTTCCTCAGTACGTTTAAATCACCTATGCCATCATCTGTTTTTCCCTGTCTTATTCTGGCTTCAGCCCGAATAAGGTATTGTTCTGCTAACCGAAGAACCATATAGTGCTCTGTTATGACAGAACTAAAGGAAAAAGGTACCTTGTATTTAAATGGAAAGTAATAGGTTTGGTTGGTTATAGTTTTAGAACCTATCCAGGCACTTTTTCTCGGATCACCCGGTTCAAATGCATTTAATAACTGATCACTAATAAGATAAACCGGTATGACCAGGGGGCTTGTTGTTAGAAAAGTTGAGCCTTCTCTTGTATTGATTCCTCCTACTACAGATGCCATTTGCCAGATAGCCTCATTGCTGGTTGATAGGAAAACTTTGTTTAAATCGCTCTGAAGAATATATTTAGGAGAATTAATAATATTGTTGGCTTCCGTTTCTGCCAATTTCCAATTTCCGGTAAATAGATAAACTCTTGCAAGGAGTGCCGCTGCGGTGTAGCTATTAGGCCTGAGTCTCCCATCTGAAGGGTAGTTTTCGGCCAGAAGATTTTTGGCATCGGTCAGATCGTTAATAATAAGTCCATAAATGTCGTTGACGGAATTTCTTCCTTGTACGGACGTAGTATTATAATCCGTTTTAGTGATCAGTGGAACATCTCCATACAACTGAATTAGATAGAAATAGAATAAACTCCGGACTACTTTACATTCTCCTAGTAATTGGTTTTTAATTCTAGGGGACATCCCATTGCTGGCAGTAAGCCCTTCTATGCAAGCATTAGCCTGATAAATGGATAGATATGCCGGACGCCAAAAGGCATTTTGGTTAGTTGAGTTAGTACTTGAGATAGAATTTGTTTGAAACTCTTTGAGATCAGGAGTATTTACGCTACTAATCAATTCGTCAGAGGAGAGACCGGTATAAATAGTGGTTCCTCCTGAACCAATAGTCAGAAAAGAGGATGATATCCTTGAATATAAACCAGCAACCGCGGTAGTAGCACTGGCATCATCATTGAAGAGTTGCTGTGTTGTAATTTTATTGCCGGGAGTATCTACCTCAACAAATTTGTTACAGGCCGCTAAAGAGAATAGTAACCAGAGATATAACCCAACCATAGTTTGGGAAAAGCTCTTTTTCCAAAATGATTTTATGGACAAAAAACTCATATAATAGATGCAGACTTTCATATATTATAGATTAAAGTATTTGGTTTATATATTATTTACTTTCCTGGCTACAATGTTATTTGTAATCCGCCTGCGATCGTTTTTAATGGCGGAATACCGAAGAGATTTTGTGTCTCCGGATCTCCCAGGAATTTTGTTATAGTGAAAAGGTTTTGCCCTTGTATAAAGACTTTTCCTCCTTTTAATTTAACGGCCTTTAGATAATTATCAGGAAAAGTGTAACTAAGTGAAACGTTTTTTAGCCTTATAAATGAGGCATCGCTATACATGCCGCTTGATGTCGCAAATAATGATCCCTGTTTATAAGCATCGCTGCCAATGGTGGCAGTGAATTTTTCATAAGTAGCATTTTCACCGGACTCCCTCCATCTGTCAAAGACTGCGGTTGGCTGATTATACATTAATCCCGGATAGTAGTTGTATGAATAGATGGAAGCCTGTGTGTTTCTTCCAAGCTGCTTCCTGAAGCTAAACATAATATTTAACTGGAATCTTCTGTAAACAAGCTCACTTCCTATAGAACCATAATAATCAGGATTGGTTCTCCCAATATATTGGTAATCTTTGTAGTCGATTATATTATCCTTATTAAGATCTTCAAAGGTATATAGCCCGGTTTTAGGATCGACACCTGTGTATTTTAATTGATTTATCATATTGATTGATTTCCCAATTTGATATGTACTAGCATATGGAGATGTTTCAAGTGATGGGAAACTTACCAGTGTATTTGATGGAACTGTCAGATTGGACTGGATGTTCCATCTGAGCTGTTTAGTGTTGATGACTTTCAGGGTTAATTCAAATTCCCATCCTTTATTTACAATAAGAGCTGGGAGATTTTTGGTAATTGAAGAAAATCCTGTTTGTGAAGGAAGTCTGTAACTAACGAGTTGATTACTGCTATTGTTTTTGAAAAAGGCTGTTGATAAAAGTATTCTATCGTGCCAGAGTCCTAAATCCATGGAGACTTCCATTTTTTTGTTTTTCTCCCAGCTAAATCCAGGGTTAAACGGATTGTCGGGATAGACACTTACCCCTCCTTGATAGGCTAATGTAGAGCTCCAGGTAGATAGGTATCCATAATCTATTATTTGGTCATTTCCTGTGATACCATAACTCCCTCTTATTTTACCATAACTTAAAAAGTTGATATAGTGGCTGAAAAATGCCTCATTAGTAAAGATCCAGGCCAAACCCGCTGCACCAAAGTTGGAAAACCTCTTATCAGGGCCGAACCTGGACGATCCATCTCTTCTACCTGTAAGGTTTAGTATGTATTTGTTGGCATAGGCATAGTTAATACGCATAAACAATGCCTCATACCGGTATCTGGATTCATCCGAGGATTTGCCGCTTACATTGGGGGCCGCACCAATGGAATTAATTAAGTTATCCGTGGTATAGCCGTTTAGTGAAAAATAAACATTGTCTCTTTGGTTTGTCTGCCAGGTGCTGCCAAGCAATACATCTAGTTTCCCTTTCAGTAACGAATGGGTATATTCTATTTGAGGCTCAATGATCCAGCTTTTGAAATTACTGTTTGAATAAACAGAAGAACCCGTTGGGTTGGTTGACGGATCAAACGAAGCAATAGGTTTTATCTGCTGTTCTTTGATGTTCATAATATTGAATCCTGCACTGGTACGAAAGATGAGACCTTCTGCTATTTTGTAATCTACGGTCATGTTATTCAGAAAATTATTTGTAATAGCATTGTATTTTTGAAGAAAAGGTGCCATTGGATTCTGGAAGGTTACTCCTCCTTTCATCCAGTTTAAATGTCCTGTCGAATCATAGAGCTCCGGGATATTGGGAGGAAGTTGTATATTTATTGCACTTGCAGGTATTAGTTTGTTATTGTCAAATGTCGCCAGTGAAGTGAAGGCTAAATTAAGTTTTCTATTGGGGTTGGTATGATGCAGGTATAGTTTGATGGAGGAGTTATTGTCTGCTGCATCGGTGGGTAAAACGGTTGTTTCTCTATGAAAATTACCTCCTATGGAAAACTGAGTTTGTTCGTCGCCTCCCGAAAGTGTTAGACCTGCGTTTAGTACCTTCGCGGTACCTCCGTAAATCAGTTTTTGAACATCTGTATATCTCGTAGTGTCCCATATCATCAGGTCTGGCGCAAATGCAGGAGAGCTGGGCGAAGCACTTGGTGTGAGACCATCGTTTTTATATGCTTCCCGGCGCATTGCAAGATATTGCGGTGTGTTCATCATATTGAGCATTCTGGCAACTGTGCTAATCCCGGTATTGATATTTGCATTGAGGGTTGTTTTTCCTACTCTGGCCTTTTTAGTTGTTATGAGAACAACCCCATTAGCTCCCCTGCTTCCATAAATAGCCGTCGCATCAGCATCTTTCAGTACTTCTATACTTTCAATGTCTGCTGGATTGATCATGCTAAATGGACTTAATCCGCCGTCTTTTTGAACAAGCATTGAGTTTAAATTATTGATGTTGTCATTGTTTGGAGCAAATGGTATTCCGTCTATAATATACAATGGCTCCGACCCGTTAATCAATGAATTCTGCCCTCTCACCTGTACTTTCACAGAAGCTCCCGGTGCTCCGCTGCTCTGTGTAACCAACACCCCAGGTACCTTCCCTTCCAATGCTGCCAACGGATTAGACACCGGCTGTCTACTAATCTCTTCAGCTGTTACCTTGCCAATATTCCCCGTATTCAACCTCCGTGAAGTAGTACCGTAAGCCATCACCACTGTTTCATCCAGTCTGTTATCGGCCACTTCGAGTCTCACCTGAATAGGATCTGCTGTAGCATTAACTATCTTAGGTGTAAACCCGGTATAGCTGATCTGAAGAAGAGCACCACGTGGCACATTGGCGATGGTGAATTTCCCTTTTTCGTTAGTCACAGCACCTTTCTGTGTTGATTTTACAATGATAAATGCTCCGGGTAATGGAACACCGTTCTGATCTCTTACTACGCCGGAAACCGCATTGCCAGCTGAGTCTGCCGGTGCTGCGCCAACAGATGCTGCTGGTTTTTCAGGCTTCAACACAATTGTTTTGGTTCTGAATTCCCAGGTAATGCCTTTGATAGAAAGGATATCTTTCAGGACATCATTCAGTAAAGCCTTTTTTACGTATATGCTTACCCGATAGTCCTGCACCTGATTGGTGTTATATAAAAATACCAGCCCTGTTTGTTTTTCGATACCCTTGAATACTTTGCTGATAGGGGCGTCCTTAAAAGAAAGTGTGACTTTCATTTCTCCCTGACTGGATGCTTTTGCAGGTGGGGAGGTGTGCAGCATACCGGCAAAGAATACCAGTGTGATGAGCTTACGAAGCCAGTTTTCGCGCATTAAATGTGTAATGTTCATGACAATGCGTTGATAGGTTTTGGTGAATTGTTGTTGATGTTAAAATCAGGTACTTCTACTATAAAGACAACAATTAATTTCCGCCGGCCTAACAACTCAACTTTTTTTTCACGTTAACTTAATGTTACGCAGGTAACAGAAAATTAACATGTAAATTCATTTTTGCCCGTTTTCTTTGCATCTCGGATTTCATAACAACTGATTAACATCTTAATCTTCATCCATTCGCCTAAAACCCCATGCTATACCTTATTTTCATGTAAGATTAACGATATGCTTTAGCTCGTTACACGGTTTACAACAAGGAAACTAATCAAAACTGCTCTTACAAGGAGTATCATTCATTCCCTTAATAGCCTTAATTGCCACACTTAAATGATGTCAGTCCTTTATGGTAACTGACCTGTTTATCTCTTTGATGAACGTTTCCGTCGTATGCCTTGTTATTATTGATATATCGTTACCGAATACACTGCCATGAACAGATATGAGAATGATATGATATTATGGCAAAAGCTGAAGGAACATGATCCGGACGCATTTGGCTATATTTATACAACCTACCGCAAATGGCTGACTGTAGTCGCTTATGGTATTGTTCATCATGAAACGGAAGCCCAGGACCTGGTCCAGAAATTCTATATAGACCTCTGGCAGATGGACTGGAGCAAATCCGCTGCTCTCACTGGTCCGATCAGAAATTTCCTCTTTATCAGTATTCGTAACCGTTGTCTCAATTATATCCGCTCAAGCGAAATCATGCGTAAGAGGGCTGCACGCCTGCAATTACCACCTGACTACGAACCTCCCACCGATATTCTGGAGAATAAGGAATTACAACAACACCTGTCTGATGCGATGGCACAGTTGCCAGCCGTTAGGGCAAGGGTGTTCAAACTGGGCTATCTGCATCAATATACCCGCCAGCAAATAGCCAACTACCTGGGCATCAGTGAAGCCACTGTGAAAACACACATGGCACTTGCCCTGAAAGATCTGCGGAACCTGCTGAAAAATAAAGTTTATTGATCATTAGCCCGCCTTGTGAAAAAAAGTGTCTTATTTAAGTAATGAGAGCCAATTTTAAAATACAGCAACTCATGATGGAGAAAATCGGAGGAATTATTAACGCCGCCGATGAAGCCTATCTCGACCACCTGATCGAAACAGACAGCGTGGCAGCCACGCTATGGCAACAAACAAAAAAATTATACTCTTCTAAAGATATTGACAACGGCTTCAGCCGGTTCGATCATTTGCCCTGGCAGGACATTACCGCACTGCCAATCAACGGGAATAAGGCCGGCACAGAACACGATCTCTATATATGGCCCGAAACGTCCGGCTATATTGCAACACCGGATGGTATCTTCCCGCTGACATCACCAGATAAATCACTGGAAGATCAGCCACAGGAACAGCCTCCTCCAATGATACAACCAGATAGGGTTATTCCGCTGGTTCAACTGGATAAAGCGGCCCCACTTGTACAACAAGACCAACAGCATGACATTATCTCCCTTGGACATGCTGCAACATTGCCACCATCAGCGGAGACAACTATAACAACAGCATCCGACTCTCAGGGCGGGCGTATACACCGGCTTATAAGAACATGGGCCGCCGCCGCAGCTTTATTATTCGTCGCCGCCACTTCCTGGTGGTATTTCCGGTCTGTACAGACCCCTCACCGGCATTTAAGCCTCTCAGATAAAAACAAAGGCGTACAACTCCAACTGGCCAATGGAAAAGTGGTGAATCTGTCTACCGACAGTGGTACCATTGCCCTGCAAAAAATTCAATTTAACAACAATAATAAAACGCTTTCGCTGGCAACAAGTACCATCGATGAATCCAAAGGAAACGAAAAGTTAACATTGGCTGTTCCGGCCGGCTTGGATTATAAGGTACAACTACCTGACGGTTCCTACATATGGCTCAATTCCACCACTACCATGCGTTTTTCAGTACCTTTCTCAGGTGCCTCCAGAGACGTATTTATTGATGGGGAAGCGTTTATCCAGGTTGCCAAAGATGTCAACCGCCCTTTCTTCGTGCATACTGCACATAGCACCGTTCAGGTATTGGGTACTTCTTTCAACATCAACTCCTATGATAAGGATGTTGTAAAAGTATCACTGGTAGATGGTGCTGTTAAAATGAAAGATGGAGAAGAAGAGGTAACACTTAAACCTGGACAACAAGCCGTTGCCACTGGCAAAGGAATCCAGGTACGGCCTTTTGATGAAATGGAAGAACTCAGCTGGCGCCAGGGCCTCTTTTATTTTTCAGGCGCTACCTTGTCAGAGATATCCCGTGTATTGCCGCGATGGTTCGGTATTCCCGTTATTATGGACAATAACCGTATTGCCAAGGAAACCTTCACCGGCAGCATCGATAGGAACCAACCCATCATCATATTCCTGGATGATCTGAAGTCAACGACCACAGTGGATTATTATTTTGATAATATAGGCAGACTGCATTTTAAATAAATGAGATCTGCGCTCTAAACAAATTGTTGCAGATAATATAAGCCGGATCATCTCCCTCTCAAATACTAAATCAGGGAAAACGCAACAAATAATCAATAGGATACAGCGACAACTTTCCTGCATCCTGATGTCTTGGCCTTTATTTCCGCTGCATGTAAAACTTTCAACAACTTCAGTTACATTATTACATTCGTTTTCCCCATCGGATTAATACCATCCATGATCATCTCCTTTGTTGTTACTTTAATTATCAACAGAACCGCTTCGTACCTGCCGGTTGATGCTACGGTCGTGCATGATTATCGATGACCGATAATTACTACTTATCCAGCCACTGTTTAAACAGCGGCACTTTCTCTTTGCTGACGAGGATTTCTCTTTCCGGGTCGCGTTTAAGCCTGATCTGTAGTTTGCCGTTGAAGGAATGGAGAATACGATCTATACTGTGGATGCCGATGATATGTTGGCGGTTGGCCCGGAAAAACTGAGCGGGGTTCAGCTGTTCTTCCAGTTCGTCCATGGTTTGGGTGACCACCACCTCCGATTTGTCTTTTAACACAAGACGGGTGGTGCTGTAGGCATAGTAGGCAAAGTCAACATCTTCTACGAGTACTGTTCTGTAGCCGTCCCGGAAAGGGAGCATAAAGCGGGTACGGTAGCTTACTTCTTTTTGTTTGAAAAACTCCAGCAGCTGTTGCACCATCTCGGTAGGTCCTGTTTGTACGGGCTGCCGGTGGATCTTGTCAAGGGCCTGCCGCAGGTCTTCTTTTTCTATGGGCTTCAACAGATAGTCAATGCTATTGACTTTGAAGGCCCGGATGGCGTATTCATCATAAGCGGTGGTAAAGATAACCGGGCATTGGAGAGATACCTGCTGGAAGATGTCGAATGACAAACCATCTGCCAGTCTGATATCCAAAAGGGCTACATCGGGGTGGGGGTGTTGTTTGAACCAGGCCACACTGGCACTGACAGTGTCTAGAATGGCTTCAATTGTAGTATCGGGGGATATATCGTGTACCAGATTTTTAAGCCGGGTTGCATTGGGCTTTTCATCTTCAATAATAACTAAACGCATAAATTAATTTTAGAAATCCAGTAAAGGTAGCGTCACCATAAACATGCCATTCTCTTCCTTTATCTCCGGCGTCTGGTCTGATAACAAACCATAGCGGTTTTTGATGTTTTCCAGGCCCAGCTTGGTGGAAGGAATCACGTTGGGAATACGCTGTGTATTGTTGCTGACAGTTAATTTGCCTTCTTCCTGCTGATAAATGCGGATATGCAGTGGCTGTTCACCCGAGGCGACATTGTGCTTGATTGCATTTTCAATAAGCAGTTGCAGGGTAATAGGAGGGATGCCGCGGTTCGTGATCGAATCGGGAACGGTGATCTGTATGTCTACGTTGTTACCATGGCGGATCCGGATCAGGTAGATATAAGCCTTTATGAATCGTAGTTCGGCTCCCAGTGTAATGATATCATTGTTGAGGTTAACAATCATATACCGGTATACCCGGGAAAGGTTCTCCAGAAAAGACAGCGCGGTGTCTTTGTCTTCTTCAATCAGTGCGGAGAGGGTACTGAAATTATTGAACATAAAATGCGGGTCCAGCTGTAATTTCAGGGATTGCAGCTGCGACTGCATGGCTATCTGTCTTAATTCAGCCGCTTTAAGCTCCAGTTCGGAAGCTTCCAGCATAGAGGTTTTCCAGCGTTGCAGGAAAAAGTTGCCGGTATGAACGGCGCTGATCAGAATAGACAACATCACACATACGAACACAAACTGCCATTCATCCAGTTTCTCCGGTATAGTAGCTGGTTTGTTTTCGGGAGGACCAAAGATGAGAGAGAGTGTGACATATAAAATGCTGAGCAGAATGCCTACCGAAATGATCTGGCCAAAGAGCTGGGCGATGAAACGCCGTATGGGCCATCTCTCCCAGGGGATCCGGCGGTCCATCCATCGGGCGGTGATCAGACTCAGTTCCGTGATCAGCCAACAGAAGATCATCATGATCGTCCACTCGATGATGAGTTCCCTCCAGCTTTGTTTGAACATTGTGGACCAGGATTCGCTGTAGGGGTTTACCAGATAGGACAACAGGTAATACAGGAGAAATATCATCGGGATGATAAATATCCGGTAGTACCTGTTGAACATTTTTTCTGCCATGTTATTCTTGCTCATTGCTTGTATTTAGTCGTACAACTGGCCTTAAATATAAAGTAATCATACTTATCAGGTTGTACTTCTATTTCCATCCACCTCCGAGTGAGCGGTACAGTTCTATCACGGCACCTTGTTGCTCGCGTTCTACTGTTGAAAGGTCCAGTTCACTTTGTAATACATTGCCCTGTGCGGTAATCACCTCCAGGTAGGAGGCCATGCCGCTTCGAAACAACAGGCCGGCATCTCTGGTGGCGCTTTGCAGCTTCTCCACCCGTACCCGGGTCATATCGTGCTGTGCTTTGAGCTTGTCAATTTTCACGAGCGCGTCTGATACTTCTCCCACGGCTGTCAGCACCGATTTTCTAAATTCGATGGCTGTTCTTTCCCATTCTATTTTAGCCGTTTCCCATTCTGTCTTTAATTTCCTCCGTTGGAAGATGGGTTGCGTGATGCTGCCGGCTGCTGTTTCAAAAAGGCTGCCTGGTATGTTGAACCAGTTACTGGCTTTAAACGAATTGACACCAACGCCTGCTGTAATGTTGAGGGCGGGGTACATGCTGGCTTGAGCGATGCCCGCTTTGGCGTTGGCTATTTTGACAGCCATCTCCGCTGTCTGCACATCGGGGCGCTGGCTGAGGAGGGCGGCAGGAACACCTGCCGACAACGGACTGTCTGTTACAATGGATGAAGGCCGGTTGCTTCTGGCAATAGTTCCTGGCAGGGATCCGGTGAGGATCTTCAATGCATTTTCCTGAAGGATGATCTGTTGCTCTATTTTGGGTAACAGGGCAGCAGCCACCTGACGCTGGGCTGCTGTTTGTTCAATGGCGAGATTATTGATCTGGCCGGAATTGAATTGCAGCTGCATCATCTGGAGGGTGCTGTCGTTGAGTGCCAGGTTTCTGGCAGCGATGGCGTGCTGGGTGTCCAGCATCAGCAGGTTATAATATCCTTGTGCTACCTCACTCACAATTCTTGTCTGTACTGCTTTGGAAGCCTCTGTGCTCTGTAGGTAGCTGGCAAGGGCTATCTCTTTCATGCGGCTGATTTTCCCCCAGGCAATCACCTCCCAGCTAAGGCCGATATTGGCGTTGTAATCGTCCATATAACGGGTACCCATAAACTCTTCTGACAAAGAGCCATTCAGGCTGTTTTTAGAGGGATAGTTACGGTTGCCCTGTACCTGCAGGTTCAGGTCCGGCAGATTGGCCAGCCTGGCGGCTTTGACGGCCTGTTCGGAAGCAGCCACATTTTTAAGGGCTACCTGTATATCGAAGTTTTGAGCGATGGCACTGTCGATCAGTGTTTGCAGCGCCGGATCGGTGAAAAACGTTTTCCAGGAAAGCTGGCCGGCATTACTGCTGTCGGCAGTAGCGGGTGCACTACGGTAGTGCTGTGGTAAGGCCACTGCCGGCCTGGTGAACTCTTTGCCCACCCTGCAGGCCATGACCGTGCTGGAAAACACGGCGATGGCGAGAAGGGATGATTTATTGATAGTCATTGTTTGCTGATTTTTTGAATTTGCTGTTAAACTGTTGCTGGTTCCATCACCACTTCCTTTGCTGCTACCGGTGTTTTTCCGGAGATTTTTTCCTGCAGATACTGGAATACGATGAATAATACCGGGATGATGAACACGCCCAGGATTACACCGGACAACATACCACCTGCGGTGCCGATACTGATGGAGTGGTTACCCAATGCGGAAGGTCCTTTTACTACCATCAGCGGAATCAGCCCTGCCACAAAGGCCAGCGAGGTCATGATGATAGGACGCAGACGCAGTTTGGAGGCTTCCATCGCGGCCGACAGCAACGTTTTGCCAGCCCGGCGCCGTTGCACGGCAAATTCTACGATCAGGATGGCGTTTTTGGCCAGCAGCCCTATCAGCATCACCAGACCTACCTGTACATAAATGTTATTGTCGATGCCTGCCAGATTAATAGCCAGGAACACACCCAGGATACCAGTTGGTATAGACAACAGTACAGCCAGCGGCAGGATATAACTCTCATATTGTGCTGCCAGCAGGAAGTATACAAATACCAGTGCCAGTACAAATATGAATACCATCTGGTTGCCGGCATTCTTTTCTTCCTTACTTAATCCGGTCCACTCGAAACTGAAGCCGGCAGGGAGTTTGGTGGCAGCCACTCTTTCCACCGCTTTGATCGCATCACCCGTGCTGTAGCCTGGTTTAGGCATGGCATTGATGGAGATGGAGTTATACAGGTTGTATCTGTTCATCATCTCAGGACCGTACACTTTTTTCAAAGTGATCATGCTGTTGACCGGTACCATCTGTCCCTGATCGTTTTTAACGAATATGCCTTCGAGGCTGGAAGGGGTACCACGGGATTCCGGTGCAGCCTGTACCATCACACGATAGTATTTACCGAAGCGGTTGAAGTCTGATGCCTGATTACTACCATAGTAGGTTTGTAATGTCATCATCAGGTCGCTCACGTTGACGCCCAGCTGTTTTGTTTTTACGGGATCCACTATCAGCTCATACTGCGGGAAGTCGGCCTTAAACATCGTAAAGGCTACGGCTATCTCCGGGGTCTGCATCAGCTCTCCGATGAAGCGGTTGGCGGTTTCACTGAACTTCTCCACTTGTCCGCCGGTACGGTCCTGTAGCACGAGTTCCAGGCCGTTGAAGGTACCGAAGCCCGGCACCGTCGGGAAGGTAAACACACTGAACGTACCTTCCTTAATGGTATTCAGCTGTTCGTTCATCAGATATACGATATGATCTATATTCTGCACTTCTCCACGTTCCTTGATAGGCTTCAGTTTCACGAAGCCCATCGCATAAGCCGGACTGGCGCCGTTACTCAGAATGTTGTACCCGGAGATACTGGTTTCTGATTCCACCATAGGCATCTTTTTAAGGATGCTGTCGGCTCTGCGCAACACTGCTGTGGTTCTGTCCAAACCCGCTCCCGGAGGGAGTGACAGGGAATAGGCCACAAAGCTGCCGTCTTCGTTGGGAATAAATCCTTTAGGTGTACTGCGCATCAGTAGGGCAGTTGCTACGATGATGATCGCCAGTGCGCCCAGGCTCACCCATTTATAGTTGATCAGCCATTTAACACCACGGGCGTACTTGCTGGTCATCGCCTGGAAACCGGTGTTGAAAGCGGTAAAGAAACGACCTGTAAAACCTTGTTTGGCAGGTGTTTTCCCATCATGACTTCCTTCTCCGGCGTGTGTATTTTTCAGGAAGAGGGCACACAGGGCAGGACTAAGCGTCAGCGCGTTCAATGCGGATATCAGGATGGCGATAGCCAGCGTAAAGGCAAACTGCCGGTAAAACACACCGGTGGGACCTTCCATAAAACCTACCGGCAGGAACACCGCGGCCATTACCAGGGTAATAGACACGATAGCGCCGGTGATCTCGCTCATAGCCGACATGGTAGCGGCTTTGGCCGGTAAATGCGATCGTTCCATCTTACTATGCACCGCTTCTACCACCACAATGGCGTCATCCACCACAATCCCGATAGCCAGCACCAAGGCAAACAACGTGAGCATATTGATGGAAAAGCCCAGCATCTGCAAAAAGAAAAACGTACCTATCAGCGAAACCGGAACAGCAATGGCAGGGATCAACGTAGACCTGAAGTCCTGCAGGAAGAGAAATACGATCACGAACACCAGTATGAAAGCCTCTATCAGCGTAGATTTCACCTGTTTAATAGAGATGTCCAGCTGTTCTTTGGTGCTCATGGTCACCTGATATTTGACGCCTTTAGGGAACGTTTTGGACGCGTTGTCCATCACTTTGTTGATCTCTGTCTGGATAGCGTTGGCATTGGAGCCATTGGTCTGGAAGATGGCCATGGTCACGGCATCTTTACCATTTACGCGGTTGTCGGTGGTATAGTTGGCGGAACCAAGTTCTATACGGGCCAGGTCTTTCAGATACAACACAGAACCATCAGGAGCTACCCGGATAACGATTTTTTCGAACTGTTCGGGTTGATTGAACTTTCCTTTATAGTTGATTACATAAGACAAAGGCTCATCGGTGCCTTCGCCAAATCTGCCAGGTGCCGCTTCCAGGCTCTGATCGCGGATAGCGTTCATTACTTCTGTGGGCGTTACGTTATAAGCGGCCAGCTGTTCTGGCTTCAGCCATACACGCATGGAGTAATCCTTGGCACCGAAGATCTGTGCCTGGCCTACACCAGGTATACGTTTGATCTCGGGGATTACATTGATCTTGGCATAGTTCTGCAGGAAGGCTTCATCATATTTTTTGTTGTCTTCACTGTAAATGTCCAGGATCATGATCATCCCGCTTTGTTGTTTGGTGGTGGTAACACCGGCCTGTATTACTTCAGGCGGTAACTGACTGGTAACCTGTGCCACGCGGTTCTGTACGTTTACAGCTGCCTGATCAGGATCTGTGCCTAGTTTGAAGTATATGGTCACTGAGCCTACACCGTCATTGCCGGCGTTAGACTGTATATAAGTCATGTTTTCCACCCCGTTGATGGCCTCTTCCAGGGGAGTAACTACCGAACGTAGTACAGTAGCGGCATTACCGCCGGGGAAGCTGGCGCTCACCACCACGCTGGGTGGCGCGATGTCCGGGAACTGTGTCACCGGCAGCCGGGTAAGGCCTACGATACCCAGGATCACCAGGATAACCGATATAACGGTGGCCAGTACCGGCCGTTGAATAATTTTATTGAGCATGGCTTGTTTTACTTTGGTTTATTTTCCGGTTGTTGCAACGGAATCTTTGTTGTTGGCGGGTTTCACCACCGTGCCTTCCATGAGGGTTTCTATGCCGGCGGTGACAATCCTGTCGCCCCGCTTCAGTCCTTCTTTTACGATGAAGTTATCCTGACTTCTGCCGGACAGCTCAAGGATACGGCGTTGTACCTTATTGCTGTCGACCACCTGATATACAAATATTTTGTCCTGCATTTCCAGGGTGGCGGCCTGCGGCACCTGTATCACCCCGCTGTAGAGTTGTTCTACCTTTACTTTGCCGGTATTGCCGGAACGAAGGATAGCTGCGGGATTGGGGAAGGTGGCCCGAAGACTGATAGCGGCTGTTGTTTTATTGAACTGTCCGTCTACCATTTCGATACGACCTTTCTGGTTGAAGGCATCGCCGTTGGAGAGAATGAGCGTTACAGGGCGCAGTTGTTTCAGCTGTTGCTGCAGACTTAAGCCGGAAGTACCTTTGCTGAAGTTCATGAAGTCATTTTCGCTCATAGAGAAATAAGCGTATACCTCGCTGATATCAGAAAGCGTAGTGAGCGGTGCTGCATCGTTTCTGCCTACCAGGTTACCGATCCTCTTGGGAATACGGCCGATATATCCGCTGACAGGAGCTTTTATCAGAGTGAAGCCTACATTGACACGGGAAGCGGCTACTGCTGCTTTGGCCTGCTCAACATTGGCTTTGGCCGTTTGCATGGTGGCCATAGCAGTTTTGAGTTGCATATCGGCCACTACTTTGTTTTCTACCAGTGGACGTACTTTATCTACTTCCAGTTGGGCAGCTGCCAGAGCAGACTCCATCGCATGGAGACTGGCAATGTCTCTGTTGAGCTGTTCACGGTAGGGTTGATCATTGATCTCAAACAGCGGTTGACCAGCTTTTACATAACTGCCTTCATCCACAAAAATCTTCTTAATATATCCATCTACCTGTGGACGTACGTCCACATTCACTTTCCCTTCCAGCTGAGCGGAATACTCGTTGGTAGTAAGGGTCGTAGTGGTGTCGAGGGTCATCACCGGCAGTTCCGGAGTCGGCGCAGCCATATTGGCTGTTTCTGCGCCCGCGTTGCCACCGCAGCTGCTGAGCGCTGCCGGCAGCAAACAGGCCATGATCATACCGGGAAGTATGTGTCTGTTTCTTATGTTACTCTTAAGGTGGTTCATTGCCTTCATTTTTTTGCGTAGAGAGGCAAATATCATCCACCCCCAAAAACTAATTCAGGACAAAGTGAGTGAAGCGGAAAAAATGGACGGTGAACCGGAAAAATGACGGAATGAAAAAAATGCCTCCGTGAACTTGTCAGGAGTGATGATTTCGAGGGGCTAGCTCATTCGGAGCCATGAGGGAATATAACGGGAGATAATTGTCTTCTTAAAAAAGAAAAATAAAATGCGCTGTAATACTTCCATAATGATGAGCCCAATCAGTGTAATGAAAATGGTTAATAGGCCGGAAATAACGGCCGTATTCCGGTAGTAATGAAATAAATTCAACGTCTGGGGCTTTCCCAGCAGGTACCAGACTCCTGCACCGGCCAGGTAAACCAATATAATCGTCAATGTTGATTTAGATAGCCTGGTCAGGAAATTGTCAGTATCTGTAGTTAGTATTTCGAGTGTGTTTACAAGCAGAATAGAGATCATGATCCCGAAGGTGAAAATTTTGCTCTGTAAAGGTGTTTTATTAGGCCAGATCTCTCTGTAAGGATATACATCGGGAATAACCATTGTCAGCCAATAAATACATGCAAATAAAACAATGATCACTATATAAGGAAACAGGCTGCGTGTGGACATTAACTTATCTTGCTTTGTTAGGGGAGCATCCGAATTTCTTTTTAAAAGCCGTGCTGAAATGCTGTATGGAAGAGTATCCCAGCATGGTAGCAATTTCTCCTACCGACTTATGCTGATCCCGCAGGTAGGTACGGGCCAGTTCTAGGCGTTGTTCTGCCACAAAGCCGAAGGCAGTAGTATTGAAGAGTTCTTTAAAACCATACTTCAGTTTGTATTCATTAAGACCGGCCATCCTGGCGAGGGCCGACAGGGTAGGAGGGTTCTCCAGATTCTCCAACAGGTGGTCCCGCACAAAGTGTAGGCGCTCCCGGTCATAGGGCGTACGTACGACAGCGTTAGTATGATGATGAGTTTGATGATAGGAGGCGGCCTGCAATACCAGCATCTCTATGGCTTTGGAAAAAAGGAACATTTTTTTGATGCCACCTTGATAATTACAACGGAGGATGGAATTGATGTTTTGTTGCATGGAGAGATCGATGGGCAGGCTCTGAGGAGACAGGGTCCCGATTTTTCTGCTCAGCACTTTATCCGCAAAACGTTGCAGCGCCTCGTCGGAATGTTCGGTCAGTTGTAAAAAGGAATCACGGGTAAATTGAAGAATAAACTGAGAAGCCTCCAGCTCTTCATTTTTCATAGTGCTGGCCCCCATATTGGTATACAGCATGTTGTGTGTGTTGGCTGCAAAGTGCAGGGGCATATGGCCTTCCAGTGGGGACACCGTAAATTGCCCTTTCAGGTTGAAGTGCAGATGTACGATGTCGATGTCTGCCTGCCAGGTCATAGACTTACAGTCATTATATACCCAATCGCTGTGGATCATACGAATACCATCAAACTGCCAGTGAGACATCTTCGCCCGGCCAATCGGAAGGGATAGTTCCGCACTGTCTTCCTTCAGCTGTGGGGAATTGATATCCTGGATGATCGTATTGACATGCGGCACCTTGTTATTGTTGGTATTTCCCCAATCGAGCGGCATTTTGCTTTTTATACAAATCTAATTCCTTTTGATATAAATATGGCTCCTTTTAATATAAACGGAAAAGGGAAGTGCAGCAGACCTTTGTACACATAAAATCATTCGACGATGAACATGTATTTATTAAGTTTGCTGGTACATATTACAGGGCTGGCCATGATGGCAGGCTTGGTACTAGCTGGGTTTTTAGCCAATCGACGTTTCTGGCAGGTATATCAGCAGGACCGTGTGAAGGCCGCTGCCATCATAGATCTGACCTCCAGGTTTCCCATGATGATGGGTATAGGATTTTTGTTGTTATTATTATCTGGTATCAGTTTGATGGCTCAGGTACATGGCGTCTATGGCGAGCAGCTTTGGTTCAGGGTGAAAATGTTACTGTTATTACTGCTGGTGCTCAACGGCTTCGTTGGCCGCCGACTGGGAATGAAAATGAGGCCCCACCTGCTAGCATCGGCCTCTGGCCAGGAAATCCATACAGACCTGGCCCCCATGAAAGGGAAAGTCACTTTGTTTTATGTTGTGCAGTTGTTGTTGCTGCTGTTGGTATTTATCTGCGGCGTATTTAAATTTTCGTAAGGGTACTATCTATCCACGTTAGTATGGCCTGCTTTTGTGCAGGTGTCAACCGGGCTTCAGGATGCAGCAGGGTATACGAAGACAACGGCATCTTTCCGGCAGTGATCTGTTCCTTCATGCGTTTGAGCTTATTACGCTGTCGCCTGAACGAATATTTTCCATACTCCTGAAAATTGAGTTCCTGCCTTCCTTCCTGTACGTGTTTGTTGAGCAGCCAGCCAACCGGCTGTATCTCTGCATACCATGGATACCGGGTATGGTTACTATGACAATCGTAACAGGCGAGCTGCATCATATGCTGTACACTGTCAGGCATAGGATATATAGTGGCAATATCCTGTGTGGCATCCTGTTGGCTATCCTGATTTTTAGCAGGCCTGAAAAACTGGATGACTACGAATATCGCTAATAGCATCCCAGGGCTGAAGCCCTGGGCTATTTTAGATTTTAGCATAGACGAGGTGTTTTTATTTATATGATTTGTTGGTTAAAATGAATGCGCTGTTTTATCTAATAAAATAGACTCGGGCTATTAATGACTTCAGTACTATAAAATTCCTATCAATGAAAAACGAAACCCCTGTCTTATCCAATCCAAAATGGCCCAGGGCTTTAGCCCTGGGAACCCGTTATTGGATCAGCTCTTCCATTACGCCGCAATTGGCCATTTTTGCGCCCATGTATGGGTTTTTGATTTCGGAGGATTCGCTTAACCACAGGGCGCCTTTGTTATTATTGTACATAGGGCAGTGAGCGTGGTAGAGTGGTTGTCCGCCGCCGAAGGCTTTTGCCAGCTCGTAGATGTCTTCGCTCATTTGTGCGAAGTGTTCGCGCTGATGTTCGATGTTGCCGGTATTTTTACTGATATGTTCGGCGTGTTCTTTCAGGTCTTCTTCGTTGGCGGCGTATATTTTCTTTTGTTCAGGGGTGAGTTGTGAGGCGTCTACTTTGGCGAGTGCTGCGCTCATGGCTTCTGCGGCTTTGGCGGTGGCTGCATCATCGTCGGCAGCGAGACCGTTTTTCAGCTGGAGATAGCTGTCTATTACAGCTTTGAGGGCGGTGGCGGTAGCGGGGCTCACATCGGTGAACTGTGGTTTTACGGTTGCCAGTGTTTTCTCTGCAGGAGCTGTTTCATGATGTGCGGCAGCGGTGCTGTCGCTGTGTTGTGTTTCGGAGGTTGCCGGCTGGTTGTTGTTGCAGGCGGCGAAGGTGATGGCAGTCAGTGCCAGGGTGCTGATGATAATAGTTTTCATGCGTATGATTGAGTAGTTATTGATGAAGATGAATGATTATTGAATGGTTTCTTTTACTTCCCCGCAGGTGAGCATTTTATCCCCGAAGTAGGGATTTTTGATGCCGGAATCGTTGCTGAGCCAGTAGCCGCCTTTATCGTTGAGGGCCATAGGGCAGTAGTCGATGTAGAGGGAGCCGCTGCTGATGCCTGACTTTTTCACGAGTGTGATCAGGTCGTTGCTCAGGGTGGCGTAGGCGGTGCGTTGTGCGTCGAGGTGGGGTGCGGCCATGATACCGGCGGCGGTGCTCACTAATTTCTCCGCGCCGCTGATGCCTTTGGCGCCGGCTTCTATCGCGTTGGCGGCGATCCTTGCGGCTGCTTCGTCGCCATTGATAAGGGCGGCCGACAGCTGCTGATATTGCAGGTATACTGCGTTCAGCTGATCATCTTTAAGCTGCAGTCCTGCAGGTTTAGCGGCTTGGGTAACAGGCGCCGACTGTTGCCCGGAAGAATCGGGCTTGTCGGGAGCAGCAGTTTTACTATTGCCGCAGGCAGCCAGCAATGCGGCTGCCATAACGGATAATCCTGCTTTGAGGAAGGTGGTCATGTGTATTTGATTTTATGATGAACTAAGCAGATATCAGTGATGATGGCCTGATGCGGAGGCCAATGGATCGGCGCCCTTTTTCAGGATGTATTCGCTGTAGAGAAGGTAGGCACCGGTAACGACTACTTTATCACCGGCTTCCAGCCCGTCTGCGATTTCCACGGCATCAAAATTTTCCATGCCGGTGGTGACGATGCGTGGCTCAAACTTACCTTTGGTTTTTTCTATCCACACATGTGTTCCTTTACCATCGCGGATGACAGCGTCTACCGGTAACGTCAGTACGTCGTTTTTACTTTTCACCGGCAGGAGGATGTTGGCCTGTAACCCTGGCTGCCAGCGGTTGTCGGGGTTGGGGATGGTACCGCGTATCTGCATCAGCTGACTGCCGCTCTGCAGGGCAGGATTGATGAACTGTATGGTCATCTGCTGCGGTTCCTGTTCCCAACCTGCTACGAGTACTTTTACGGTCTGGCCCGGACGAACAGCTTCTGCTTCTCCGGGATAGATATCGGCTTCTACCCACAACTGATTATACCCTTCGAGGCGCATCACTGCACCACCTTCGGAAACATACTGTCCTTCGGTGACTGACAGTTCGGAAACCATGCCGCTTTGCGTGGCAGGATAGGTTACATAGGGATTTACTTTCTGTGATTGCAGCAGCTGTTGAATAGCGGCATCTGACTGGTCGTACAGCTGGAGTTTCTGTCGCGCACCTTTTTCTATCTGCGCAAAGCGGGCATCATCCGGAAACTGTTTGACCTGCGCTACTGCCAGCAGGTATTCCTGTTGCAGGGAAGCCAGCTGTTCGGAATAGATGCGGTACAAAGGTTGTCCTTTGCTGACCCTGACGCCTGTTTCCCGGACATACAGTGTTTCCACGCGACCAGGTACGCGGCTGGAGATGACGGTTGTTTTCTCTGGGTCGGTGACCAGGCGGCCGTTGAGTTGTTTGAAGCCGGCCAGGTTGCCTGCACCGATGGTTACCGTGGTGATATTGGCAAGCGCTATCTGGCTGTTGTCGAGGGTGAGGGCTACGTCTTTGTTGTTTTTGTCGAAAGGTACCAGGTCCATGCCGCAGATAGGGCAGGTACCGGGTTTGTTTTGTACGATCTGCGGGTGCATGGGGCAGGTGAACGTTTGTTGTTTGCCTGCCTCAGCAGCTTTTTTGCCTGTTTCCTTGCAGGCTGCCAGCAACAGGGCCGGTACCAGGGAAACGATGGCTATAGAGCGTATGAATTGTTTTCTTTCCATGCTTTAAGGATTTGTTTTGATGAAGCTTTCGCTGTCTACCAGGTAGGCCGCGTTGGAAGCTATTTCCCAGTCGGCGATTGGTGTTTTGATCTGGACCATCTCTGCTACAGTGGCTCCTGTTTCTACCGTTACAGGTACAAAGGCGCCCTGTGTTTTGCGGAACACCATCGTATTATTACCGGAATGATATATTGCTTTTTTAGGCAGCCACCATCCTTCGTTGTAAACGAGGGGTATGTGGCCGGTCAGCAGCTGCCCTGCGCGGAAATGATGACTGCCGAGGTATACCCTTACCAGCGTGAAGTTCTGGCCATTGCGGAAGACTGGCTCAATAAGTCCGATGGTACCGGGTTGCATGGCAGCTTTATCGTGGGTAGGATAAAAGAGCAGCTGTTGCTGCAGTTTGAGCCTGGAAGCCAGTTGAGATGGGAAGGAAAATTCTGCAACAAGATTATCAGCCTGATAGATGGTGAAGAGTGATTGTCCGGCGCTGACATACTGTCCTTCCCGCAGCATGACCGGCGTGGTGGCCGCTGCTGTTGCTGTGGCGGGTGCAGCGGAAGGTGCACTGCCGCCTCCCATGCTGTTCATACCATCGCCTGCGGGCGCCGCGGCAGGTGCCGGTGCTGTGGTGGAAGCACTGCTGGTCTTTTCCAGGATATAGCCGTTACTGTTACTATATACAGGAATGCGGTAAAGGATATTTCCTGTTCTCAGGACCTGGTCTATCTGCGCCGTTTGCATGCCTAGCAGCTGTAACCGTTGACGTGCAGCTGATAACAGCTGATCACCCTGGCGGGCCACTAGCAGCAGTTCACGCTGAGCGGCGGCCAGTTCCGGAGAATAGATCTCCATAATCAGCTGTCCCTGTTTCACCGGCTGGTAGTTGTATTTAATCAGCAGCCTTTCTATGCGGCCGCCTACACGGCTGGCAATACTGGTTTGACGGCGGGTATCGTAGGTGATCACTCCGCTCACTTCGGATGTATAGATACGGGTACCACTCTCCGCTTTGATCACCGGAATGGTGGCGATCACGCGGGCGTTGACAGGCTGTGTCAGTGCAGCAACGCTGCTGTCGGTGCCCTGTGCATGCCCGGCACTGTGGGTATGGGCTGTCTTGCTCTTGCAGGCTGCCAGCGCCAGTATGGCCACGGCCATGGCGGGTATGATATTAACGATATAGCTGTTTTTCATAATCCACGATCATTTCATAGAGTTTCAATTTTTCATCCAGTATGCCGGATTGCATCATTGTCAGTGCTTCCCAGGAGTCGATCACATTACTCAGCGTCATTTTATTTTCCTGATAGTTGAGGAAACTGGCGTCCAGCGTTTGCCGTAGGGAAGGCACGATTTTATCTTCCATGGCTGCGATGCGCTGCTGCATGGTGCGGATCTCGTACTGCATACCATACAGCATGCCCTGGGTTTCCTGCAACATGGCGGCCTTTTCTTTTTCCATAGCCGCCACGTTGTATTCCATGGCTTTGATACCGGACTTATACATTTTGGAAGCCCAGGGTACTATGGGGACGCTGATCATGCCCATAGCGCTGAAAGCCTTTGGCATCATGGCCCCCAGCGGTTGCATATGATCAAAACGAATCCTGAAATCCGGCTTTCTGTCGCGTTTCATGCTTTCAATATTCAGCTGCATGGAACTGATGCTTTCATTCATTTTCAGGACATCCTTGCGCACGGCGGCCAGAGAGGCGGTGTCATAAGAGGCGGCTGGTTCAAATACCGGCTGGTAAGTGGTGTCAATCTCAAATGCCTGGTTGCCGGGTGCGTTCATCAGGCTGTTGAGCCAGGAACGGGCTTTGGCGATGGTGCCTTCCTGCATGCGGATCATGTTGCGGTTGTCTTCCAGTTTGGCATTGGTTTTATAGACACCGCTCAACTGTGACTGATTGTATGGATATCTTACTTCCTCAATCTTTTTCATGGTCTGCATGATCTTTTCATTCTCCTGCAGCACTTTTATTTTTTGCTGCGCGATGATCCAGTTGAAGTACAACCTTTTGGCCTGTGCTTTCAACTCGTTGAGGGTGACACCGCGGGTAGCCAGTTCGATATTGCCCTGAGAGGCGATATAACGTTTTTTAGCGGCGAGTTTGGCGGGATTAGGAATGTCTTGTTCCAGCTGCAGCATCAGGCTGCCTTTATCGCGCTCGTCCATCACCTGCTGGCCGGGATACGGTGTCATAAAGGTGCCGACGCCTACCATAGGTGCCATCCAGGCGGTAGCTGCTGCTGCATTGTGTTTGTAGCTCTCTGCTTTCAGTCCGTAAGACTGCAGCAGCACGTTGTTGCTGTCAATTTTCTGCAGGATGCCGGGCAGTGATAATACCGGTGTTTGTTGTGCAAATGACAGTACCGGCGCGCCCAGGATAAAGAGCGCTATCACCAGCGGTTTGATGTATATATATTTAATGATGTACTTCATGAATCTCCAGTTTTCCGTGCTTACGCAATTCATATTCTTTTGTCATTAGGAAGATCAGCGGGGTCACCAGCAGGATGTGGGTAGAAGAGGTGAGTACTCCGCCGATCATGGGTAGTACGATGGGCTTCATCACGTCTGTACCTACGCCGCTGGCCCACAGTACGGGCACCAACCCGAACAGTGACACGCATACGGTCATCAGTTTGGGTCTGAGCCTTTTGGCTGCGCCGTATATCACATGTTCGCGCAGATCATCACGCGTGATGGTAGCTGAACTGTTACCTTTCTGTTTTACCAGCTGCTGCATGGCATCATTCAGGTAGATGACCATCACGATACCTGTTTCCACGGCGATACCGAAAAGAGCGATAAAGCCTACGGCCACGGCCACAGAGAGATTGACGCCCCAGAAATAAATCATATAGGCGCCACCGATAAGGGCAAATGGTACGGTGATGAGGCTCAGGAAGGCTTCGCGGATAGAATGGAACGCGAAGTAAAGTGAGAAGAAAATGATGATCAGCACTACCGGCGCAATCCACAGCAGTGTTTGCTGGCCACGGATAAGGTTTTCGTACTGGCCGCTCCATTCGAGATAATATCCCTGTGGCAGAACGCCCTGTGCTTTACCCATTTTGTCGATGGCTTCTTTTACCGTGCTGCCCAGGTCGCGGCCGCGTACATTAAACAGTACTGCACCGCGGAGCATGGCGTTTTCTGAGGTGATCATGGGTGGGCCGTCGGTGAACTTCACGTCTGCAACGGATGACAGTGGTACTTCTCCCATAGAAGCCGACATGAGGGGGATACGGCGGATACGTTCCACACTGTTGCGGTAGTCCTGTGCCAGGCGTACACTGATAGAAAAACGTTGTCTTCCTTCGATGGTGTTGCCGATAGGAGAGCCGCCCAGCGCGGTTTCTACGGTTTGGTTCACGTCGTCTACGTTGAGGCCATAGCGGGCCAGATCGGCGCGGCGTACGGTGATATCGAGGTATTTACCGCCGGTAACGGGTTCCACATACAGGTCGGTGATACCAACGGTGCCTTCCAGGGCCTGTTTTACCCTTTCGGAAACAGCGGCAATAGTGTCCAGCTGTTGACCATATACTTTCACGCCAACGTCTGTACGAATACCGGTAGCCAGCATGTTGATACGGTTGATGATAGGCTGGGTCCAGCCGTTGACAACACCGGGTATCTGCAGTTTGGCATCCAGCTCATCGATGATGTCTTTTTTGGTTTTGCCTTCCCGCCATTTGGATTTAGGCTTCAGCATGATGATAGTTTCTATCATGCTGATGGGAGAGTTGTCGGTAGCGGTGCTTGCACGGCCAGCTTTACCCAGTACTTTCTCCACTTCGGGCACCGACTTGATGATTTTGTCCTGTACCTGCAGTATCCTTTTGGCTTCTGCGTTGGAGATATCGGGGAGGGTGACCGGCATAAACAGAATGCTCTGCTCATCCAGCGGTGGCATAAATTCGCTGCCGAGGCTTTTCAGCAGCGGGATGGTGATCACCAGCGCGATCACGTTGATAGCGATGGTGGTTTTACGCCATTTTAATACCCCTTTGATCACGGGTTCGTATATACGTTCCAGTATTCTGTTGACCGGATTGGCATTGTCGGGTCTGAATTTGCCTTTCATGAAGAAGGAGATGAGCACCGGCGCCAGCGTGATCACCAGCAGGGCGTCCATGATCATGATGAACGTTTTCGTATAGGCCAGCGGGTGAAACAGTTTGCCTTCCTGGCCGGTCAGCATAAATACCGGCAGAAATGAAGTAATGATAATAATGGTGGCAAAAAATACGCCGCGTGATACCTGCTTGCTGGATTGTTCTATGATCTTCAGTCGCTCTTCTTCGCTGATCCATTGCGGTGATTTCTTAAATATCTTTTTCAGCCAGTTCATGTTACTTGTTTTTTTGTTGTTCCTGCCAGAGGGCATACCTTTCTGACAGATGCTTATAGGCGTTTTCACTCATGATAATCCCGTTGTCTACGATCACTCCGATGGCCAGGGCTATACCTGTCAGCGACATGATGTTGGAAGAAATACCGAAGGCATTCAGCAGCAGGAAGCTGGCGGCCAGCGTGATAGGGATCTGTATAATGATACTCAGGGCACTACGCCAGTGGAAGAGGAAGATGATCACCACGATGGATACGACGATCATTTCTTCGATGAGTGTATGTTTGATGGAGTCTACAGATTCTTTGATCAGCTCACCCCTGTCATATACAATGTCGAATTTTACTTTCTCCGGAAAACCTTTGGCTACTTCCTGCATTTTCGCCTTCACTTTGTCGATCACAGCTGCGGCGTTTTCACCATAACGCATCACTACGATGCCGCCTACACGCTCTCCCTGTCCGTCCTGGTCGAAGATGCCCAGGCGTGTTTCGCCGGTCATCTGCACAGCGGCGATATCAGCCACCCGGATGGGGATGCTGTTTTGTGTTTTGACAGGTATGTTTTCGATTTCTTCGGCAGACTTCAGATAGCCGGAGGTTTTAATGATATAGCCGATATCACTGAGTTCAAATTTTCGGCCGCCAGACTCGTTGTTGTTGGTCCGGATGGCATTGATCACTTCTGCTACCGACAAGCGGTAATACAGTAGTTTATTAGGATCTACCGTGATCTGGTATTGTTTCTGAAAACCGCCAAAGGAAGCGATTTCACTCACTCCTTCTACATTCTGAAGGGCAAATTTGATGTACCAGTCTTGTAGTGCGCGTTGTTCTCCGAGGTCCATACCCGGGGCGTCGAGGGTATACCATAGAATGTGGCCCACACCGGTGCCGTCGGGCCCCAGCTGCGGCGCTACACCGGTAGGCAAAGTGCGGGATACGGTGCTTAACCGTTCGAGTACCCTTTCTCTGGCCCAGTAAATGTCTACATCATCATTAAAAATGACATAAATAAAACTCATCCCAAACATGGAAGAACCCCGTACATATTTGATTTTAGGAAGTCCCTGCAGGTTGGTCACAAGTGGATAGGTGATCTGGTCTTCTATCAGCTGTGGGCCGCGGCCCATCCACTCCGTGAATACGATCACCTGGTTTTCAGACAGATCGGGAATGGCGTCGATAGGATTTTTTTTGACGGCATAGATACCCCAGGCAAACAAGGCTGTTGCCAGCACCAGTACTATAAACCGGTTGCGCAGGGACCATTCAATAATTCGATGTACCATATATATTTTTTCAAAGGGTGCAGGTAAACAGCAGCAGCGACTGCAGCACCAGGTCTATTGGGCAGGGTGTATACTAATACGGCATACTGTATAACGACACTGGCTACACGTAGCAGTGGTCCGTTTTATTCCCGTAAATAAGTCAGCTAAAGTGTAATATAGCCCAGGGCTTCAGCCTGGGAAGGGGTATCAGATGCGGAAGTTACAATGCAGGATATGGGGATGGACTTTACTGCTTCGCGGCGGCGCGTTGCTTACCGGATGCTCTTCGGCCAGCGCCAGCACGCGGGCTGGTGGCAATGAAGTATAGTAGGCAGGGGCATCGGCCACAGGCATCTGTAAAAAATGCAGGGCATGTGCCACTACTTTCTCATCTTTCTCGAGCTTAACAGTCTTATGTTCATCCTTGCAGCATTTTTTTGAACATCCTTTGTTCAGGTCTGTCTTGCAATGACTGCATTTTTTGCTGTCCGCACGCCACAGCTCTACCTCTACCAGCTTCCCCATGCAATAATGCATATGGAAAGTGGCTCCGGTGGAAGTGCCGATGTATAACATCGCCAGTATGAGCGTGAGGACTTTTTTCATATGAGGCAAAAGTAGCCGTAAGGGCCGGAATGGTTGTTATATAATTTTAAGGTTTTTTATATTTTTTTACGATGATATACATGCCTGCTCCCTGATCGCATGCTTTTTTGTACCTTGTAAACATATTGGTGTGACAATGGATAGTAAAACGGATATTCTCCAATACCTCGATACGCATTTCCCTACGCTGGACAGCGATTTAAAACAACATCTGTCAGATATAGGAGCCATCAAAGAGGTGCCGGCCGGTATGGTGCTGATGCAACAGGGCCAGCCGATCAGATATACTGTTCTGGTACTCGAAGGAAGATTAAAACTGTATCGTGAAGGAGAAGATATAGGCGAATTTTTTATGTATTATCTGGAGCCAGGCGATGCCTGTGCCATTTCCATGGTATGTGTGGCCTCCGGAAAAGCCAGCGAAGTAATGGCCAAAGCGGTAGATGACTCGGTGGTGCTCATGATACCCGTAAGGTATATGGAAGCCCTGATGAGAGATTATAAAAGCTGGTACCAGTTTGTAATAGAATCTTACCGGCGCCGTTTTGAAGAAGTGCTCAACGTGCTGGACAGCACCGTGTTTAAAAGTATGGATGAGCGGCTGTTGTCCTATATCCGCGCTCAGGCCGACAAACTAGGCACCCATGAACTCAAATTAACCCACCAGGAAATAGCTACAGACCTTAACTCATCGAGGGAGGTCGTTTCACGTCTGCTCAAAAAAATGGAGCAGAAAGGCATTGTTAAGCTCAACAGGAATTATATAGAGGTATTACCTATGTAACCAAAGTCACAGAGTTTGCTTGCAGAGGTATGTACCTTTGTATGGACATTAAAGCAAACGAGTTACAGATGGAAATTACAGGTTATATAGCAGCTGCGTTGATTGGTATTTCACTGGGATTGATTGGTGGCGGTGGGTCTATCTTAACCTTACCGGTACTGGTGTATCTCTTTGGTATTGCCCCGGCAGCTGCCACTTCCTATTCTCTTTTTATTGTAGGTACCACCAGCCTGGTAGGGGCAGTAGGCAGTTACAGAAAACAACTGGTAGATATACCGGTGGCGCTGCTGTTTGGTATACCATCTATTCTGGTCGTCTTTCTTACGAGGCACTATGTGGTGCCGGCCATCCCTGCAGCGCTCTTCCAAACAGGTGATTTCATCGTTACCAGGGAACTGGGCGTGATGCTCCTGTTTGCGCTGCTGATGCTGATGGCATCTGTATCCATGATCCGCGGAAAGAACGCCACGTTGACGGCAGCTACCAATATGAGCACAGCAGGTCGGATCAGACTTTTGCTGTATGGCACCCTGATCGGTTTTATCACCGGTTTGCTGGGCGCTGGCGGTGGTTTTCTTATCATTCCCGCATTGATTATGATTGCAGGCCTGCCCATGAAAAGGGCGGTGGGCACTTCTCTTCTGATCATGGCCATGAGTACGCTGATCGGTTTCCTGGGAGATGCCGGCAGAGGTGGTATCAACTGGGTATTGCTGATTACGGTTACAGTGATAGCTGTGGCCGGTGTATTGATCGGCGGAGCACTTACCTCCAAGATACCCGGTGCTAAGCTTAAACAGGCCTTTGGCTGGTTTGTACTGGCCATGGGCGTATACATCATCATCCTGGAAACAGTACTCAAATAAAGCGGTCTTGTGTAACAATTGTCACCAATTACATCATCGTATTAAAACATCTTTGCATCATAAAACCCGGAGAATTTAAATGGATATCTTAACATTTTTACAACAACCCTGGCCCTGGTATATAGCCGGACCGCTGATCGGACTTACCGTTCCGGTACTGCTGCTGGTAGGAAACAAATCCTTTGGTATCAGTTCCTCTTTGCGCCACATCTGCGCAGCCTGTGTACCGGCCAAAGTACCTTTTTTCGATTACGACTGGAAGAAGGAAGCCTGGAATCTCTTTTTCGTAGGGGGGATCCTGTTAGGAGGGATCATCGCAGGCACGCTGCTTGCCAACCCTGCGGGTATGTCGGTGAGCCCTAAGCTGGTTACTGAATTATCGCAATATGGTATCAATGATTATCATTCACTGGTGCCGGTGCAACTGTTCAACTGGCCGGCGCTGTTGTCGGTACGTGGTCTGCTGATGATGGTAGGCGGCGGTTTCCTGGTAGGCTTCGGCACACGATATGCTGGCGGCTGTACCAGTGGTCATGCTATCATGGGCTTGTCTACGCTGCAATGGCCTTCACTGGTGGCTACCATTTGTTTTATGATCGGTGGCTTTATCATGGCTAATCTGATACTGCCTTTTATTCTTTCACTGTAATCATCTTTTTATGAATACCTGGTTGAGTCAATTAAAATACCTGGTGATAGGAACAATATTCGGGATCATTTTTGTGAAGGCAGAAGTTATCAGCTGGTTTCGCATACAGGAAATGTTCCGCCTGCAGTCTTTTCATATGTACGGCGTGATTGGTAGCGCTGTGATGGTGGGAATGTTATCTGTATGGCTGATCAAAAAATTCAATATTAAAACACTGGATGGTGAAACGGTTGTGTTTCATCCCAAAAAATTCAATAAAGGGCAGATATATGGAGGCCTGTTGTTTGGCCTCGGCTGGGCTGTTACCGGCGCCTGCCCCGGACCATTATTCGCGCAGATCGGTGTGGGTGCCACTGTGGTAGCCGTTACACTGTTGAGTGCTATTGCCGGTACCTGGGTATATGGCAGGTTCCGTGAAAAATTACCGCATTAAAAAAACTGACAGATATGGAAATAAGACAATTTGAAGATAAAGCACTGGCGCACTATTCCTACGCAGTATACAGCGAAGTGGCCAATGAAATCATACTGATAGATCCGGCCAGAGACGTAACTCCTTATCTGGCTTATACTGCAGCAAAAAAGGCTACTATCACCGGCGTGATTGAAACACATCCGCATGCTGATTTTGTTAGCAGCCATCTGGAGCTGCATCAGACTACAGGTGCTGTAGTATACTGTTCACAACTGGTAGGCGCGCAATACCCACACACAGCGTTTGATGATGGAGATGTGATACACGTGGGAGAGCTTACTTTCAAGGCACTGAATACGCCCGGGCATTCACCGGATAGCATCAGTATTGTACTGGAAGAAAATGGTCAGACCAAAGCAGTCTTCACCGGAGATACTTTGTTTATCGGTGATTGCGGCCGTCCTGACCTGCGGGAAAAAGCGGGTAATCTGCAAGCCTCCCGCCAGGAACTGGCCCTGCAGATGTACCACTCCCTGCGGGAAAAACTGATGACATTGCCGGACCATACGCTGGTATATCCTGCACATGGTGCCGGTACACTTTGCGGTAAATCACTGGGGGATGCCAATAGCAGCACCATCGGGGCAGAGAAAAGGACCAACTGGAGCCTGCAGTCCATGACACCGGAAGAATTTGTAAAGGATCTGTTATCCCAACAACCTTTTGTCCCGAAATATTTCCCTTATGATGTAAGTGTCAATAGGCAGGGAGCACCAGCATTGCAGCCTTCTCTGGAGAAAGTACCGGTGTTGAAAGACACCGCCACTTTGGATAAAGGCATCCTGATCATCGATACCAGACCGGCGGCAGCCTTTAAAAAAGGTCACCTGCCGCAGGCCATCAACCTGCAAAACCAGGGTAAGTTCGAAACCTGGCTGGGTAGCGTGGTAGCACCAGGAGAGCATTTCTACCTGATTGCCGCCAACGAGCAGCAGTTGCAGGAAGTGATCGCCAAAGCGGCGAAGATAGGCTATGAAGGCTTGATCAGCGGTGCGATGGTGTCTGACGCTGGTAGCCATACTATGCAACCTGTGCCCCTGGACGATCTGAAAACTCATCCGCAGGATTATACCATTGTGGACGTGAGAATGGAATCTGAGGCACAAATACAGCTGTTGCCTGGCGCTATCAGCATTCCACTGGACCAGTTACGGGAACGGGTAAACGAGATCCCACTCGATAAGCCGATTGTGGTACATTGCGCCGGCGGATACCGCAGCGCAGCCGGCAGCAGTATTGTAGCCGGGGCTTTGGACGGGAAAGTGCCCACCTATGATCTGGGTGAGGCTGTAAAGGAATTCTAACCAGAACGGACATACGAATCGATGTAGGGCGGCGCCGGTTATCCGGGCCGCCTTTTTTTATCCTGAGTTTTTACAGAATTATACCATTAATGTACAGGAAAAGCTGGTCCCATTCTGGCTACATTTGTGTCCTAATCCTATAGTCATGAAAGCAATCGTTTTGAAAAGCCCGGGTGGTACGGAAAACCTCGTTTACACCACCTTACCCGTACCAGAGATCGCTGATGGCGAAGTGCTGGTTCAGGTGAAAGCTATCAGTATAAATCCAATAGATGTTAAAACCCGCTCGGGTAAAGGGCTTACAGCTAAATTTCAGGGTTTGGACCCAGTTATTCTGGGATGGGATATTTCGGGTGTGGTAACGGCTTCCCGCTCTCCCTTGCTGAAAGAGGGGGATGAGGTGTTCGGGATGGTCAACTTCCCGGGACATGGCAAAGCTTATGCGGAATATGTAGCGGCGCCCGCTGACCAGCTGGCCCTGAAACCGGCCGGTGTTTCGCACGAAGCGGCCGCAGCAGCCACCCTGGCCGCGCTCACCGCCTTGCAGGCATTGAACAGCGCCGGTATCAAAAAAGGCGATAAAGTGCTGATCCACGCCGCCGCAGGTGGTGTAGGACATTTTGCCGTACAGATAGCCAAATACATGGGGGCCTATGTGATAGGCACCGCTTCTGCAGCCAACCGCGATTTTGTGCTGGGGCTGGGCGCAGATGAACATTTCGATTATAAATCGGCTCCTTTTGAAGATCACTACCGGAACCTCGACCTGGTGCTGGATTCCATGGGAGGCGAGTATATTGACCGTTCCCTGCTGACCCTGCGGGAACAGGGAACTATCATCAGCCTGCCTACCGGGTTAAGGGAAGCTGTAGGAACGAAGGCCGCTGCTCAAAACAAAAACGGATATTTTATCGTAGTCGCTTCCAGCGGAAAAGACATGCAACAGCTGGCAGACCTTATTGCGCAAGGGTTTATCAGGCCCGAAGTGTCGCAGGTATTTTCCTTTGAAGAGATGAAACAGGCGCATCAGCAGCTGGAAACCGGCAGTACCAGAGGAAAAGTGGTGGTAAAAGTCTGATGTCTTACACTCCTGAAAAGAGGATGGTTATTTTAAATATACATAAAAGACTGCTGCAACATCGCACATATTTCAGGAATTCATCTAATTTAGCTGTTAAACCGATGCTTAGATGAAACCTGGAAAAAACCTCCCGTCCGCCATTACAATTTTTGGTGCCAAAGGAGATCTGACTAGAAGAAAACTTATTCCGGCTCTTTACAATCTGTTCACCGACCATCACCTGCCGCCGGTATTCACCATTTGCTGCGTTGATTTTCTGGAAGAAGATGAAGAAGTTTTCAAGCAGGACCTGCTGGCCGGCGTGAATGAATTCAGCCGGAATGGTAAAGCGGATGAAGCAGTGTGGAATGAATTTGCTTCCTGTATTACTTATCTGCAGGGCGATTTCATGAAGGAAGATACCTACAAGCGACTGAGGAAGAAACTGGACACCTTTGATAAGGAAAATAAAAAAAACAGTGTACGCATTTTTTATTTCGCCGTAGCACCCAGGTTCATCGAAGTAATTGCGGACGCCCTGCATGTGAATACCATGTGTGGTCGTGATCAGCAGGACCGTATTGTAGTGGAGAAACCTTTCGGTACCGATCTCGAAACGGCTAAAAAGCTGAACCGGTTCCTCACCAAACGTTTTGCTGAGAAACAGATCTACCGCATCGACCACTACCTGGGAAAGGAAGCGGTACAGAACATTATGGCCTTCCGGTTTGCCAATTATGTGTTTGAGCCGTTGTGGAACAGGAAATATATCGACCATATCCAGATCAGCGTGGCGGAAGAAGTGGGCGTGGGCAAGCGCGGCGGCTATTACGATAGCAGCGGGGCTTTGCGGGACATGGTACAGAACCATTTGCTGCAGCTGTTGTGTATCATTGCGATGGAGCGGCCTGGATTTTATCAGTCGGAGCTGATCCGCGATGCCAAAGTGAAAGTGCTGAAACATATACGTCCTTTTACACAGCAACAGGTATTCAAGAATGTGATCAGGGGACAATACACTGCCGGTAATGTGCAAGGCGGACGCCGGGTGGCTTATCGTAAAGAAGAGCAAGTGCAACCCGCTTCCAATACAGAAACCTTTGTGGCAGCCCGTCTGTTTATTGACAACGACCGCTGGAAAGGTGTTCCCTTCTATCTTCGTACCGGTAAGTCGATGCCTGTTCAGTCGTCGGTCATCACCATACAGTTCAAAGACTCGCCCCATAAGATCTTTAAGGATGATCTCACACCTAACCGCCTGGTCATCAGTATACAGCCTGAACTGGAAATCAGTTTGCTGTTTGAAAGCAAGGTGCCCGGCCTGAAAATGAAACTGAAGCCGGTAGAAATGGACTTTACTTACCAGGAAGCCTATACGGAAACGATCCCGGAAGCATATGAAGCCTTACTGCTGGACGTTTTGGAGGGCAACCCCACTTTATTCATGCGTGCTGATCAGGTAGAGGCAGCATGGAAAGTTGTGATGCCGATTCTGGATGCCTGGAAAAAATATCCTTCAAAAGAATTACATCTTTATAAAGCAGGCACCTGGGGGCCTTCCACCGCTACAGAGCTGCTGAAGCCTTACGCCAAAGACTGGTTCAGATTATCTGCCAGAGGAGAAAGCATTAAATGATTTAAAATATCCCAGGGTTTCAGCCCTGGGATATTTTCGATAATAGATATGCCCGGCATCAGGACACTCAATTTAAATTTTGAGTCAATCAGATTAAAACACTTGTAGCCAGAAAGCTACAACCAATATAGCCCTGGAATTAAATTAAACTAATGTTACCATTGTTATCAAGATAAAATTATATAGAAATAATGGCTAACTTTATTTCATGCAAAACCATTCTTTGTTAGAACAACTTAACAACCAAATCGCCGGTATTTTATTTTACAGCGAATCAGAGTATCCACTTACCATTTTGGAATGGGGTGTATTGCCTGCAGCGGGAGTACAGCAAAAAATTGCAGCTTTACATGATGTTGAATCGCAGGTGGTGCGGTCTGTAGATGCTGTCACTTTTTTTGACCAGATCTGTAATCCGGCTGACCCCAATGATATGCCAATGGTTGCCAACGCACAACGTTTTCATGAGCTGTATTTGTTTCTGAAAGAGAATCTGTCCGATATACAGGTTTCCCGTGTAGAAACGGGAACGAGTATACCTGTTTATATTACCGGGCATCAGCCTGATGGTACCTGCATAGCACTGGCCACCACATCGATAGAATCCTAATAGCCCGTTATAGTCTCCTTTTTGTTGTATCCTATAAATTTTGAATTATGAAACAATTCATGCGGCATTGCTTTGTCCTTTGCCTGGGCAGTATCCTGTTCGCTGCCTGTAAAAAAGAGGCCACTATCCAGCCTCAGGAAGTTAATTCCACCCGTGTATCAGCCAACACCGAATCCGTTGTTCGTTTGTCCGAAGACTTTGAGTCCGGCACCAAAACAGCTTATGCTGTTGGTAGCGTAACCCTTACCAGCGGCTCCTGGACATTAGATGACGCTTTGATTGGCAATCTGACTGCCGATCTTAAAAATGGTACCAAGTCTGTTCGTATCCGCAATACAGGCGCTCTGACCACCAACTTCAACATCACCGGTGGTACAGGTACTTTAACCATTACCGTAAAACACGGTACCTATGGATCAGACGGTAACAGTGACTGGCAGCTGGTGACATCTACCGACAACGGACAAACCTGGCAGCAACAGGGTAATACGGTGACTACCGCTCCTTCCCTGCAAACAGCCACCTTCACCATGCCGGCAGTAGCCAGCTTCCGTTTGTCTATCCGTAAAACCTCCGGCGGCTCCAACAGAATCAATATTGATGATATCGCTGTGGCAGCAGGAGACACTACTGGTACCGACCCTGGTCAGCCTACCGGCAACGATGATGACAATATGCTGATGGGTAACCCCAGCAACGCACTGGCGGATGTTAGTGCTGAGAATAATTACCTCATGGTAAAGACCTATTATACATTGTCGTATAACCGTAGCCGTGCTACACCCAACTGGGTAAGCTGGCATATTCAGTCCAGCGATCTCGGTTCTGCGACCAGGTCCAACGACTTCAGAGCTGATAATACCCTGCCTGCCGGCTGGTATCAGGTGCAGAACACCAGCTATACCGGCTCCGGATTTGACCGTGGCCACAACTGTCCTTCAGCAGACAGAACATCCACCAGTACCGCGAATTCTGCCACTTTCCTCATGAGCAATATGATGCCACAGGCTCCTAACAATAACCAGCAAACCTGGGGAAACCTCGAAAACTATACCCGTAGCCTGGTGAATGCCGGCAATGAAGTATATGTGATCTGCGGTTCTTACGGACAAGGGGGTACCGGCTCTCAGGGTGGTGTTACCTATACCATCGACAACGGTAATGTAACTGTACCTTCCAACATCTGGAAAGTAGTGGTGGTATTACCTAACGGTAACAACGACCTTAGCCGCGTAAATGGCAGCACCCGTGTAATAGCTGTCAATACTCCGAATATCAATAGTATCAATACCGACTGGAAACAATACAGAACAACAGTACGGGACATTGAAAATGCTACTGGTTACAATCTGCTGTCTGCCCTGCGTCCTTCCCTGCAGGACAGCCTGGAGACAAAAATAGATACGCAATAATATCCCTAAGCTTATTGCCATCACAGGGGGTGCTTCGCGAGAGGCACCCCCTGCTTTTTTGACGCACCTACCCCCTGGAATTGCCGTCTTTACACCGCAAGAAAAAAGGAAGGTCTTTGTATTTTTGTGTTGTCACTATCTATAATAAGGATATGGAAAACAAAACAAAATTCACTACTACGGATGAGTATATGGCAACCCTGCCCATAGAGAGCGTCCTTAGAGCCCGTGAGATGCGGGAAATTATCCGTAAGGCGGTCCCCGCAGCCACAGAAGTGATCAGTTACAACATGCCGGCCTTCAAACTCGATAAGGTACTGGTATGGTTTGCTGGTTACAAGGCGCATGTGGGTTTTTATCCCGGAGGAACTGCTATTGCTGTATTTCAGGATGATTTAACAGCATATAAAACTTCTAAAGGAGCCATCCAGTTTCCACTGGATAAACCATTGCCGGTATCATTGATCAATAAGATCGTCAAATACCGGATCAAGGAAATGGCCACGCCCAGTGCGGTAAAGAAGGTCAAATCTCAAAAATAGCAGCTACTTTTTCTGGTTACAAATTTGAGGCGCATGGATATTGCTCATCTAAAAAATGTTTAGCTATGTTCAAACAATCCACTGCATTCAGTAGTTTTTCGGTCGATGACCTGCAGCAGGCCAAACAGTTCTATCAGGATAAAATGGGCCTGGAAGTGGCAGAAATGCCTGAGGGACTTGAACTTCGCGTGAACGGTAATTCGAAAATATTCATCTATCCCAAGCCCAACCATGAGCCGGCAACATTTACTATTCTGAATTTTCCTGTAGAAAATGTGGAAGAAGCTGTGGAACAGCTTACCCGGAAAGGTATCCGGTTCCTGCATTATGGAGAACCTATCGCTACAGATGAAAAGGGTATTTTCCGGGATACGGAAAGAGGTATATCTCTGGCGTGGTTTACAGATCCCGCTGGTAATATCTTATCTGTGATCCAGGCTAAATGATCATAAAAAAACCGGAGCTGTCTCCGGTTTTTTGTTTTATTTAATGTCCGCAAAATAGGTAACTTCTCCTTCGAGTGTAACCCGCAGTACGATGGGCTTACCATTATCGTCCCGCAGTTCTACAAAATAGTTGTCTTCGTCTTCAAATTCTTCACCATAAATGATCATGTTGGTCTGGTTAAACTCGTTATCATCAAAGAAGACAACAGTTGCGTCTTTATAATTTTTAAAATGTCTTTCTATGTTTCTTTGTGCTGCCGCTGGCAGATCTGTAAAAGAAGCAGGGGAGGTGGTACCTACCAGATTAGACTGATCATCGTAGTAAGCAGTCATAGGTTTACCGTCTTTGTTAATAAAAGCTGCCTGATCGAAATAAGCAGTGCGTTCCCATTTGACATCCGTTGCATTACCAAAATTTTCTGCGAAGCGTTGTTTGGATTGGTAGCTGACATCTTTTCCGTTGAGAGCTCTGAGTGATTTTTTTTCTGCATGTCTCTCTTTCCGGATCTCTTTTTTGGTAGGGCCTGGATCCTGCGCACGAACAGCTGAAATCGCTATAAACATTGACAAAGCCATCAGAACAATTAACTTTTTCATGTGATCAGAGTTTAGGATCAACAATAGTTTTCATGCTAATGTAAAGCTAACAAACAGTTGTTTCTATTGTTCGTGATGATGTTTTAAAGAAAATACAATTAACGCATCTCTCTTTTTGTTATGGGTTCAGCTGATCGAAGATATAGTAGAGTGGGCATTCTTCGAGTACTTTGCGATGGGCCACAGCACCGCCTTTACGGGTCCATTTGATGAGACGGATAAAGCCGTCGGCGATTTCTATGCCGGTGATATCGCCATCATCGAAACAGCAACAGCCGGTGTTAAAGTAAGTGGGATGTGCCATGGTTTTAACAAATTGTTTACCGGCATATTCATCCGCTCTCCGTCGCAGTTCAGCCTCCAGCGAGCTGACGGCTGCAGTGTCTCCTTCTGCGGTGGCCCGTTGCAGTTGTTTGTTGAGTCTGTCTATATGGTCCATCGAAGCAAAGACCGGCTTATGGGTATGCCCTGAAATAAACAGTGTTTTCGGGACCTGCAGGCTCCATTCATACATCATAATGTTGTGGGCATCTACCAGATCAAAAGATTCGGAGAGTGTATCAGGATGTATGTCGAGGAAACGTTGTACCGGTGTCCAGATAGCGGCTACAAACCACTTGCTGAAAGTATTGCCATCACTTCTTTTATCTCCCTGGTGTCCATGGGCGAGGAAAATACGGTAGGCGTCACCGTTATATTGTGTTTGCAGAATAAGTCCTTCGTGTACCCGCAGTTTTTTACCGAACAGCGGCCGCAGAAACTGACGGCGGGGAACGAGGTAGTGCCACTCCAGGTCGTGGTTGCCAAAAATACGATAGTAGCGCTTGCGTTGCAGGAAACGGGCTTCTTCTTGTAAAGGCTGTTGGTTGTGAACCATCACAGCAGCAGGTTTGTTCTCCCACAACTCTTCACAGTCGCCCAGGTTGATGAAAGTATAGCCATGATCATAATAGTACTTCAATGCGCCGGAGTAAGTAGCTGCTGCATCCCTGAAATCGTCTGCCGCGTCGCGGGCACCCTTGTGCTGGTCGGAGAAAATAATGATACGGGCGCTGTCGCTGGCAAACGGCACTACAGGCCCCCTGTCTTTTTTGCCTTTCAGAATAGCTTCGTGTAACTGGGACAGGGAAGCGAAAACAGCTTTTTTATCCGGACGGGAAGACAATCTGCCGGACAGCCGGATGATCAGCCGGGCCAGCATTTTTTTAATAGGATTTGACAACGGGTTTAGATTAACTTGGCAACAAGATAGTTGAAATTTTTATGAGCAGGATGCCCGCCGTTTGTTTTTTTCGGGATAAGATAAAATTTTCAGACTTTCGAAAGATATATTCAACCTGTACCGATGACAAGAAAACTGTTTTCCTACGGCCTGCTGGCTGGTGCTATTTCACTCACCCAATGTCAACCTGTGCAGCGGAATACCCTGCCTGCCGGCTTTCCGGAAGAAATATCCCTGCAGGATTTGAAGGCCACCAGTTTTGTAACAACGCCGGACGGAGCTTTACCGGCAAATAGAAATGTAATTTATTCTTCAACACTTTTATTGGCCTGGGATGCGCTCCGCCTCGAACTGGGCGGCCATATCCCGCTCTCACCTGCTGGTTCCGCCGAACTTCGGTTGTTAAACAATACCACTTCATTTAGGGGCTCACTGGATAAGCAGGACTATCATGCACACCTGCACAATGAAAATAATCAAATTGTTGTCCGTGCTTTTTTTCATAAATCGCTGCCTTTTGAAAGACCGATGCAGGTCCGGCAGCAACACCTTGCATTCGGGAACACACGGGTGAGGGCCTTTGGTATGGACCATTATGACGAATCTCTGGCCCATTGTATCCAGGTACTTTTTTATGAGGATGATGATCATTTTATGTTGAAATTGATACCGAAAGATGATCAACAGGAGATCATTCTGGCCAAAGGCCTTCCCAACACATCTACCTTAGGACAGGCCCTGGAACTAATAAAGAATTGGGAGGAGCGCGGAAAGAAAAATATGCGCAATAACGTGCTGGCATGGAAATATCAACTGCTGGCGGATGATGAGGTAGCTATTCCCCGTCTGGGTTTTAATATCGGTACCCGCTTCCCTGAGCTGGAAGGCCAGCGGTTTCAGCTGAAAGACATCCAATATACTATTGAGGAAGCGAGGCAGCAAACAGCCATGGTACTGAATGAACAAGGAGCAGAAGTGAAAAGCGAAGCAATGATAGCTGTTGCACTGGACTCCACCGAAACACCGGCAGCCCTGCATCCTAAAAAACTGATGTTGAACAAACCTTTTTTAATCATCTTCAGAAAAAAAGATCAGCCCAATCCTTATCTGGCTGTGCAGGTTTACAATACTGAGCTAATGGAAAAAAGCAGGTAACGCCGGTTACCTGCTTTTCCTATATTGTAAACTTCATCTTCACAAAAATATGACGTATATGGTTTCCCGTTAGCCGGATTACAGCTGCATGATACGCTGCAGGGTAGTATTAAAACTTTGCTGTTGTTCAAACATCGGGAAGTGTCCGGAGCCCTGTATCCAATACAGATTGGCTGCAGGGTAAACCTGTTTGAGTTCGTAGGTATAGAATGCCAGCGGGTCCTGGCGGCTGGCGATTACATACATTGGGCCTTTGTAGCGGGGCAGTGTTTTGCTCAGATCGTAATGGATGCGGTTGAGGTCCTGGATTATCAGCCCCTGCATGGTGGTATTGGCAGGTGCCACATCAATTTTTTTCAGTATGCTGTCGATCAGGTTTTTGTCGAAGATATACGTCATCCGTATGATTCGGTTGTACTCCGCCGAGTCGGCGGCAGTAGCCTGATGGACTTTCATCTTTTTATCCAGGATTTCGAAGCGGGACATTTCACAAAGTCCCATTTTAGTCCGCAGATTGTTGATGTGAGTGGTAAAAAACTCCGGATCAAATTTGTAGTAACCGGGACATACCAGCACCAGTTTTTTTACCTTTTGCGGGTAAGTGGCTGCGAAGTTCATCGCCAGCATAGCACCCCAGGAATGGCCGTATATAACTACACGGGGGATATGCAGATGGTCCATGAGTAAGCGTACATCTTCAATGGCCGCCTGCATATTGATGGTAGTGGAGTCGAATGGAACAGGGACTGAGAGGCCGGTGCCTCTTTGTTCCAGTAAGATGGCCTGATAGTTTTTACCTAACATTTCCGCAACTTCTGCCTGTTGCAGACAGGAATTGCCAGGGCCGCCGGACAGCACAATCACTGGTTCTCCTTTTCCATAAACATGGTAATAAAGTTTGCCCCAGGAGGTACGGATGGCATCAGTAGACTGGGCTGAACAAAATGAGTTGGTTAAAAACAGGGTTATCAGCAGACACAAGAAGTTTCTCATAAGAATAAATTCGGGTGAAATCTTCCCGAATTTATATTATTTTCCGGGAGAAAGTTTTTCCACGTTAATGATCTTTTTAATCTTCCCGTTATGGCCATCTTAGAAACCTTATATCAGGAATTGATTTCTTTTCTGGGCATTAGTAATCTGCTGGAGCTTTTCCGTACCGGCAATTATTCTTCATTGCTAACACTCAATGGTATCCTGGGTGTGATATCGCCGGTAATACCTTTGCTGTTGCTGATAGAAGTTGTGCGGGCGCTGGTGTACAAACGTTTTAAAATAGAAGATTATAAAATTCCTTTTCTGATCTTTGTGCTTAATCGTTTTATTTCGCGTTTCATCTCTATTGCGGCCATTGCTTTTTGTATCGGTTTGTTTGAGAAAATAGCCCCTTTTCAGGTCTCTTTTACCTGGTACTGGTTTATTTATGGGTATGTGGTATGGGAGTTTGCCCATTTCGTGTATCACTATCTGGGGCATAAGGTACGTATCTTCTGGTGTCTTCACTCCACCCATCATGCGCCTACCCATATGAACCTCTCCGTTACCTACGCACATTTTTTCCTGGAGGCGCCTTATGCTGATGTGATCCGTACTTCTATCTGTATACTGGCAGGTGTCAAACCGCCCATGCTTTTTCTTATCATGTTTATTGATGGTACTTGGGGTTCTTTTATACATGTAGGGGAAAATATCATGAAAGATGGCCGGATGGGCTTTCTGAGCCGTATTATACTGACGCCATCTTATCATCGCGTGCATCATGCCAAAAATCCGCTTTATATGGATACCAACTTCTGCAATCTGCTGAATATATGGGATAAGGTATTTGGTACATTTCAACCGGAGCAGAAAGAAATAAAAATAGCTTATGGTATCACCCGGGAAATGGACCCCGGCAACCTGTGGGACGTATATTTGGGGGAACTGTATTGTCTCTGGAAAGATATCAGGAAGGCTCCCGGCATAGGTAATAAACTGTTGTACATCGTGATGCCGCCGGGATGGAGCCATACCGGCGATCATAAGACAGCCAGTGTTGTAAAGAAGGCCAGCCTGGCTGAAGCAGCGGCACCGTGAAAATATCGCAGTATATCTGGCTGTAAATGTTTATATTTGGAACACACTAACGCTGAAAACTATGTCACTACTATCTAACCACAAGAAGGGAGGCAAAAAAGACAATAAGCAACCGAAGAGCCATCTGACGGGTGCTAATGCTGCGATGAAACCGGCTACGCCTCCGGCTTTTAGTAGAAAACCTGTGAAAACAGGCGGTACCCGCGGTTCATGATGAATGTTTGTAAAGAAAATACAGAGGCTGTATCAAAACACTTGATACAGCCTTTCTCATTTTACCAGAAAAACTGTTCTGAAATAATTTTACCATCTTTTACAACATACACACAGATTTCATCCATCGTTGAACGGTCGCGGTCTTTCATTTTAACATCCATCGACAGGGTAAAGGCAATTGCATTGCCGGCAATGATGGGTTTTGAAACCTTGCAGCCATAGGAGGCTTCTACCATATCTCCGAATAGCTCCCCTTTTTTGAAGATACCCGGCAGGCCTCTGGTTTCCTTTTCAAAAGGTCCCATGGCTTCCGGTTCGATGCTGATTGCATTTTCTGCAAAAAGCTCCTTCTGGGCAGTATGGAAGTCTTGTTTGGCACATAAGTCTGTAAGACGTTGCGCGATTTCCTGGATTGTCATAGTTGTATGGTTTTAGGTGATCTATTTTAAAGATACTGAAAATTGATGCTCCATGCTGTATAGCAGCGGCGGCCATTAGTATTTTTCGGCTAAATAAAGTAACTTCACGATGTTAATACTGCACTACTAGCCAGCAAGAGCCGGACTAAGCCGACAATATTAAATTGCTGCAAACTATCCGTAACCCTGTCATCCGACCCATAACCGGATGATCATATAATGCAAACATGGATCTACCTATCCAATTTTACTATCACCTAAACCGCACATTTTGAACAAGCTCATCACTACTATTAAGGGATCAGGCAGTTTTATTCCCGAACAAGCGAAGCCCAACAAAGACTTTGTTAACAACCACTTTTATGATGCGCAAAAGGTGCGTATCAACGCTCCCGGTCAGGATATCATCGATAAGTTCGAACAGATTACCGGTATCTGTGAGCGCCGTTACATAACAGATGATCAGTGCGCCTCTGGCATTGCAGCCATCGCTGCGGGGCAGGCACTCAGGGATGCAGCTATTGATCCGGAAACCATCGACCAGCTTATAGTAGCACACAACTTCGGAGATGTGGTACGGGGATCTGTACAATCAAATGCTGTGCCTTCACTGGCAGCCCGTGTAAAACATGAATTAGGGATCCGCAACCCCTCTTGTGTGGCCTATGATATCTTATTTGGCTGCCCCGGCTGGTTGCAGGGAGTGATCCAGGCGGATGCCTTTATCCATGCCGGCGTGGCAAAACGTTGCCTGGTAGTGGGCGTGGATGTGTTAAGCCGTGTGCTGGACCCCCACGACCGCGACAGCATGATTTTCAGCGATGGCGCCGGAGCTATAGTGCTGGAAGGAGCAGGTAATGCCGGTGACACAGGCATTCTGTCGTCAGCGGCCCAGACGTTTTCCATCAATGAATTGAACTACATCAATGTAGGCCCTTCCAACGACCCCGAAGATACCAGTGGTATCACTTATATAAAGATGCAGGGCCGCAGAGTGTACGAGTTTGCGCTGAAACATGTGCCGGAAGCCATGAAGTCCTGTTTAGATGCTACCGGACAGGATATCAGTCAACTGAAGAAAATATTCATCCACCAGGCCAATGAAAAACTGGATGAGGTGATTGTAAAAGCATTTTATAAACTTTACGGTATTACACCGTGTCTGGAAACTGTTATGCCTATGAATATCCACGAGCTGGGCAACAGCTCCGTGGCCACTATTCCCACTTTGTTTGATATGGTCTCCAAAGGCCAGCTGCCGGAACATCAGCTGCATCCGGGAGATCTGATTATGTTTGCTTCCGTAGGTGCGGGCATGAATATCAATGCGGTTTGTTACCGGATGTAACAGACCTATCTGATATGGTCAAAAAAGATAAAACTGTATCTGTTTTAGCCGGGGTATTTATCTCAATTTTGTGGGGAATCAATTCACCACGAAATGAATATCCGTTTCTTTCAGGTAGATGCCTTTACCAATAAAGCATTCTGCGGAAACCCTGCCGGTGTATGCCTGCTGGAAGGACCGTTGACAGATGAAACCATGCGGGCCATCGCGGCAGAGAACAATCTTTCGGAAACAGCTTTTCTTCTGCGCCAGCAGGATGGTTACAGCCTGCGGTGGTTTACACCCACCGTCGAGATAGCACTTTGTGGTCATGCTACCCTCGCCAGCGCCCATGTGCTATGGACCAACGGCCTGGAGACACCCGGCTCCACCCTGCATTTTCATACCCGCCACAGTGGCCTGCTGACGGCTGACAGTAAAGACAACCGCATAGAACTCAACTTCCCCGCACGCAGCTATGAACCGGTAGTGCTGCCAACCGCTTTAAGACAACTTTTTGCCAACAACTATGTTAATGCGGTGTATAGCCATGACCGTTATATCATAGAACTGCCTTCGGCAGATGCGGTAGCGACGTTTGTACCCGACTTTCATCTGCTGGAATCCTACCGGGTGGTGATCACTGCACGTGGTGATGAAAATACTCCCTATGACTTTGTGTCCCGGTACTTTGCTGTGCCCCTGGGCGTGCAGGAAGATCCGGTTACAGGGTCTGCCCATTGTGGCCTGGCGCCTTACTGGGCCGACAAACTGGGGAAAACCTCCTTCAGCGCCTACCAGGCTTCTGCCAGGGGAGGAGAGCTAACTGTTATTTTGCAAAACGACCGGGTATTGCTGCAAGGTGAAGCCGTGACAGTCATCTCTGGTACATTCCATGTAAACCATCAATAATCACAATATGTCTGTTTTCGAAAAATTCAAAAGCCTGCATCATCAGGACACACCCTTGTTGCTGGGCAACGCCTGGAACGTAGCGAGTGCCCGTACTATGCAGGAAAAAGGCTTGAAAGCCATTGCTACCTCCAGCTCCGCTATTGCTGATACATTAGGATATGCTGATGGTGAAAATATTTCCTTCTCTGAATTGTTTCATGTGGTACGCCGTATTGTACAATGTGTAGACGTGCCGGTATCCGCCGACATAGAAACCGGCTACAGCAATAGTACAGAAGGCCTGCTGGCCAATATAGACCTGCTTGTAGAGGCCGGTGTAGTGGGCGTCAACCTGGAGGACTCTTCTGCATCAGCCAGCAGAACCCTGCTGCCGGCAGAAGACTTTGTCAGCAAACTGACGGCCATCAAAGAACACCTGGCTAAAAAAGGAAAACAGCTGTTCATCAATGCCCGCACGGATACTTTTCTGCTGGATGTACCTGGCAAACTCGAAGAGACATTCAAACGGGCACGGCTATACGAAGAAGCCGGTGCCGACAGTTTGTTTGTTCCTTTCATCAAAGAACCTGCAGACATCCGCGCAGTAGTAGGTGCCACTGCATTGCCCCTGAACGTGATGTCCATGAAAGAACTGCCAGCCTTTAGTGAACTGGCTGCCCTGGGCGTAAAACGTATCAGTATGGGCGGTAGTGTTTACTGGGCGCAGAAAAGAGCCCTGGGGGCCCGCCTTGAGCAGATCGTAGAAGACGGTTCTTTCATCACCTTGTTCTGATACCGCTAAATTGAATTCGGCTGTAAGTCTTAATACGTAAGAGTTACAGCCGAATTGTTTTAATGCCCTGGATGTTGATTCATCTTTCTTCATCAAAAAGATATCTCCTGTTTCCCTCCGTGTAATTTCTTTTCTTTTCCTTCCCAAACAAAAGTCCCGGAAAGTCCCTGTGGCAGCGTGATAGCCGCGATGATGCCATGCGCTCCCTTACGTATAAGCGATATCGTTATCTCTCCTAACGGATGGGGCATCGAACCTTTTACCTGTTGCAGTGCTCCGGGCGCCGGGGCTATTTTTACGCTGGCGAAGCCGGGTTGCGCCGGCATGATACCACAGATAGTGGCGAGGAAATCGTAGTTGGGACTGGCACTCCAGGCATGACAGTCGGAGCGGGTAGGCTCGGGATTTTCCGCGAAAGTGGTGAGCCCCATCGCCAGCATATCACGCCAGGGCTGCAGCTGGCCATAGTATTGATTGGCCATGCCAGCTTTTTTAAGGGCCTGGTTGAGATAAAAACGATAGTAGAAAGTAGCCTGGCTGAGGGTGGTATCTGAGAGCAGCGTGCGTAGTACGGACGGTTCTTTGTCAGCAGGGATGGCGCCAGCCAGCACAGCTATGATACCTGCATGCTGACTGAAAGTGTTTTTATCAGGTGTGTTGGCCATTTTATTACCGGCTGTATCGAAGCACTGGCGGTAAACGCTTTGTGTCAGTTGTTGCGCCAGCTGCCGGTATTGCTGTGCTTCGGCGGTTTTTCCGAAGCCTGCAAAGAGAGCGGCGGCCTGTTGCAGGGTATAGGCGTATTGTAGTGTAATGACGGCGGAATGTCCGTTGGTGGCGCCATCGGGCACACCACCGGGCCAGGCAGTGTTCCAGTCGGTGAAGCCCCACCAGGGCATGGGGCCCAGCATCATGCGGCTGCGGTCAATATGTTGTTCGTACCACTGCAGTACCCCGCTGGCGGCCACCAGGTATTGCCGGAGGAAGGCATCATCTTTCCGGTGCATCCAGTAGTCGTATAACATAGATACCCAATAGAGGGAGAAGGGCGGTATCACCTGAAGGCGGTTGCTGGGATAGCGGCCCTGGGTAAGCCCTTCCGGCACACGTGAACAGTAAAAGTCGTGGATGGCTTTTCGCATCAGCCGGTCGTCGCCGGCCACATAGAGGGAGATGAGTGACTGGATACGGGTATCCCCTTCATATTGCAGCTGTTCGTAGTAGGGGCAGTCAAAGTAGGTTTCACCGGCGCAAAGGCGGGCTGTACGCCAGCCGGTCTTCCAGATAGCGGTGAGGCTGGTGTCGTTGCTGCTGAAAGTTGCTTTTTCTTCAAATGGATAGCCGGTACGCATGCCATAGAGGTCGTCGATCTGCAGTGGTTCTTCGCCGGTGCTGATGTCCAGCTGAACATAACGGTAGGTACGGAACCACAGCGGGCGGAAGGTCCGCTGCCGGCCGCCATCGGGTTCGAAGATATCGTAGTTGCCCAGGATCTCCATGTCTTCCACCTGATGGCGGTTGGCTTTCTGGTGGTTGCGGAAGAGCGCTTCTGCGTAGGTGAGACGGATGCTGCTGCCTTTGCCGCCGGAAACGGTGAGCTGCGGATAGGCGCTGGTGTTATAGGTCTGATCAATCAGTATGGAGGTGGTGGTATAGGCGGGAATGGAGAGGGGTATTGGTTCCCGTGGCCAGGAAGGAGCGGGGGTGATGCCGCTGCTGCGGCGTACCTGTCCCATTCTTTCGGGAACTTCCTCCATCAGCGGGATGTTGCGGGGCACGAGCGTCCAGAGGTTGTCGGTGCCCTGTCCGGCTGGTACAGGATGGGTGACAGGCTGGGCGGCATGCCAGCCGGCATCGTTATAACCCGGTAGCTCCCATCCCCAGGGATAGGCGCTACCCTTCACCTGGTCGCCCGGACCGATGACCATATAACTGCGCATTCTGGCGCCGTTATCGAGCGAGCAGGGCGTATAGGCGGAGTCGTTATATACCTTCCAGCTGCTGCCGGTGTCGACGATTTTTTCTGCTTCCGTATCTCCCTGCAGGAGCCAGCCGGTTTGATTGGATACTTGTGCTACCGGGGCATGTTCACCCATGTTCCATACCAAAGCGGCCAGGGTATTGTTGCCTGCCTGCAGGTAAGGGGCAATATCCACCGTTTCGTAGTACCAGTTGTAAAGATCACCTCTTGCCGGACCACTGCATACGGCCTTCCCGTTCACAAAAAAGCGGTAGCGGTTGTCGGCGCTCAGGTGTACGATAAAGTGGGCGGGTTGGGTGTCCAGGGAGATGGTTTTACGGAAATGATAAATGCCATAGGCCCGCTGTGCGATGCCCGGACTGGTGACCCAGGAGGCCGTCCAGCCGCCCTTTAACAAGGCAGGATTGACAGGTAATTGTCTGCTATAGAGCTGAAAAGAATAACTGCTGCCCAACAGCAGGATAAACAGATATACGTGGAATTTCATATATAGATTTTGATGGTGTGTAGTATGGTTAAGATAAAAATTACCATTGATATCTGCAAACTATAGCCCAGGGCTTCTGCTGACACTGCATGTCAGTTATCTGCAAACTATGGCCCAGGGCCTCTGCTGACGACACTGCATGCCAGTTATCTGCATATAGCCCAGAGCTTCAGTTGATGACACTATATACCAGTTATCTCTAAATTAGCCCAGGGCTTCAGCCCTGGGAAAGATAAATTCTGTACTTTTGCGCCGCTTTGACCAATTTTAACAAAAGGATGCGCATAACAATTGCAGACCGTAAATTATGGATGTTCCTGCTGTTGGGCATGGGTGGCCAGGTAGCCGCACAACAACGCCCAGACACCATGAGTTCCAAAAGCCTCGATGAGGTGATTGTGCAGGAGAACAGGCTGGCAGGCCCGCTGAAGGCTGCTAACCGCAATATTACCATTATCAGCCGCAAACAGATCGATGCGATGGCGGTGACTTCCATCAATGAGGTGCTGGCCTTTGTACCGGGCCTGGACGTACGTCAGCGTGGCCCCGGTGGTATTCAGGCTGATATCGGTATTGATGGTGGCACCTTCGACCAGACACTGGTGCTGCTGAATGGTATCAAAATCACTGATCCGCAAACAGGACATAATATCATGAACCTGCCGATCTCCCTGGCAGATGTGGATCATATAGAAGTGCTGCGTGGTGCGGCTGCCAGAGTGTATGGTATCAATGCGCTCAACGGTGCCATCAACATTATCACCCGCCAGGCAAAGGAAACCGGTGCGGTGATCAATGCCAATGTAGGCAGCAGCTTCAAAAAAGATGAAAGTAACAAATTGTATAACGGCTATGGTGTCGGCGCCACGGGTTCTCTGGTATCCGGTTCCAGCGCACAGTCTCTGTCGCTGAGTGCCAACAGTGGCAATGGCTACCGTTACAATACTGCCTATGACAACTACCGCGCTCTTTATCAGGGCAGTTTCCAGTTATCAGCTGCCCATCAGGTGCAGACGCTGGCAGGTTTTGTGAAAAACAGCTATGGTGCCAACGGCTTCTATGCAGCACCTGGTGACAAGGAATCGGAAGAAAACGTAAAAACCTTTCTCGCGGCCGTTAGTGACAAGATCCAGGTCCGCAAAGGCTGGGAGATGACCCCAAGGGTAAGCTACCGCTTTACAGAAGACCAGTATCTGTATGTAAAACAGAATAAAGGCGGTGCTAATCTGCACGACAACAATATTGTAGACGTAGAGCTGAACAACCGTTTCGAAACCGGCATCGGTTCTTTTGGAGCAGGCGCAGAAGCCCGTTATGAAGCGATCAACAGTAATAACCTGGGCATTCATGAACGTACTAACCTGGGCATCTACGGCGAGTTTAAAAGCAAAACAGACAGACGCTTCAACTTCACTGTGGGTGGTTACCTAAACTATAACTCTGCTTATGGATGGCAGTTTTTCCCCGGTGCTGACGTAGGATATAACATCACATCAGACCTGAAGCTGTATGCTAATGTGGGTACGGCTCAACGACTGCCTACTTACACCGATCTGTATTACAAAAGCCCGGCTATCCTCGGTAATGCCCAGCTGGGAGCAGAGAAAGCAACCTATATGGAAGCTGGTCTGCGTAAATACAGTGGCAAATTCTCCTATTCCGGTAGTGTGTTTTACCGCCAGATATCTGACTTTATCGACTACGTAAAAGATAGTCTGCCACAGCCCTGGCAGCCGCAAAACTTCCAGCGTGCAGATACCAAAGGGTTTACTTTGCAGACAGGATATACTACGACCTTTGCGTCTGGTGTGTTCAACAGCTTTGCTGCCAATGCGGGCTACAACTACCTGTCGCCTTCCTTTCAAGGAGATGATAACAATAAAAAGATATCACGCTACGTGATAGAAAGTCTGCGTCATCAGGTGACGGCCAATGTGAGAGCGGCGTTGCTGCATCATTTTATGGTATCTGCATCGGCACGTTATAATATGCGTATTAACTATAAAGACTATACGGTGGTAGATGCCCGTATTGCTTATCAGCAGAAACGTTATCAGTTATATGTGGATGCCAACAACCTGCTGGACGTGACCTATGTGGAAGCCGGCGCCGTGCCGATGCCCGGCAGATGGCTGACACTGGGCGGCAGCGTAAAGTTCTAAGATATTAAAAGGTGAACTTTTTCCTGGTCCCGGCTGTAGTGTAAGTCTAATCACTCAAAGCTATCAGACCATGAAAAAGTTCACTTTCATTTTAGGCATGAGCGCCCTGGCGCTCCTTATGTATGCCTCCTGTTCAAACCCCATCAATAATAGCGGCGACTGGAAAGCCAAAGCTGATTCCCTCCAGGCCAAACTGAACCAGTTTGAGCAAAACCAGCAAGAAATCAACACCTACCTGACCCGTTTCGACTCGCTGGATTTCGATTTTTACAGCCACCAGCAATGGGACAGCCTCCAGCTCAGCCATGCCAGCAACATTGTAGTCACCTATCCCGATGGACATCAGACCACCGGTATTCCCACTCATATCAGCGAACTGAAACCCATGTTTGTGTTTGCACCTGATACCCGCATCGTAAGCCATCCCATTAAATTTGGCAGTGGTAAATACACCTGCGTAGTGGGAGTGATGGAAGGCACTTTCTCTCAACCAATGCCTGGCAGCGGCGGTAAATCCATTCCGCCTACCGGCAAAAAATTCAAACTGCAGATGTGTACCGTAGGAGAGTGGAAGGACGGTAAGATGATTGCGGAAACGCTCTTCTGGGACAATGCAGCCCTGATGAAACAGATCATGCCATAACCATCGTTATTGATGCGATATCAGGCTCGCGCCGGGAATATCTTTTTCATTCAGCGCTCCATGAAACAATACCGTATAGGCTTTCCCCGCTTCCAGTTGTAGCCCCGACAAAGCTGGAATATCAATTGTTTGTCCGTTGGCACTTACGGTTAGTGAAATCGTACCCGCGTCAACGTTAGTAAACGGGCCGATTTCATAAGCGGCGCCGGTAGGATTGCTCCCGCCGGCGCTCGCATAACCCACTTTTTGAAACAATACGACTTCGTTGTTATGCTGACGCAGTTTTACCTGTACATCACCTATGCCCCAGGCGAAATGTACAAAGCGCAGTTTGGCTTTACCTGCCGGCGCGCTGCGCAGATCATCATAAAAAAGTACCAGGGTATCCTTGCTGCGGTCATATTTTCGGGCGGCCGCAAATACGGTATGATAATAATCCGGAATAGGCCCGTTGGGCCCACCTGTTTCCGTATAGGCGGCACTGTTACCAAACTGCCGGGAGGCTTTGTAACTGGTGCCGTTGCCTTCGGTGAAGTTGATCTGTACGTTACCATAGGGGGTGGGCAGATAGGGAGAGGCCTGGTTGATGCCGACCGCCGTGGTAGTGATTTGCCGGGTGAATGTCCAGAACTGAATGCCGGTGGGTACGGTACGGGCATTGACAAAACTGATGTAAGCGTTGAGGGGAGGCCTGTCTGTTCCGTTGATGTCGAGATAATCGCTTTTGGAGCAGGCACTCAGGGCCAGTATTAGCAGGATGGGTAGATACGGTTTCATGTGTACTGTTTTTAGGTAGATGATCAGAATTTGCCATAGAGCCTGATGAAAGGCTGTATGCCTGCGCTGCCGTTTTGTATGCCTACTATGGTAGGGTTACGGAGGCCGGAGATGGCAGGGTCGGTGTAGTCGCCCAGTGTATTGAAAACATTGTTGACACCTATTGTCAGTTGTATTTTAGGATTGAAGAAATATCCGGCAGAGAAGTCTGTTACCAGTATGGGTTTCAGCTCCTGAAAATAGTAGTCTGGTTTGGGAAAATTAGCATTCTGCGCAGTCGCTGTGGTAACTGGTCCGAAGTAAACGGTGCGCAGCAGCAATGACCATACAGGGGTGCTCCAGGCGCCCTGTAGTGTAATTTTCTGGCTGGGAATATTGGTGGTGACTCTGGCCCTTTCTGCTTCACTGAAGATAACATACTTGTACTGTTCCAGTCCTTTGGGAGTATTGATACCAGTGACTTCATTTTTTACGAAGTTACCGCCAGCCAGCAGTTGCAGGCTGCCATGGGCCAGCGGGAAACGATAGCTGCCGGTGAACTCTATCCCTGTAGTGCGGGTGCTGAAAGCGTTATAAAAAAACTTCGCTTGTGTGGTACCGGTTTGCAGCAGCAAGGCACGTACATCGGGAGGGAGGTTGTTGTCGTTGGCAGAGAAGTTACCGGTGTTGCCTACACGATTATTGATTTTCACATAATAGGCATCGGCTGTCAGTTCTGCGTTGGGCACGGGTTGTGAGGTGATGCCTGCTGTGTATCCGGTAGAGCGCTCGGGCGTGAGAGACGGGATGCCCAATGCACGGGTGGCTGCGCTTTTATTGGAGGCTGTTACCTGATCGATGGCGCGACCTTGCTGGAAGCTGGTGGAAGTTTCTGTGTAATAAAACTGTGCGAGGTCAGGCGCACGGAAGCCGGTGTTGGCGGAGGCCCTTATGTTGAACCAGGGTGCGAAACTATATCGGGTGGCTATTTTACCGGTTGTTACATTGCCGAAGTCGGAGAAGTTTTCGGCCCTTAGTGCTGCAGATACGAGCCATTGTGCGGTGATTTTAGCTTCTATATCTATATAGCCAGCCACAATAGCACGACTTACATTCACTTCGTTGGATGGCCGGAAGCCTGCATGTATCTGTGATCCGGGAGAGAGGCCGTTGAGGGCCAGCAGTCCGGCATTGCTGAGATAAGGGACTCCTGCCACGCTGGTATCAATCCGGTAGATAGTTTGCAGATCTCCTTTGATATAGGAGGCCTCTTCGCCGGCGATGATCTGATAGGTTTCCGTGCGGTACTGTGCACCAAAGGCTATATTGAGGCCGTGTAATACACCTGCAAAGTGACGGCTGATATCGAGGCTGGCGGTGTTCTGCGAGCCGTTGTAGCTGCCGGCGTTAAAGGTGGTAGGGCTTTTGGCGCCCAGACTGGCATTGAGTGAATTGCTGATGATATTGCTGAAATCATTTTTGCCATATACATTAGACAGATCGATGTTCCATTGATTCACTTTTCCTTTTATGCCGATGGCCAGCGACTTATCGGTGATACCATTGTCCATGGCGGGCAGGAAACCATCGGGATAGAGTGTGGTGTTGTTGCGTTCTGTCCATCCGGGTAGGCGGTATACGGCTGTGAACTGGGAAGTGCGGCGGCTGATGCCTCCGAAAGCGTATACTTCTACTTGTTCTTTTACGGGAATGGCTGTATTAAAAAAGAGTAGTGCATCTTTGGCTTTGTTGGCGCCGGCGCCGCGCTGGTCGAAGAAATGGCGGTCTATGCCCCGGCTTTTCAGGATAGCGTCGTCGATATCTTTGGTATAGATGGCATCATAGTCTCTGGTGTTGGCGCCGCCGCCATAAACGGGACCGTTGTACAGGCCGGCATCATCGCGGCCGGGTTGCAGCGCGATGGCCTGGGTAGCGAATTCGGCGCTTACGTTGAGGTAACCACCTTGTTGTCCTATTCTGGTACCGTAGTTGACGCCGGTGCGGGTACTAACGCCGTCGCCCCTACGTCGTGTGGTGGCGGTAGTGTTCACGAGGATATGGTCAGTCTGTTTTTTTAGTACGATGTTGATAACACCGGCGATGGCGTCGGAACCGTATTGGGCTGCCGCGCCATCACGGAGTATTTCTATGCGGTCTATGGCGCTGACAGGGATGGCGTTGAGATCATAACCGGTAGCGCCGTTGCCCAGACCACCCCAGTTGACGTTTGCACTCTTGTGGCGTCGTTTGCCATTGACCAGCACCAGCAGCTGGTCTACGCCAAGGCCTCTGAGCTGGGCCAGGTTCAGTGCAGAACCGGCATCACCGGCATTACTGCCGTTGATGGAGTGAAAGGAAGGAGCAATATACTGCAGCAGCTGCGTAATACTGGTTTGCGGGGCGGTCTGTTGCAACGACTTTATATCGATGATATCTACCGGTACCGGTGAATTGAGTTTGGTACGGTCGGCACTCCGGGAGCCAACTATTTGTATTTCTCCCAGTTGTTTGGTAGTGTCGGTGAGATGCCTGATCTGCGCCGACAAGCCGGAAAACAGCAAGGGTGTGGTGACAGTGAATATAAATTTTTTCATGCGCTGGTTGGTTGTTGGTTAAGGTCGTTGAGCAAAACGGTCATCTGTCAGGGCTACCAGGAAGGCTTCCAGGTCCTGTATCTCCTGTTCGCTCAGATTGAGTGGTTTGTTCAGGGAGAGGTCCCTGCCAATACCATCGGGTACGACAATGTTGGGGTTGTTGTAATAGACAATCACTTCCCGGAGAGTTTTAAACATGCCATTATGCATGTAGGGAGCGGTAACCGCTACATTACGCAGGCCGGGAACTTTAAAAAATCCTTTGTGGGTGCTGTCTTTGGTGGCTTCATAGCGGCCAGGGTCGGGGAGTGTGGTACCGTTATACAGACCGATGTTTTTAAACCGGTCGGCGGTAAAGTCTTCCCCGGAATGACAGTTGTTGCAGTTGGCTTTTCCGATAAATAATAATCTTCCACGTTTAGCCGTAGCCGTTAGTGCGTTTTCATCGCCGGCGATATAACGGTCGTATGGGCTGTCGGCTGTTTCCAGTGTTTTTTCGTAAGCAGCCAGGGCCTGGGTGATATTGGTGGCGGTGGCTGGTCCGTTAAATACCTGTTCGAATAGATGCCGGTAGCTGTCGTTGGCATTGAGCCGCTGTACTGCTTCTTCGATGGGTAGTCCCATTTCATCTGGGTTGATAATGGGCTGCAGTGCCTGTGCCTCCAGTGTTGGTGCACGACCGTCCCAGAAATAGCTGGGGCGTCCGGATAGGTTGGTGATACCAGGTGTATTCCTTTTGGTTGGTGTATGATGAATACCCAGACTGAAGGCAGCAGTATCCGCAAAGCCGTGACTAGGCTGGTGGCAGGAAGCACAACTAATACTCAGATCTTTTGATAGTAAGGGTTCAAAGAAGAGTTTTTCTCCCAGTTGTGCCTTTGTGGGCGGATCGCTGTTGCCTGTCCGGAAACCGGCCAGGATGGCGTACAGACATAGTACGCCCAATAAAATGAATATCATTTTTTTAGGGGGCATCGAAATTATTTTAAGAGAAAAGAAGGGCTGTAACGTAACATGTAGCTACGCCTCCGATCATCAAACAGTTAAATAAAAAAGCAGAAAAGGGCTGGTGGGAGAGATTTGGTTGTCATTCCCGGGAGAACAGGCGATGTTACCTGTTCTCCCCAGGAACTAATCGGGGTAAGCAGAGAATGGATGGTTTAGTTTATTGAGCGTTGGCTACTAACTCCACTGTGAGATCGAAATCATCATAGATGGCTTTATCACCAATACCCTCAAAGAAGCTTTTAGAACCGTATTTGATGTTGTATTTGGTACGGTCTACCTTCAGATCCGCTTTGGCTGTCAGTTTGTTACCTGCAACAGCTACTGTAGCCGGGAAAGTGATCGGGTTGGTAATACCTTTGATAGTCAGGTTGCCGGTGATATCGTATTTACCAGCGCCTTTAGGTGTTACTTTGGTGATCACAAAACTGGCAGTTGGGAATTTCTCTACACCAAAAAAGTCTTCGCTTTTCAGGTGACCCAGCAGTTTGGCGTTACCATCGGCATCTTTGATGTCGGTAACAGCGATGCTGCGGGTGTCGAGGCTGAAGCTACCGCCTTTCAGTACGTTGTTTTCAACGTCCAGTTTACCATCGGCTACGTTGATAGTGCCGCTATGCTGACCAGCTAATTTTTTGCCTACCCAGTTCAGTTTGCTCTGGTTTTTGTCTACCTGGAAGGTAGTAGCTTTTTTAGTAGTGACAGCACGGGCAGCTTTTTCTTTGTTGCCAGCAGTTGCAGGAGAGGTTAAAGACATCAGTATGATGGCGCTTCCCATGAATACCAAGGATACTAATCGTTGCATATGAGTGTGTGTTTAAAATTTTGCTGCAAAGTAATTTGATTTACGGAGAAGCGTTTGCGCAAAGCGGAAAAAAACTGTTAAATTTTATTTTTCTGCGATGAGTGCGTCCAGATCCTTGTTCCACCGCGCCACATAATCCTGATAGTATTGGCCGGTGATTTCTCCGGTGTAACCGGTATGTATCTGTCTTACTTCTCCTTTACGGTCTATAATGATAGTGGTCGGAAACGCCATCATGCGGTTGAGCGCCGGAAGTTTCTCTGACGCCACTTTCTTATCAGCAATGCCACCAAAAAGAATATCATATTGAATGTTGTATTTGTCTTTTAATTTACCCAGTGTGTAACGGGCATATTCCAGGTCGTCTTTTTGTTCAAATCCTATTGCGATCGCTTCTACGCCTCTGTCTTTGTTTTTATTGAACCAGGGTGAGAGGAAGGAAGTCTGATCGGTACAGTTGGGACACCAGGTGCCGATGATTTCCACGATTACCACTTTGCCTTTGTATTTCTCATCGCTGAGGGATACATTTTTTCCGTTGAGATCTGGCAGCGTGAAGTCCAGCTTTTTATATCCTTCTTTGAGATAAGTCAGTTTATACGGGTCGGGCAGTTCTATGGCAGCATTTTTATTACCATCGAATTTGATGTTGTTGTAGATGCCCAGACTCAGTTCGCCGGTAAGTGATTTATCGTCATTGATTTTTCCTTTGATGTAGATGGGGCTGGGGCCTGTGAAGCCGGACAGTTCAAATTCATCGCCATGGACGGTGCCTTCCAGTTCACGGCTGTCGCCTACTACTGAGAGGATGACACCCGTTAGTTTGTTGCCCTGTTGTTTGAGTAGTCCCACACGGTTAGGCGTGGGTTCTTTGCTGTAAATGGAGAGGTCCCATTTACCGCTGATATCGTATTTGGGTGTTTCTTCCGTACCAGGTGGGGCGAAACGGTAGTCCCGCCCGTATTCTGCGTAGAAGGGTAGTGCATTACCGCGGAAGTTGGGCACCAGACTTCTGTATTCACCGGTGATTTTTCCATCGCTTTCTATATGGGCCACCAGCGCGGCATCGTAGGTATTCATTTTAATAAATAATGAATCACGGCCAATGCGCTGTACATGAAAATCATCGCGGCGGGTGCCGTTAATTAGCGTAAATACGGCATGTTCAGGGTCTTTGCCTTTTAGTTCGAAGTTAAATGGTACGCTGGATTCGCTGAGGGTAAACACGCCTCTCCAGACACCTTCTTTTACAAAAGGTTTTTCAGGGTTGCCGGCAACAGCGCTGCCCAACAGAGATACAGAGAGGAGACCGGTCATCAGTAATGACTTATGTGTTTTCATGGTGTTATATTTTTTTGGTTGAAGAAAAAGATGTGCAGAGGCGTCCGCCAGGACGCGCAGCAGCAAAGGGATGTCCATCATGATGGCATCGCCCGTAGGGCAAAAAATACCTGTAAAAAATAAAGGGAAAGAAAGGATGCTACGGAACCGGCTATACGCCATTTGTCCTGTTCCTGTATCATCAGGAGTGCATCAACATCGGAAGGATAAAACAAGCGGTTTCATGCTAATTAATTTATGGGCTTCCCTGAAATAGTGGGTGGATAAACTAATGATTGGTGGCTTTGTTGTTGGTGGTGAAGCAAAGATAGGAGCGGCTTTTTATATTTCCAAATAAAAGTCTATAATTTTTGTAGACTAATTGCTTTTGATGCCTACAACCGCAATCCTGCTATCTTTCATTAATATGACCTATTTTTGCGGTTTAAACAATCTGACTTGAATAATTCTGTTTTTTTAATAACGCCGCCATTTACACAGCTGAACACGCCTTATCCGGCCACTGCTTACCTGAAAGGGTTCCTGAATACCAAGGGGATCAAAGCCTTTCAGGCAGACCTGGGCATAGAAGTGACGCTGGCATTATTTTCCAAACAGGGATTACAGCAGTTGTTTGCCAGCATAGAGGCTGAACCGCCGGCCACGGCTTTGTCTGAAAATGCGGCAAGGATCATTGCCCTGCAGGAGGATTATGTGAATACCATTGATGCGGTGATTCTGTTTTTACAGGGGAAAAACCCTACGCTGGCGCATCAGATCAGCAAGCGGGATTTTTTGCCGGAAGCATCGCGCTTTGCGCAGCTGGATGATCTGCACTGGGCCTTCGGCTCCATGGGCATGCAGGACCGGGCCAAACATCTGGCCACGATGTATCTGGAAGACCTGTCGGACCTGATCATGGAATGTGTAGACCCGCATTTTGGCTTCAGCCGTTATGCAGAACGCCTGAGCCGCTCAGCCAACTCTTTTGACGAACTGTATGATGCCCTGCATGTGGGGTATACTTATATTGATCATATTCTGACAGCATTGCTGGCTGAAAGGATGGAAAGCATACAACCTGCTATGGTGGCTATTTCGGTGCCATTCCCGGGCAATCTGTACGCCGCTTTCCGCTGCGGGCAATGGATCAAACAACATTATCCGCAGGTGAAAATAGCCATGGGCGGTGGTTTCCCGAATACCGAGCTGCGTTCGCTCAGCGATCCCCATGTGTTTGAGTTTATCGATTTTATCACGCTCGATGATGGAGAAGCTCCCATAGAAACCCTGGTGGCATTCATCAACGGTGAGAAAAATGTGGAAGAGCTGAAACGCACGTTCCTGCTCCAGGACGGGAAAGTGACCTATATCAATAATCCATCCTGCCATGATTACAAGCAGAGCCAGGTAGGCACACCCGATTACAGTGATCTGCTGCTGGACCATTATGTATCTGCTATAGAAGTGGTGAACCCCATGCACAGCCTCTGGAGCGATGGCCGCTGGAACAAGCTCACCATGGCGCATGGCTGCTATTGGGGTAAATGTACTTTCTGTGATATCTCACTGGATTATATCCGCGTGTATGAGCCCATAGCCGCATCTCTGTTGTGCGACCGCATGGAAACCATCATAGCGCAAACCGGAGAGAACGGCTTTCACTTTGTGGACGAGGCTGCGCCGCCGGCGCTGATGCGGGCGCTGGCACTGGAAATCATCCGGCGCAAACTCACCGTCACCTGGTGGACCAATATCCGTTTTGAAAAAAGTTTTACCCGCGATCTCTGTCTGCTGCTCAAAGCTTCGGGCTGCATCGCCGTGTCCGGTGGGCTGGAAGTGGCGTCTGACCGCCTGCTGGGCCTGATTCAGAAAGGTATCACCGTAGCCCAGGTGGCCAGAGTGAACCGCCATTTTACAGAAGCAGGTATCATGGTGCATGCTTACCTGATGTACGGCTTCCCAACACAGACTGCACAAGAGACGATCGATTCGCTGGAAATGGTGCGGCAGATGTTTGAAGCAGGGATCTTACAATCCGCGTTCTGGCATCAGTTTACAATGACCGCACACAGCCCGGTAGGGAAGGACCCTGCTAAATTTAAGGTGCAAAAGGAAACAGAAGAAACCGGCACCTTTGCCAACAATGATATCATGCATATCGATCCTACCGGCGCCGATCACGAGAGTTTCAGCTACGGACTGAAAAAGTCCCTGCTCAATTATATGCATGGCACCTGCCTGGACTATCCACTATCCAAATGGTTTGAGTTTAAAGTCCCCAAAACCTCCGTAGCACCGGATTTTATCAGCAAGGCGTTGCAGGAGGAAGAAATCGGTACGGTGAAGCCTACTTCGAGAATAGTATACCTTGGTAAACAGCCTGTGGTAGAAACCATCACCAAATCCAAAAAGGGTAATACCTGGGAAGTGGCTTCTATTACTTTCCAGAATAAGAAGGAAAAAATGAACATCAGTGTGGAGCCTTCACAGGGCGAATGGCTGGCTAAGCTGCTGGATGAGGCGAAGGTGTCCAATCCCAAAATCCTTACGCTGCAGGAAGTGAAGGATAGTTATGAGGCGGCAGGCCTGGAGGATTTTGAACTGTTCTGGGATAATAAGCCAGTGAATACGCTGTACAGATCAGGGCTGCTGAAGCTGTAGCCTGTGGTGGCAGAGGCGCCATCCGGATATTTTTACGTGGTATCACCTGTTGTGATACCACTGCCGCTATTTGATTATTGGTCAACCCCGACATAAAGTCTTCAACATCCCCATCTCCCATAAAATAAATATTTACATTATATTATATCTTTATCTGTTTTAATTTAACTTTCTGTAGGAATTATCCCGGTGAAGACCCCGGGGAAAACCCCGGTATAAGGCATAAGAAAAAAGTTGAATATTTGCCCTAAACTAAATACAACAACATGAGCGACAAAATGATGGTCACCGGTTACACCGCTGATAACCACGGGTATCTGAAAGATACTACTATACCTATCAACTCCCACATGCCCTTTACCGGTAATCCGAGTACTTCGGGAATGCCTGTCACTGTGAGTGCTTTTTACGGAATGTTATATCATTTTTTCAATTACCTTAAGAACAATGATGAGGTAAACGATTTTTTTCAGGGAGTGTACGGTATTGAATTCAGCAAGGCCTCTCTCTTCAGGTTGCTCGGCCAGCAGGGTTGTGAGTATGTCCGCTTCAACTTTGCTATTCCGGATGCAGACGAAAAAATCAGTCTGCTGGCGCATGGGTTGGACATCAACCGTAAACCGATCGGTTATGATGCGTTGATGGAAAAAGCCCAGACGGGTAAACTCTGGGATGGTCCTGGAGATCCGGGAGCGGAAGAAAGAGGTAATGGTGGTGAAACCAACCAGCCATTGGAAGCTTTGTTTGCAGCCCTGAAAGCTAGCGGGCATCCGTTTGGAGCCGCTACACCAGAAGATTTATAGTAACTAATTAAAAAATTTTGCTGCGCCGATGAACGCCTGGATCTATGGATATTATGTGATGTTGCTGCTTTGTTTTGCTATCAGCCTGTTTCACTTGCAATATGCGCAGGTGAAGCCCCTGGCGGTGTTGCTGGCAGTGTCGATATTATCAGAAGTAGTGGTAGAGCTGATCGGAAAGCGCAGTGACCGTTTCTTTATTGTCTACCACTTTTTTGTGGTGCTGGAATATAGTCTCATAACAATTATTTTGCGATCAGGGATCAAAGACGAGCGATGGCGGTTACTGATGTGGATTTCAATATTCGTGTTCGGAGCGGTGTCACTTGTATATAGTTTTGGTTTTAACGGATGGCGTTATTTCCCTGGTATTAATATCACCATTGAGAGTTTCCTCGTCATATGCTGGTGCCTTTTGTCCTTTTTTTCTATCACCCCAAACAGTGAGGCATCTATATTCCGGCACCCAGATTTCTGGCTTACCCTGGCCTTTTTCTTTTATTTCGCCGGTTCTATGTGTGTTAATGGCTTTTATAATCTTTTATTGGCCAGTGATGCGCGGTCGGCAAAACAGCTTTTTGCAATTTTAAATTCATTATCCAATTACCTGTTGTATATTATGCTGATAAAAAGCATCATATGCTTCCGGTCAAACAGGATTTCTTCGTAGCTGTAGTACTCATTACCTTACTATTTACCATTATGGGACTGGTAGTGGTTGCGGCAGTCATCAACTATAAGAAAAAACAACAGGCTTACCTTCATCAGCTTAAATTAATGAAAGAAGAGTATGATAAACAATTGATGTGGTCCCAGATAGAAATGCAGGAAGAAACCTTTGCTCATCTGGGACAGGAGCTGCATGATGATATAGGCCAGTTGTTAACCAGCACCAAATTACTGATTAATGTTACCCAGCGTAACCTAACCGAAGCACCGGAAACATTGAAGATCGCGGAAGAGACCCTCAGCACTGCCATTCATCACCTGCGCGCGCTTTCCAAATCGTTTAGCCGTCAGTGGCTGGACCAGTTCAGCCTGATCGACAACCTGAAGGGCGAAGTGGCCCGTATCAACGCGAGCCGCGCCATAGAGGTGAAGCTTACCCACGAACTGGCAGAACTGCCGCTACAGGCAGAACCGCAGATCATCCTGTTCCGCATTATACAGGAGGCCATACAAAACTGTATGAAACATGCCCGTCCACAGGTAATCGATATCAGTATTCGTATAGCCAACAGGGTTTTACTACTGATCATTGCCGACGATGGCGCCGGTTTCGACAAAGCCGGTATGTCTGCCACCGGTATGGGCATCCGGAATATGCAACACCGTACCCAACTACTGGGAGGAACTATCAACTGGGAAGTTACGGATGCAGGAGGAACCGCTGTGCTGATAAAATTACCCGTTGAACAAAACTAGTTATGAACATCAAAATTGCTATCGCAGACGACCATCAGTTATTCCTCAAATCACTCAGCCTGCTGATAGCAGGCTTTCAAGGCTTTAGTATTGTGGCCGAAGCTGTCAATGGAAAAGAGCTGATTGATAAAATCGCCAGATTGTCTGCTCCCCCTGATATCGTACTGCTCGATGTAAACATGCCCGTTATGGATGGCCCTAAAGCCACCGCCCAGCTACAGAAAGAATATCCCGGCATACGCCTGGCCGCTTTGTCCATGAAAGAAAATGACAACACCATCATTACTATGCTCAAAGCCGGCTGCTGCGCCTATCTGCTCAAAGATATCCACCCGGTGGAACTGGAAAAAGCACTCCGTGAAATACATGATTCCGGCTACTACCACAACGATGCCTCCAATGTCAACTATCGCCGGCTGATCCTGCAGGCAGAACAAACAGAGGCCATCACCGAAAGGGAAAGGGAGTTTCTCAGCCTGGCCTGCAGCGACCTTACCTATAAAGCTATCGCACAAAAGATGAATGTTTCTGAGAGAACGGTAGACGGCTACCGGGAAATACTGTTCCACAAACTGAATGTACAAAGCCGTACTGGCATGGTGCTGGAAGCGCTGCGCCGCCAGCTGGTATCCCTCTGAGCTAATGGCTGATCCGATTAAAAGCCTGTAGGCAGCATGATTTTACCGGTAAAAGAATGCGCTTTACCGACGCTGATATGCCCTTCACCTTATTTTCAGTAAGTCCTTTGTTGGTTTTAGTATCATTGCGATTATTACATTCATCCAAAATCAAGTCAGCAATGAGTGATCAACAAAGGCCTATTCTGGAGGTAGACCAGCTGAGCGTTACCTATGGCCCTTTTCATGCAGTGAAAAACGTTTCATTTACTGTGCAGCCCGGAGAGATTTTTGGGCTGTTGGGACCTAACGGTGCCGGCAAAACGAGCACACTGAGTGCCGTAGAAGGTTTATTAAAGCCGCAGGGCGGCCGTATCTCCGTAGCAGGATACAGTGTCCTGGAACAACCCCGTCACGCCAAAGCCAACATGGGCGTGCAATTACAATCCACCAGTTTTCAGGCGGAATTAAATGTATCGGAAATCATCCGTTTGTTTGCCGGTATTTACGGGCTGGAGCTGACAGCAGAACAGGTACAGGAAAAGCTGAAAGAAATCAATCTGCAGGATTCAGCAGGCAAACGTTTCGGACAGCTTTCTGGCGGTCAGCAGCAACGCGTATCACTGGTGATCTCTACTATTCATGATCCTAAACTGGTGCTGCTCGACGAGCCCACCACCGGGCTGGACCCGCAGTCGAGGCGGCAGCTGTGGGACCGTATAGAAGCTATCAGGGCTAAAGGCCATGCAGTTCTCCTTACCACTCACTCTATGGAAGAAGCAGAAGCGGTGTGTGACCGTATCGCCATCATCGATCATGGCCAGGTGATCGCCATTGATACACCGGAGGCGCTGATAGCGGCGCATCGTCATGATCCGGATGTGATCAGTGTTTCCCGTAAAGGTAAAATCACGCTCGAAGATGTATTCATCGGTCTTACCGGCCGTGCTGTCCGTTCATAATCTAAACTATACTTCATGCAAACTACCAATATACCTCAAACTGCTACTGTTATGTCTGCCTTGCTGAGGGCGGATTTTACAACGATATGGCGTAACCGCCGTTCTCTAAGGCTGGTGTTGCTGGTGCCGCTGGCGATTCTTGTTTCCTGGAAAGGGCTGGTAGATAAGCTGGGCGGTGCTTTTGTAATAGCCGGGAGCATCTCCATTGGGTTGATCAGCATTGGTCTGCTGGGATATACCAATTCGGTGGCGCGTGACCGTGATAAAGGTGTGTTTCAGCGTTTACGGGTAGGCCCTGTTGCCGCCTGGACTATCATGTGCAGCCGGATTACTGTGCAGATAGCCACTATTATGGTGATGACACTACTGATTTTTACTGTGGGAATTGCGGTAGATAAGATCACCCTTTCTGCTATGGGTTACGTGGCCGGCTTTTTTGCTGCTGTTTTGGGCGGACTGCTTTATCTGAGCCTGGGACAGATGATTGTGGGGCTGATTAAAAATCCGGAGACTGTCAATTCTACTACCCGACTGGTCTATTTCCTGTTTATTATGGTGGGTATGCTGGGCAGCTTCGGCACACTGGGAGACGTGGTGAAAGAATCCGTGCAGTGGTCACCCTATGGTGTGGTGAATCAGGTAGTCGCCACTAGTCTCAAACCGGAAACCTGGACACAACATACGACAATGGCTTTATTGGCCAGCTTGGGATATACAGTAGTATTTGGTCTGCTGGGCATCCGTTGGTTCAAATGGAATTAATATTGATCCTGCCGGCTGAAGATCATTCAGCCGGCAGGATGTTGTCAGAAGACTATATCCATGAAATGTTTGCCCTGATATTGAATATGAATTTTTTTAGAGAAGCTCCCGATTTTCCCGGACATGGTGCCTGAGAACGACAGCAGTACAGAATCGGCGAGGTTGATGCCACTGTTGCCCAGCTTTGTAAAATCGGGTTCCACCACTACCGGCACGGTGAACGTGGCATGCGCCGGGATAGTCATCACAGTATCCAGTTTCACGTGTCCGAGGTAGAAGGTATCCAGCTTCAGGTCAAGCTCTCCGCCGGTGAAGGTAAAGCCGTAGTTATTGGGATTGTAGTATACACCTGTCACTTCCAGCGCGGGTCTTTCCGGTGTGATGCTGAAGACTTTGACTGTGAGCTTGCCGGGCAGCCGTGCCTCGGGAGGGCTGAAAATTGTACAGGCTTGCAAGGCCATAGCGGCTGTCAGCACGAGGCCCAACATTCTCCATCTGTTGATGTTATTGAAGTAACTCATCCAGTTTTTTCTCCAGTTGATCTTTTTTGTAAGAATCGAGAGAGGCCGCGATCTTTCCATCTTTACCTACCACGATTACGTGGGGAATGTAGAAGATGTGTAAAGCATCCTTCACTCCTTTACCATCCTGGAAGCCGCCGTCGGCAAGTGTTTGCGTCCACTCCATTTTCAGCTCCTTCATGGCTTCCTGCCATTTTTCCTGGTGGTCGTCCACAGATACACTGACGAATTGCACGCCTTTATCTTTGTATTTGTTGTAGTGTTCGCGCAGGGTTGGAATATAGGCGCGGCAAGGCGCGCACCAGCTGGCCCAGAAGTCGAGCACTACTATTTTACCGGCATATTTTTTAACAGAAAAGGGAGTGTCCTTTGTGTCGGTCATTTTCAGATCGGGAAATACCATACCGGTATCCACTTTCTTCAGTGCGGCGATGGCAGCATCCAGTTGCTGTCCGGACCATGTGTGCTGTGCTTCGGGACTGAGCAGTACGTGGGCGGCAGTAGCCTTTTCGAGCGTGGCGCTATGGTCCCTCAATGCCAGGTAGGCTGATATCTCGCTGCCGGGATGTTTTTTGATAAATTCTATCGACGGTTTGCGGGAATTCATGAATGTTACCCAGTCGTTGTTCAGCTTGCCGCCTTTTAACTGTGCGCCGGACAATGAATCCAGGGCGCAGTCGATTGTATAGCTGGTATTTTCGAGGTACACAAAAATCATGCGGGTGCTGATTTTCAGTTTTACCAGAGCGGGATGCGCCAGTTTGCCGCTAAAGTAGAACTCTCCGTTCGTGATACGCGCTTTATCGGGGAACACATCATCTTTCTCATCCTGCCGGAGATGGACAAACTCGCTGATGGCAACGGAACCGCTGATAACCCCGCTTATCCTTCCCCTGATCACAAATCCCTCTTCCGCCATGCTCAGCAAGGGGAGCAGCAGCAGGAATGCTATTTTGAAAATATGGTTTTTCATAACAGTCGTTATTTTCCGACACGGCGCATGCAACGGTATTATTCCGTTGCATGGCTGGTCGTAAGGGTTTTAATAGTGGTTTTATTTTAGGATAGCTGAGATTTTTTTGTCGATATTATCATCATAGAGATCCCGGGCAATCACTTTTCCATCGGGTCCTATTAATACATTGGAAGGAACGTAGGTAACGCCATAAGCTGCAGCAGCGGCATCAGCCCAGCCTTTCAGTTCAGACACATGGAGCCAGTTCAGCTTTTCCTTCTCGATGGCTTTCAGCCAAGCTTCGCGTTTGGAATCAAGGGAAACGCCCAGCAGTACGAAGTTTTTGTCTTTGTATTTTTCGTTCACCGCTTTCAGGAAAGGTATCTGGCCTTTGCAGGGACCACACCAGCTGGCCCAGAAATCGATCAGTACATATTTTCCTTTGAAGTCGGAGAGGGACACCATTTTACCGTTTACATCGGAGAGTGTAAATGCAGGTGCATCGGCGCCTATCTTAGGACGGTTGGAAGGATCCGCTGAAGCTTCATCGGAAAGACCGAAACTGGCCTGTGTGGGATCTATTTTACCGGGATATTTATAGCGCATCAGGATGCGTGATGCTTTAGCATGTTCTCCGAGACCGTTGAACAACGTGTCCTTATCGGCCTGAGATGGGATGTAGCAAGTCAGCAGGTAGCCGCTCAAACCGGAGTTAGGGTGATCTTTGATCCATTTCTTATAACTTCCGATCATCTTGTTCTGGAGCACGCTGGCTTTTTTATTGATGGAGTCAGCAGCATCTTCATCTCCAATCGCTACCGCAGCACTATATTTTTTGTGCATTTCTTCAAACTCTTTGCCGATACCGTCTTCAGTAGAGACCAGATTCATCACCTCCGCTGATTCCTTGGCCCAGGTAGAACCGCTGTATTGAACACCATGGAAGCCGTCGCCTTTACCGGTGATGTTCATCTTCCCATCTTCCAGATATACGATGGCGCCACGATTGGTGTTATTGCCGGCGGCTCCGATTGCTATGATATACATGCTTCCGCCTTTAGGCATCGGCATTTTGAATTTGAAGCTATGGTTTTTTATGCGGGCGCTGTCTACCTCTCCTGAATAGGGTTCATACAGGTACGCCATGGTATCGTTGGGCAGTTTGTCAATTTTTGCTGTGATCTCTGCAAACTTTGTACTATCAGTATTGAAGGTGACCGGTTTGTTCTGTGCCAGTGCATTCAGGCTGCCGGCGCAAAAGAGGAACAGAAGAGAATTTTTGATCATGATGTGATGCTTTTAGTGTTAATGCTTTTGAGTTAAAAGTGTGAAGGGGTAGGCCGCTATTGTTTGTTTGCCTGCATGTCTTCCAATACTGATATGGTTTGATCTATGTAGATGTCTTTGCTGAGTTTATTCAGCCAGTCTTTGTAGCGTGCAGTTTCTCCCGGTGTTGTTTTCATGGTGGCCGGATTGATGCTGCGCAGCAGTGCTGGTTGTACATTCAACAGATGTCCGGTATTCAGTTCTTTTTCGCGCTGAATACGTTGCTCGCAGCTGCGGGCGGCATTGAATTCTTTTCTGAAATCTTCCAGGTTGAGCAGTGCTGTTTTTTCGCGGAGTGTTTTCAGTTGTTGCATGTTGTTATCGATATCCGCAAATGCCGGGCTGGCGTTGATGCGTGCATTGGCTTTCTGAATAACAGCCTGGTAGTCGCATACCGGTTTTACCTGGTCGAATGGCAGCAGTTGCATCGTATCGCAAGGGAGTGCGGAGCTGTAATCCTTTTCCATGATAGATACCAGTGACATTCTCTTTTGCAGGATGATGTCGGGTGTTACGCCGTTCAGTTGTGTGGCGGTACCGGTGATGCGGTAGAATTTCTCCAGTGTGAGGCGCAGGGTACCATAGCTGGTGTCGGGGATGCCTTTTTCTATATTACCTGATTTACCTATGTTAAAGCCGCTTTGTGCGGTGCCTTTACCGAAGGTGCTGGAAGTACCGATGATGACAGCACGTTTGAGATCCTGCATGGCGGCGGAGAATATTTCCGATGCGGAGGCGCTGCTTTCATCCACCATGACGGTGAGGGGGCCATCGTAGAGAGGTCCGAAACCAGGAGAGGTATACCTGCGCACGCTGTCTTTTGAGCGGAGCCATGAGATAGGGCTGGCGGGCACAAAACCGGCGCACATCCTTACTACTTCATCGAGGGAGCCACCGGGGTTGCCGCGGAGGTCCATGACCATACCATCAATCTCATTTTCTTTCAATTTCTCTATTTCTCTCCATACATCACCGGCGGAGCCTTTAGTTTGTTCACCATTTGGATCGAGATAGAAGGAGGGCAGGTAAATGTAACCGTATTTCTTTCCGTTTTTCTCTATCAATGCGCTCTTTGCACGGTTTTCGGTATCGATCACTTCACCTCTTTTCAACGTAATAGTCCGGGGCTGTTCTCCGGGTTGCTGAAGTTTCAGTGTCACGTCAGTGCCTTTATCCCCGCGGATCATGGCGGTAACGCGGTTGGCTTCCATACCATTCACTGCTATCATTTCTCCTTTATTGTCTTTGATGGCGATGATAACATCGTTTTCTTTTATTTCACCGCTTTTGTAGGCGGGGCCGCCTGGCATCAATCTCTTCACGAAAAAATCAGACTCCTTGTTACCCAGTTCAAAACCGAGGCCGTAGTAACGTTTGGTGATTGCCTCCGTAAAAGATCTGTCTTCCGGTGCAATATAGGCGGAGTGCGGATCTACTGCTGCCACTGCAATGGACATGAACTGCGTGAATTTCTCTTTCATCGCGTCTTTGCCTGTTGACTGGCGGAAGTATTCCACATACCATTTGCGTACGTAGTCGCGCGCTTTGGTTTCCAGGGCGGAATTGAAAGGTCTTGTTTTCTGTGCTACAGCAGCAGTATCTCCTTCCATATAATGCCGCAGTGTGGCATATTTCAGGAATTTACGCCATTTATCTTCACGGTCCTGTTCATTAGCGGGAAAGGTCCATTCTTTCTTCCACATTATCTCCAGTGATTCTTTCTGCTGCATGTTGAATGGTTGTTGCAGGATGTGCATGCAGATATCGCTGGCTTCTTTGATACGTTTGCTGTAGATATCATATGCCATATCAAAAAAAGTGCTGGATCCTGTGTTGATCTCATCATCCACCTGGCTTTTATAAGCAGATAATCTGTTGATATCTTCCTGCAGGAATATGTTGTTGCTGGGGTCGAGTATGCGGATGAAGTTCTCCCATACTTCTTTGCTGTAGCTGTCATCCACGGGCCGGAGGCTGAAGTGGTCTTTTTTTATTTTCCTGAATGCGGTGGCGATGGCGGCGCTGCGATAACCTGGCAGACTTACATCTGTTACGGGTGGTATTGCCGGCGATGTCGCAGTGGCCTGGTCCATTGCACGCACCTGTGCCGGTGACTGGGCCATAGAACCGAATCCTGTGAGTGCTGTAGCGGCGGCCAGCAACAGGCGCTTCTTTCCCTGGCAAATTTTCATACTCATGCTAATTAAGGCTGATAAATAATTAAGGCGTTTTCTGTATAAGAGGCAATCGCAGCGGGAAAAAGGGTGAAGCGACATTGAGAAAAAAATAACCTAAAAAAAATGAAACCTCCCGGAGAGGAGGTTTCATTTTTGGGGATATCAATATTGGTTTTAATTAGGAGATGGGTTTTCAAGGCATGTTACCAATAGCCTGAAGATCTACGCCATACATATTCTGGAAGTAGCTGATCATGATATTGTATCTCTTTTTCACCATGCCGTTCACATCCACATTCGGGCTGAGCGGATGGCCGGGGGAGGTAAGTTCGTTGTAAGTATGGCCGGTGGCCAGTTCGATGAATCCTAACAGGTCTGTGACGATGTTGAGTTTCTCATTGATAGGTTCCACTACACCAGCTGCATATTTATTGTATTCCTGCAAATTTTTGTACCGTGGCATCGGGTCAAAAAAATCCGTTGGTATGTTGATAGCGCCTACACGGAGTGCTCTTTCCATATAGGCCCTGTTGAGCCATCCCCGTAGTTGTTTTATTTCAGCGGGTGTTTTCTGTGCGAGCGTGCCGTTGGTATAGCCGAATGCGATCATGCTGTTACTGGCTGCCAAAGCGGGTACTGAGGGTACGCCGTTCTTGCTGATACTGCCGGCGAGGAGTATCTTGAACGGCATTGTTTTCATCAGGAAAGCGTCCGGATAGAAACTGAACAGCTGTTGCTTCAGAAACTCCAATGCCTGCGGAATGCTGGCTGGATCAGCAATGAAGGCGGAATCTGTCCTTGTGTCTATGTAGTTGTAGGCATAATCATACTGCGTGAATTGGTAGAGTATGTAGCTGTCATATTTTTTATGGAATGCAACGATGCTATCGTCGTAGCTATGATTTCCCTGTGGCAGCGTGTACATGGGTTGTACAGGATCTGGTGTAAGGGTGGCTTCTTTATTGCAGGCGGTTACTATTGCAAGTATCGCTACCAGAAAATATATTCTCATAAATAATTTTTTTGATCAAACATTTTAATCAGGCATCCTGGTACCGTTAAACATCGGATTTTGCACTAATGCGGGATTGCGGTTGATTGCCTTATCGGGGATAGGCAGCACATATGCCGGATCATGTGATTTCAACCGGTATACCTGTGTGGTGGCTTCGTCTGGCATATAGAGGTGTTTGATAGATGGCATGCCATAACGCCGGAGGTCAAACCAACGGTGATTTTCTTCCATGAACAGCTCTCTTCTGCGTTCTGTGCGGCACATTTGAAGGAGCGTAGCAGCAGGGTATATTCCCCATGGCTGGAAGGAGGCTCTATCTATTCTGTTGCTGCGGAGCGTATTCAGGCTGCTGAGTGCTTTGGTGGCAGCGCCTGCATCACCAGTGGTCTTGTATAACTGGATATAGGCTTCTGCTCTGTTGAGATAGGCCTCCGGATTCCGCCAGGATATCCCGAGTCCTTCGTCGCCGTATACTGTAGGGTCCATTTTCTGCCATCCGTAGTCAGGTGTAAAATATGGCTTTAAAAAATCCGGAGTGGGAGAGAAAGAGATTATGTTACGGAGGTCGTTAGCTTCAAAACAATCTGCCAGGTCATGTGAGACATTGTAAATATTGTAGAATCCAAGAGCCCTATAATCTTTAATGGAGCCGTAGGTAAAGAGGCTTTCAATATTATTGGCTCCGGACAGCGGATGGTTGCTGGGATCAGAGGATCCTCCAAAGGTATTGTAATCCAGCAGTTGGGGATGGTATGCCAGTACAACATCTGCATGCTGGATACACTTATCCCATTTTTCCATGTAAAGATATATTCTGCTGGCCAGCAAATGTGCAGCGACAAAGGAAATGCGATAAGGTGAGAGATTCGTTTTGTTCTTGTCCAACAGGTAAGTCGCGCTGTCAATATCCTGCGCGATCTGATCATATACTTCTTTCACTGAATTTCTTACAACCGGTTTGTCAGAAAGGTCAGCAGTTATTCTTATAGGAATACCCAGGCTTTTATCCGGTGAAGTGGTGGAATCGTTATATGGCTTTGCATACAGATTCACCAGCATAAAATGATAGAAGGCGCGCAGTGCAAAGGCTTCCCCTTTGAACTGGTCTTTGAGTTGTTGGGCGCCTGTGGCATTATCCATATTTTGCAGGACTACATTCGCTCCGAGCAACCAGTGGTAGTAGGTCTCCCAGATATTGAGGTTGTCCGTAAACCCGGCATTGGTGGTCCTTGCTACAAAATCTGGTTGCCATTGGTATATCGAGGAGGCTGTAGTGAACTCGGCCGGAGAATTTGCATTGTATCCCCCCACATAGCACTGCACATCATCATCAAGAAATACCCTCCATGACTGGACCGCATCTACGCCGGAAGGGTAACCATCTGAATATAGTATTTCTCCGTAATCCTCTGCAAATTTAGGTGTCAGGTCGCTCTGGGAATATTCTTCCAGAAACTTCTTACATGACGTCAGACACAAGGCTACAGATATTACAAGCAATATTTTTTTCATGTCGGCAAATTGAAGGTTTGTGTTAGAAAGAGGCAGACAGGCCTAATGTATAACTTCTTGTCATCGGCAAGGTGCCGTAGGCGGAATGAAAATCGCTGATCTCCGGATCCTGCCCATTCAACCTGCGGTTGGCAATCTTAAACAGGTTAGCTATAGTAAGGGATGCGTTGAGGCCTTTGATACCTGTACCTCGCAGCACGGGGGGCGGCACGGTGTACATCAGGCTCAGTGAGGTGCAGCGGATATAATCATTGCTGACAGTCCTGATATCAGACAGCGTATAAGCCTCCATTGGCGAAATAGTGATATCGTTGCCATAATTAGACAATAGTGAACTCCGGCTGTAAAAAGGTACATGCACCCATTGATCGCGGGGAGGATTATCAACCACTGAAGGAATGTTGGTTTTTAATTCATCACCTGGTTGGCGCCAGCGGTCAAAATAGGTTCTGGGTGTATTGGCAAAAGGAGCTGGTACACCACTATCGAATCTAGTCAGCACAAACGGACTGTTCAAACGTTTGGTACTGCCAAGGCTCACAACAAACGTGGCCCTTGCGGCAAATGACCTGTAGCGGAAAGATGGTGTGAAACCAAATGTGAGTTTGGGCTGCATCTGTCCTGAGTATACCAGTATATCATCAGGGTTGGATGTTTTGACTTTCTGGTCCAGCTTATCAAACAAAGGCAAGCCGTTATCGTGATTCAGCCCTTTGAATTGATAAGAGTAAAAGCCGCTGATAGGCCTGCCACGCAGGTGTCCGTTGCCATCAAACAGCGAATAGAAATTACCCTGGTTTACGTCGTCAGACAATTGGTTGAACTGCTTGCTGGTGTTAAAGGAGAGGTTTAATTCCGAGTTTTTCGTTCTCACAGGAGTCACGTTCAGGGTAAGCTCGAACCCTTTGTTATAGATGCTGCCATTGTTTCTGTACATGGTATTCATACCATATTCATACGGTATCTCTACATTGTCCAGCACATCCACCGAGCGTTTTGAATAATAGTCGAAACCTATTCTAGCGCGGTTGTTAAACAGGCCCATATCTGCTCCGATATCCCAATGGTACGTCTTTTCCCAGCGCAGGTCAGGATAGGGTAATGATTTGATGTGGAGATAAGGTAACTGGGTGCGAGGGTTAAATACACCGCTGTTTACCATATATCCGGCTACCAGGTTGGGGCCTATCGCTGTAACCACATTTCCCTGTGTTCCGTAAGAAGATCTGATCATTAATCCGCTGATGACATTCGTTGGAAACCAGCTTTCAGAAGAAACATCCCAACGTGCGGAGATATCATAATTGGGTAAAAACTTTGAATTGGAGTATTGTCCGAACCGGTTGGACCCATCCATCCGGATCGTGCCATACACGGTGTAACGGCCCATCAGGCTGTAGCCTATTGTGCTGTAAAGGCCGACAGAATTTTCGCGACCATCTGTAATGTTGTAGTTATTCTTTTTCCGGCTCAGGTCTGAAGGAAAAAAGGTTTTCCCCCTTTCAGGGAAATATCCTGCCTGTGTGGACAGGGTACCTTCCCTTTTTACACTGTTTATTTCATTACCGATCGTAAAATTGAACTGGTCGCGGTCATTAAAGAATCTGTTGCTATAGTCGATGCTGTTTTTGGTATTTAATATCAGGCTTCGCTGATAGAACGTATTAGCCATGCCGCCAGCAGGTAAGGTGGAGGCTTTGTTCAGGTCATCAGGAGGTGTCCAGCCCCAGTTCCAGCCACGTTCGCTGGCGGCCTGAAACGACATCTGGTCATATCCCGTCAGACCATCTGCTCCGGAAATAAAAGCGGAGGACTGGTTACGGAAGGTGAAGCCCTTTCCTATATTGTAATCCAGCTGTAAATTGGCGCTGGTAGTGTGTTCTGTTGTGGTATTGGACGTATGATTGATTTCATTCTGAAAATTAAAAACCAGCGGAGGATTGAGGTAGGGTCTTATCTCCTCCATGTTATCCATGTATTGGTACAGCAATGGCCGGCCGGCCGCAATCGGGTAATAGTCGTCAGCGCTTAATGCCCGGCTGGTTTGCATGGCATAGGCCAGCGGAGAAATGCCGTTATAGTAACCAGTACGGGTAGTGTAATTGCTCATAACAGAGAGGTCGATGTTCAGCCTTTTTCCTATCTGTGTACGGATGTCCAGATTAACGCCATATAGTTTGTTGCCATCGAGTTTTGCAGCACCTTTGTTGTCGGCATAATTAAAAGAAGCGTAATAAACCGTTTTACCGACTCCTCCGCTCATGCTCAGCGATTGGTTCATGCTGAACTGGTTTCTGAACAGCAGCTTGAACCAGTCGGTGTTCCTTGTTTGCATTTGTGCCACCTTGTCGCGGAACTGTGCTTCGGTGATATCCTTTTTGTATAATGACCGATACAAACCTTCATAGGACACGGTTTCAGGGAAGCCGCTCAGGTTATCCTGAAAAACGACACCGTCCTTCAATAACTGATTCGACAACTCAATACGCTCTTTTGAGTTCATCAGGTTAAGGTTGTTGTAGGAAGGCCGTTGCTGAAAGGTATAGGAGGAGTTGTAAGATACCTGCATAGGGCCTGCTTTGCCTCTTTTGGTAGTTACCACGATCACGCCATTGGCGGCACGTGTACCGTAGATCGCAGTGGCGGCGGCATCTTTCAGGAAAGTGAGGCTTTCAATGTCGTATGGGTTAAGGCCGCTGATGGCATTACCGATCAGCTCATAGTTGGATGGGGAAGTGCTACCCACGAGGTTATTGAGCAAAGCGTTGGAGATGTCTACTGGTTCGGGACGTATCATGCCATCCACCACCCACAGGGGAGATGCATTTCCCAGCAGGGTGGCCGTTCCTCTGATGCGCAAGGTAGGTTTGGCATTCACGCCTCCGGAGGTGTTTAGTACCATCAGTCCGGGTACCTTTCCCTGCAACATTTTGTCGATGCTGGGCTGGCCTGCCTGCAGTACCTCAGCGGCGCTCAGTTTTGTTACTGAGCCTGTGAATAAGCGAGGATCGATCTTCTGGTATCCATTCACCACCACTTCCTGTATCACCTGCACAACGCTATCCATTTTAAACGCCTGTGGTCCTTTGTTTGCCGTGCCTGCATTGTAGACGAATGATTTCATGCCTACGCGGGAAAACCCGATTTGCTCATTTGTTGGTACGATGAGCATGAAGGCACCATCGGATTCGGTGACTGTCATGTCTTTACTCGTAAGGCCCTTAATACTCACACCAGCCAGCGGGTGGTCGGTCTGGTCGGTGACCCTGCCCCAGACGATCACTCCCTGCTTTTGTTTCGCCTGCTTTTTATCCGTTTCATAGATGACAACTCCTTCCATGGCCACCGAAAAGATGAGGTCTGTATTCGCCAGCACTTGCTTCAGCAGTGTTTCCAGGGATACGTTCTCCGCTTTCACGGTCACGGCCGGTTGACGGTTGATGACTTCCGTGTTGTACGTGAAACGTACCTTCGTTTTCTCACGGATGTCTTTCAATACCTTGCTCAGCGGGGTATGGCTCGCTTCATAGGATATTTTTCTTGACAGGATCTCGTTGCCGGCATTATCCTGTGCATACAGGCCGGAACCGGTTTGCAACAGTAAAAGCAGTAGCAGGAGGGGACCATACAAGACAAAGCGTTTCACATCCTTCCTGAGGAAGGACAGTGTGGTTAGTTTTCTCATTTCGGTTGATATTATGGTTTGGTCAGCGGCAACGGGCAGTTGCCGGTATTATTTTTATGCTGGTAAGCTGACATTGTGTTATTTGCTGTGTTTCATTGTTACGTGCACTGTTTTGTCGTCTATTTTAAATTGAATATTGTTGATGCTTTGGCTGATCAGGTTGAGCACATCCTGCAAGTGCGGAGGCCTGCGTGTATCCAGTGTAAACCTTGCCTGTGCAGCTGCCGGATCGTCGAATACAAAGTTGTAGTCATAGCTGCCTGACAATACACCGGCGATGTCCGACAGCGGTGTATCATCGAAATAGATGTCGCCATCTTTCCAGGCGGTATATAACCTGATATCGGTAACAGTGTGTTTGCTCAGTGTGCCGTTGCTGCCGCTAACGGATTGTTCTCCCGGCAACAGAACCACGCTGTTACTGTTGCCGGAGACCAGCAGTTTGCCGCTGGAGAGCGTAGTAACAACGGTTGTTCCGCTGGTATTTACGTTGAAAGCAGTACCCAGTACCTTCATCGAAACCTTTCCTGCATGTACGATGAATGGGTGTTGCATGTCTGGTGCGATATCAAAGAACACTTCTCCTGTAACATATACTTCGCGGGTATGGCCGTTAAACGTACCGGGATAAATAAGTGAAGAAGAAGCATTCAATGATACGCGTGTACCGTCTGACAGTTGCAGGCTGAATTGCCGTCCTTTCGGAACTTCCAGGGTATCGTTGTTTGCCGGTACGTTCTGGATGGTGCCCTGGTTATAGATAATGGATGATGAATCGGATTGTATCTGTGCGTTTGTGTTCTGCTGTATTGTTTGGGTACCGTTGCCGAGGATATATACACTGCCGGCGCGTTTCAGCCTCACGCTCCCGGTGGGCAGCTGGTTGGCCAGCTGGTGGCTGTGGTGTTTACGCCAGGGGCTGAGCATCCATATGCCGGCGCCGATGGTAAGCACCAGTAATGCGGCTACGAGTTGCCTGACGATCATCATACGGCGTACGCTTCTGTGGTCCCTCTCCGCTACAAACCTTTCCCATCCTGCATCTTCAGAGAACCTACCTGTATGTTGTCTTGCATGCATTTCCCTGGCGGCAGCCAGCATGCCCATTTCCTCTTCATTGAGGGTGTCGGGAGCAGCGTTGCCATCCAGAACTTCCAGCAGCTTATCCCAATCTATTTGGCTATCGTTATCGTGGTCGTTTGTGTGCATCATAACTTATAATAAGGGCAAACAATTTTAAAAAAGGGTGAAGGCAGTCAGTATTTTGAAAAATAAAACCAGTAAAGCCGCCTTTACCATCCATTTACATTCTTTCCTCAGGAACTGCAAGGCCAGCTTGATCTGCGTTTTTACTGTGTTGATGGAGATGCCGAGGGTATCGGCGATGTCCTTGTATTTCAGTCCGTCGCGATTACTCAGCAGGAATATCTTCCTCCGTTGCTCCGGCAGGCGCGCAATGGCTTCCCACAAGGCTTCATCGCGCTTCTCCTCATCTGTTTGTTCTTCTCCCGGAAAATATTTTACCAGTTCCTCAATAGCCTGTACTTCCTGTAATGTTGTTTTACCGGATTTCCTGATGTAGTTGAGAGAAGCATTGCGGATGGCGCGCACGGCGTAGCTCCTGAAGTTGTGGGTGATATGCAATACATCGCGTTTACTCCAGCAGTAGAGAAAAAAGTCCTGCACGATATCCATGGCGGCATCTTCATCCTCCACCATGTAATAAGCGATTGTACACAAAAATTTATAGTGAAGCCTGAACTGTTCTTCAAAAGAAATGGCTTCTACAGATCCTGGTTGACGCATAGTGTACTTCGTATCTTCATTGTTTCCAGTACAAAGTATTGATAAATCCGGAATTATTTCCATCGACGGTATCCAGCTATTTTTCAAATAGCTATTAATTTATTAGGTCTGCTGGTTCTTACTTTCCAGAGTAAGGCAATGGAGATTTAAAAAAGGGTGAAGGCAGGGTGAAGTTTTTTTCTATCGCTATCAGCAACAAGATTGTTTTCATTTTGGAGATACGTTGAAATGAATTGGGTAATGAGATAGGGGATAGTGTTATCGTGTCGTAACCCTCGTTCCGAGCGGGTTTCATCAATTATGCTGGTCAGCCGGATGCTCAGGAATATATAATATCATGGCTTCTTTTTTATTTTCTATCAAAAAAAATTTGGTGAAATCCTTTGTGTGCTTATCTTTGCAGCCCTGAAACACAAAATCAGTTGCCCAGATGGCGAAATTGGTAGACGCACTGTGTTCAGGTCGCAGCGCCTGCAAGGGTGTGCTGGTTCGAATCCAGTTCTGGGCACGAAAGTGGAAAAGGTCGGAAGTAATTTCGACCTTTTCTTTTTTAAGTACTTCCAGATCCTTTACTGGCAAGGCAATCAGCTCCAGTATAGGGTTAGGCTCCATGGTTCGATAATCATTTTCATCAAAAATGAGTTTTGAAGAGAATATCGAACCAATGATTTTTTGTTTGACATCTAAATCCCCGTTCTCATAGTGCCAGCCTACATTTACAAGGATTGTCCGACCCTTGTCTATGTACCTTTGCTATTCTCCATAATCAGTTACCAATTCCATCTTCCTGCGTTCCTGTGCTTCGATCTCCGCTCTCAGAGTGTTTTTGATGTTAGTATATTCAGCCGGGGCAATCTTGGCATCCAACATCAGGGTTTGAGCATTGTCAAATTGTGTCTGACATTTTTTAATTAACAATCTTACCAGAAAATTCTTTTTACTACCTTTTCTCACTTCTTCCCGCAGCCTGCCGCAGTGGCAGGATACACTGAGGTAGCGCATTCTCTTTGCCTACTCTTATCACATCACTTAATTCTATGCGTGTATGAATTTTATTGGGATGGAGAATAGAAAAGGTGACGAAATTGTTAAGGGAATGATTTCCGGGATATCCTGGAAATCATTCCCTTAACAATTTAAATAGGAAATCAAAAAAAATTCTCTTTGCTGCTTTGCGCCTTTGGGAGGGCATATGCTTTTTTCAATATTCATAAAGACTACTGATAAGCATAAACGAAGAGTTATTGTTTTACAAATCTGGTTGATTTGTTTACACCATTTTCTGCATGCAGCTTAAGAATATAGATACCAGCATTCAATGCTGCTACCGGAATATTGACCTTGCTCCTGTTTCTGATATCATTCAGTAATAACCTACGGTTACCCTGTAAATCCAGTATTTCCAATGACGCCCATTTATCAGCCAGGCTGAGGTCCAGTATTACCGTATTGGTTACCGGATTAGGGTAGGTAACTGGTTGTACAGCAGCATTGATGTCCGGTACTGGTACCGGTTTGGGACCTACACGTACCTTAATACTATTGCTGATAACCGTAGTGAGACTACCGCTACAAGTCTGGCTTCCTGTCATTTTTATCAGTACGGTAACATCTTTATCAGGAGATAGTGTGAACACCGCGTTACTGTTTCCAGCATCAACATTGTTAACCATCCACTGATAGGTATAATTGGTGGCGTTGGAAGTCTGTGCCGTAAAGGTGACATTATTGCCGGCAACAATAAGCGTATCGCTGGAAGTAATGCTTACGATAGGACTGGGAGCAACCGTTAAGTTGAATATTTTATCTTTTTTACCATCCACCAAACAACGGAAGCGATAACCATTCCATGCTGCTGGTGTACTGATTATATTCAGCAGTCGGTTGCTGGCGCCGTTTATATTCGCATTGTTGATGATATTCACATAGCCGCTGCCGTTATCCATCTGCCACTGGTAGGCAGTACCGTTTATACCTGCATCAAGGGTAAGCGGAGTAGCTTCACATTGTGTTAGGGCCTGTTCCTGTGGTGGCAGTATCGGCAAATCCGCCTCAATCAGGATACCAGCAAGACCGTTCGGATCTTTATATAAAGAACCTCCTATAATGGTTTGGCCAAACGCTGTAATATCCACACTGTTTAACTGGTTGAACTGACGATAGTCTGCAGGGCTGGTCCAGCTTTGAACAACCGTACCGGTGGTATCTGTGATGATATAGAATGGCTGTTGCCTGACCGGTAGTACGGAGCTATCAGCGATATAACCGGTAACCACATACTGATGACGGATGTTGTTATATGCCTGGTCCAGCGGTACATAATACTGATTGTCTCCGGCTGGTGCGACCTGTTTCTCCCAGGTTCCAACGCCGGTCTTACTATCCAGTTGTCTGATAACAAGTGAGTGGTCCTTTTTACCCGCCCAGTATACCTTTTGTTCACCGGTGAGTGCCAGTTCTATCGTAGCGCCGTTGTCTCTCCATTCTTCCCATTCAAACACCTTTTTTCTGTAGTTGTAACGCGTTATCACATAACGCTGATTGGCGTTCTTACCAACGGAAAGTATGCTATTACTGTCACAAACGGCCAGATTGTGTGCAGCGTAGTTGCCGTACGTACTTTGCCACTCTACTTGCTTATAACCGGCTGGACTATTGTCATTAAACATAAAGGACCAGTAAGAGCTGGATGATGGGGAGTAGGTCGTACCAAAGGTTGTCCGCATCATGCCGGAACTGTCCCGGGATACAGGGAAAAGAATCTGCTGATTCCCAGGAATAGGTGACCATGTACTAGAAATATATCCCCAGCTACCACCAATTCTTTCAGAGGCTCTTGCAGGGTTGAAGAAATGTATGGATAAGGGAGTATTATAGAAATCTACCTGTGAAAATACCACTGCAGTATTGGTATCAGGTGAATTATACAGTTGAATAGTATGGAAATCCTTCCTATCGCCGATATAATAATCATATTTTTTAACTGTAGTACCTGTAGAATCATACTGCGTGATATAAATACTGTCGGGTATCTTCTGGTAATCCAGGAAGGCCGTTGAGGCAGGATGTGCCAGCGTTGTGACAACAATTTTCCGATCTGCTGTAATGGCCATTCTGTCTGCTTCTATATAGGTAGCGCCTTTAATCTTCCTGGACCACATCAGGTTACCATTGATGGTATTGATATATTCAAGTGTAGCGTGGTTACCGGTTTGTTTCAATACTGCATAGGCATTGGAAGAGAAATTCCGGACCACTTTCACAGCACTGCCATATTGAATGCGGACAGATGGTGTCTTCTGAAACAATGGATTAAATGTTCCGGAGGTGTCAGTCGCAACGAGGCTGGCCCATATTTTACCGGTGATACTCAGATTACCGGCATGTATCACCCGGTTGTTGATGACCATTGTCTTTAGACCTTGTGTCTGGTAAGCTCTAGGTTGCCCAGCATCAATTAGTTTATGATAAATGAAACTTCCATTGGGGGAGAGTTTTATCACCGCCCATGAACCTGTACGGGAATCATCAGCATTTTCATACCCGGACGCATATACGTTACCCAACTCGTCCACATCTACGCTATTGATCCCAAAGTAAGGAGAACCTAGCCGGTAGTCAGCTTCTCCCTTGTCATTATAAAACTTATTAAACAATATACTGCCGCTTGCCTGATCTGCAGCGACAATATTGAATGCAGTGGAAGCACTTCCGAAGTATTGATGAATACCGGAAACATACAACTTGTTGTTCTTGAATTTAAAACTGGTGATTCTGTCATCTTGCAGAGCGGAGGGAAATGATATCCAGCCTGTACTGCCATCTGCTTTGGATACCTGCCCGAAGAATGCCTTGTTCTCGTTGTTCCCGAAGAAATACAGGTTTCCATCGGGCTGAGGACTGATATTAGTAATGCTACCATACCTTGATGCGACCTTTACTTCCCATACTTTACTATCCAGAAATGGCGTACTATACCGGGCGATCGTATCGCGATAGAACAGGTAAGCAGTACCGTCGGTCTCAAACTCATAACGTGATAGTGAAGGGATCGTTCGTGAAGTCACTGCTTTCCCGGTGTAACGGTCAAGGAGCGTGTAATTATTCCCATAGTAGCTACTGTAAGTGTAGGCAAAGTACTTTCCACCGGTCGTATTCATGACCTGTACCTGACCGGGAGCACTTACTTTCCAGACAAGGTTGCCGGTTTGCTTATCAAGACAGCGGATTTCATGGAGCGCAGTCGGAGTGTAATAGTTATACAAATAAGCAAAAACATAGTTACTGTCCATAGTCATTGATGCGATGACACTGCGGGCATATTCGTTATTATAGGGGCTACCATTACTATATGATTCTCCATCCATCTCCTTATTGATGGAATAACTCCACAATGTATTGCCATCCGGATCCATTTTAAGAATAGCTTTTACCGGATACCTGCTGCCGGCAGTATCGCCTACCTGGCCTGCCATATAAATAAATCCTCTGTCTTCTTTTATAAGAAAGGCCTCGGTGAGTCCTGCCATTTGAGCCGGTTCGGAAAAGCTGCTGATCCTGCCCTGGCCATGGCTAAATAACGGGGTGATAATAAATAAGAAAAGAGTAAAACGGAGTAGAAATATTTTCATAGGGACTGTATAGATACATTACAAATATAGATTTAAATTGATGTTTTTTTTACACTGCATATTAAACTTATCCAGCTATGGAAGGTAGATTGTTTTACCTGTACTGTTAGCTAAAATTTTTTTTACCAAATTTTACCAACTGATACATATAACCTATTTCCATCCTGACCTCCGCCCGAAAAACTGTAGTGCCGTAAATTGGGAAATGTAAAGAAAAATGAAAAGACAATTGAACAACAGGCTATCGGATCTGCCTATATCCCACCGCATAAATTCAAAGCTAACTTTTTAGATTACTACGATGAATATGTAGAGAAAAACAAACGGGACGGAAACCGGCACCTATCCAACAGCTTTGCGCAGTTTAAAGAATTTCTGAAAAAGGATTTTATTTCTCCTATTGAGGTTACAGAAAACTTATGCAAAGAATTTCGGTGCTATTGGTTAGATGAATACACCGGTGAGACACCTGGTGGTTACTTTACCCGCTTCAAATGAGTACTTAATGCTGCTAGCAATAGATATTATATCAAAAGCCCATCGAAGGAAGTAGCTGCAAAATATAATCCAAGTACCATATTGAAAGATCTCCTGGAAGTAGAGGAATATTTACAGCTTCTTGCTACCCCTGCCTTAATCAGGATGTACAAGAGGCGTTTATACTTAGCTGTTATACAGGACTTCGTTGGTGCGATGTAAAACACTATCATGGGATCAAATAAAAGGGCCCACTTTGGTCACCGGAATAATTCAGTCAAAAACAGGGCAACCAGCAACCCTAACGCTTCATCCTATCGCCCGCTCGATTCTGGAAAAGAGAAGTGCGCGACTTGATTCATTACCTAACGAAAACACGCTGGTATTTAAGTTTCCGGGTGCTGATGGCGCAAATAAAATATTACTGCAATGGCTTAACCTGGCGGGGCTTGACAAGCATATTTTTTTAAGTAACAGGAAAGGAACATACCATAACATAAACATTTAATTAGCGTTATGGATAACTAAAATTTTTTTTTGAGAAATAATTTAATGTTTTTATATTACATGAATTACTCCTGCTGTTGGTTAAGAAGAATTCATGTAAAATTAATAACCGGATAATCCCAGGTTAACTCGTTAAATAAGCCACAGGACAAGGTTTAGAGTAAATTTAACTGCTACCCAAGGGCGGTTAATCGTAGCGATAGCTGTGTCATGAAATGTCTTGCTATATTAACACTGTCACAACCAGGTGTTTCTGTTACGATAACTATCACGAGCAATCATTCGATAAGTTTTTGAAAAAATAGGAGAGCACTTGAAAAAGAGATTAGATGTAAGTATGCCAAATACTCATACTAATGTTTGGGGATGTATAATATAGCATTAAGCACTGTCAGTGTCATCAAAACTGTTTTCTGGATCAGGCTGCACCCCGATAAAAGAGGGGCATTTTTCACTACGTCATGTGAAAGTGGTTTATAACAGATTTTTGACGCATACCATTTTTCAAACTTAGGGCTGCACGTGAATTGAACAAAATAAGACGGCTATATTTACGATGTCTGAATATTGGAAAATTAGCCACTCAAAATATTACCAAAACTATCGTCACTAAGTCGATGATGAAAAATAAATAAGTGTTGTCAACCCAAGTTTGACCCACAAGATAATCTATGCATCAATTTTGTTAATAAATTTTCCTCAAATGAACAGTTTTCCCTCTGGATGGTACGTTATTTACACACGGCCAAGGTATGAGCGGAAAGTGGCTACGGTGCTTGACTTTAAAAGTATCCTGTCCTTTTTGCCTATGAATTATTCTTTACGTATTTGGGGTGGTAAAAAAAGATATGTCGAAATGCCTATGTTTCCATCCTATCTGTTTGTGTTCCTGGATGATATCAGTAAGTATTACGAGGTAATGAAAGCCGAAGGATTCCTCTATTATGTCAAATTCGGAAAACAAATTGCCCGTGTCAGTGAAGTGATAGTGAACAATATACGACTTATAACAGGAGAACGTACATCCTATGAGATTACATCCGAAGAGTATTCACCCGGGCGTCAGGTGACGATTACGCAGGGAGCCTTGAAAGACTTGTCTGCAGAAGTGATCAGGGCGGAAGGAAAAGAAAAAATATTGATCAGGGTTAATTTGTTGAAGAGAAATATTCTGGTAACGTTGCCCCAAGGGGTTGTTGCATGATTGTTTGTAATACCGATTGCCCATTTTAACTTCAGAAGTTCGTTACTATGCCGTTTTACATTAGATACTGCACTTAATCAATTTTCCCACCAGCTTATTTAAGGACCCGAAATGCCATGGGCTAAACAACGCAGGTTGTTTGGTGCATGCGTTATTGTGCGCTCATCAGAAGCGTACAGGGATAGCTTTATCTTCAAAATATTCAAATCCAAATAAAATGATTGATAATATACAGCATGCATTGGCAGAAGATTTCTGGGAGCAACGGCTGAAAGATAAAACCATTGTGAGTGAAACACCTGTGGACACGCTCTTTTATACAACCGGTGTTACTCTTACGGAAAAGGAACTGGCTTATTTCAGCAAGCTGACGGCGGGCCGTTATATTTCAGCGTATACTATTGCCCTGACGATATATGCTGTATTGCTGAAAAGATATTTTCCACATGGGGGAAGTACTATTTTTTCTGTAGATCATTTTGAAAGAGAAGGGCATCAAACGGGTAATGCCTTATTGTTTGAACTGCCGCTCACCGGTGAAACTACGTTGAAGCAGTTTTTGCAGCAGGTGAAAATAGAAGTGCAGCAGGTATATAACTATGTGACTTATGATCCGGTAGCGCTGGAGCGTCGTATGGATAGCCGCCGGTTTGAAGATATGACTCCTTTTGGTTTGCTGTATACCACATCAGGTACCTTTCATGCGGCCAGGAATAATTTTCAGTTACAGCTGCATCAGCAGGAGTCCGGTGCTATTACAGCGGATATTACCTTTGCTGCTGCCTTTACAGAGAAACATGTTGTAGAACATTTACTGGATAATTTTCGCAACTGGCTCTATAACCTGGAAGCATATATGGATATGCCTGTGCATCGTATTCCTTTGTTGTCGCAGGAAAGTTATCATACCATTATCCATGAATTTAATAATACGCAGTGCCTTTTTCCAGAGAGCAAAACCATCACGGACATGTTTGAAGCACGCGTGGTGGCAGATCCTGCTGCCATCGCAGTGGTGTATGGGGACAAAAGCATGAGTTATGGCGAATTGAATGCTGCCGCCAATCAGCTGGCCAATTATCTTCGGGCACATTATACCATTCAGCCGGATGAAGTGATTGGGGTATTGTTGCCTAAATCGGATCGTGCATTGGTGACCATACTGGCCATCCTGAAAACAGGCGCTGCCTGGCTGCCGATTGATCCGCTGTATCCTGCCGAAAGAATACAATATATCATTCATAACAGTAACCTGCAACTGCTGATCTGTGAGTCTGCCGAACTCAGTATAGGCGACAACGTTAGTATTGTAGATCTGCATCAGTTGCCTGTTTCAGCAAATGATTCGAATCCGGGTGTGCCGGTGTTACCCACGCAGCTGGCTTATGTAATTTATACCTCTGGTTCTACTGGTCAGCCTAAGGGCGTGATGATTGAACATCGCAGCAGTGTGAATATGTCGGTAGATCAAATCCGTACTTTTAATATTACCAGTCAGGATAAGGTGGTTTGGTTTGCCTCGGTGTCGTTCGATGCGTCTGTGTCCGAAATCATGATGGCGTTGTACAGCGGGGCTACGTTGTTGATCCCGGAGGAGCCTGTGTTGAAAGACAGAAAAGCGTTTGCTGCTTTTCTCCGGCATCATCAGGCGACGGTAGTAACCTTTCCGCCCAGTTACCTGGATCTGTTGGAGGACAGTGATCTGGCTGGTATCCGGTGTATTATTTCTGCCGGGGAAGCTGCACATGCCGCCCGGGCAGTTGCCCTGTCAGCGGCCCTTTGTTATTATAACGCCTACGGGCCTACGGAGTGTGCCGTATGTGTTTCCACCTATGCTGTAACGCCGGCGGATGCCCATTATACTGCTATTCCTGTAGGTCGGCCTATTGCAAACCTGGCGGTATATATCCTGGATGATTATCTGCAGCCTGTGCCGGTAGGTGTGGAAGGGAAGTTATTTGTGAGCGGAATAGGGGTTGCCAGGGGCTATCTGAACAATCCTGCGTTGACAGCGCAAAAATTTGTACCGGATGTATTTATGCCGGGCGCAACGATGTACGATACGGGCGATATCGCCAAATGGCTGCCGGATGGCAATATTGCTTTCATAGGGAGAAAGGATGAACAGGTGAAGTTGCGCGGTTATCGCATAGAGCTGGGAGAGATAGAGCAGGCGATGCTGGCATTGCCCATCGGCATTTTACAGGTGGCGGTGACCCTGAAAGAAGTCAACCAGGAGAAAAATCTGGCGGCTTACTATGTAACGGATAAGCCTATCAGCAGGGCCACGTTGCGGGATGCGCTGGCAAAGGTATTGCCGGCGTATATGTTGCCTGCCTTTTTTGTGCCCCTGCCAGTCCTGCCAGTAACACCAAATGGAAAAACAGATAGAAAAGCATTGCCGGACATCGGCAGGGAGGATGTGATCAGGCGCTTGTATGTAGCGCCCCGCAACAGCCTGGAACAGGCGCTGGTGAATATATGGCAGGAAGTGCTGGGTATAGATGAAATTGGTATCACGGATGATTTCTTTGAACTGGGCGGCAATTCCCTGTTGCTGAACCGGGTGGCTGCTGCCCTGAGAAGTGATCTGGGCGCGGATGTACCGGTGAAGGAATTATTTGCGGCGACGACTATTACTGATCTGGGAAAATATATCAGCGAACGGAAAGATAAAAGGGTAGCAACCGGTATGATGCTACAAGAGCGGCCAGCCTTGCTGCCCCTGTCGTTTTCACAGGAACGTCTTTGGCTGATAGATCGTATTGAAGGTAGTTTACATTATCATTTACCGGTGGTGGTAAAGTTAGCAGGGCCACTGGAAACAGCGAGGCTGGAGCAGGCGTTTACGGCGCTTATCAGTCGGCATGAGGTCCTGCGTTCCGGTATCCGGGAAGAGGCAGAAAATGCCTATCAGTTTATCCTGCCACCGGCGCCATTTCACTTGCGGGTAATGGCAGGAGGGAATGTGACGGAGGCTGATTTTATTGACAGCCTTGTACGACCTGCGTTTGACCTGGCTTCTGGTGCGTTATTACGTGCCGGCCTGCTGCAGCAGGGACCAGCTGATTATCTGCTGGTACTGGTGATGCATCACCTTATTGCAGATGGTTGGTCTATGCCGATACTGGTGCGTGAGCTGATGGCGTATTATGAGGCGGCCAGTGAAGGAAGGCTGCCGGTATTACCTGAACTGAAAATACAATATGCGGATTATGCACTGTGGCAGCGCACCGATATGTCAGGCGAGGCGCTTGCCGCAAAACTACAATACTGGGAAACACAGCTGGAGGGCCTGACGCCGCTGGAAATGCCGGTGGACTTTCCCCGGCCGGCCATCCGTAGTACCCGTGGCAGTGAGCATACTTTTACAATAGATACGGCGCTTACCCGGCAACTGGAGGAGCTTTCCCGCCAGGAAGGCGTTACCCTGTTCATGTTGCTGCTGGGTGTATTCAAGGTATTGTTGTATAAATACACCGGTCAGCAGGATATTAGTATTGGCACTCCCGTAGCCAACAGGGGGCAAAAGGAGATAGCGCATCTGATTGGCTTTTTTGTCAATACGCTGGTGTTAAGAACAGATCTCAGCGGAGACCCTGTTTTCAGCGAATTGTTACAGCAGGTTAAACAAACGGCCCTGGATGCCTATGCGCATCAGGATGTGCCCTTTGAAAAAATAGTGGACCGGGTAGCGGTGGAAAGAAGGCTGGATCAAACACCTCTATTCCAGGTACTTTTTGCCTGGCAGAACAACGAACGGATTACGGCTACCCGGATCGGGGATGTGCAGTTTTCAGTAGTACCCTATGAACATGGGGTAGCCCGGTTTGATCTCAGTGTAAACGTAACGGAACAGGAAGGCCGGCTGGAGGTACGTATTCAGTATGGCAGTGATCTTTTCCTGCCATCAACTATCCTGTCATTGGCCACCCATTTCCATACGCTGCTTGCAGCAGTAGTGGCAGCACCGGACCAGCGGGTCAGCGGTTTGTCGCTGTTGACGGCTGAAGAGGAACAATGGTGGCGCAAGGGAAGTATACCTGCTAAGGTAAACTATCCCCGGGAGCAGCATTTTACCGCCCTCTTTGATGCGCAGGCGCAGCGTACACCGAATATGCCTGCCGCCGTGTTTGAAGGCAGGAGCCTTACTTTCCGGGAGGTACAGCAACGCGCTGATCAGCTGGCAGGCTGTTTGGCTGCGGCGGGCGTGGTGAAGGGCGATCTGGTATTATTGTGCCTGGATGGTGCATTGGAACATACGGTAACGGCTATACTGGGTATACTCAAGGCTGGTGCCGCCTATGTGCCGGTTGATCCGGACTATCCCCGGGAGCGCATCACCTACCTGTTGCAAGATACAAAGGCAAATGTGGCATTGACTAATACCTCCTGTGCTGCCTTGAAGGAGGAAGATGGCCTGCGCCTGATATATGTGGACACCACAGATGACTGGAGCAGCTATCAGCGTCCGGCCGTACAGCATACTGCAGATGATCTGTTGTATGTGATCTATACTTCCGGGTCTACGGGCCAATCAAAGGGGGTACTGATTACGAGCGGCAACGTCGTGGATTATGTATATGGTCTGTTTACACATACCCCTATTCAGGCCTGCCGTTCTTTTGGCTTGATGTCAACGATTGCCACAGACCTGGGCAATACGGTATTGTTCAGCGCCTTGCTGGGAGGTGGCGCCCTTCATTTGTTTACACGTAACCAATTGTCGGCGGCCGTTTACCTGCATACTTATTTCCGGGAGAACGAGGTGGATTGTATCAAGATTGTACCTTCCCTTTGGCGATCACTTGAAACGGATGGACAGCTGTTGTTGCCCGGCCGGATGATTGTTTTTGGGGGCGAAGTATTGACGGGGCGGGAGCTGGAAGTGCTGCGTGCCGCCCGGCCTGAACTGGAGGTAATTAACCACTACGGCCCTACGGAAACTACAATCGGGAAATTACTGTTCCGTACAGACCCACAGGAAAACTATGCGCTGGTGCCTATCGGTAAGCCTTTCTCCCATACGGTTATCTATATTGTGGATCGTGATATGGGCCTATGCCCGGCAGGTGTCAGTGGTGAGTTGCTGATAGGCGGCGATGGGGTGGGCAAAGGGTATCTGAACAGGCCCGGGTTGACTGCCGAAAAATTTATTGCCAATCATTTTGACCCTTCTGGTAAGGGTAGACTATATCGTACTGGTGATCGGGTGATAAGGCTGGCGGATGGTAATATCCGTTTTATAGGCCGGGTAGATGACCAGGTGAAAATCCGTGGTTACCGGGTGGAGCCGGCAGAAGTTACCACGATCATGAATAATTCCGGGCTGGTGCAGCAAGGTATTGTAGTGGCGAAGGAAGACGGCGCCGGTCACAAAAGGCTGATTGCCTATGTAGTGCCGGGCGTTGATTATGATCAGGAACAGTTGTTCAGTTACCTGAAAGCACAGTTGCCGGCCTATATGGTACCAGCAGCTATCATGGAGCTGCCTGCACTGCCACTGACTTCCAATGGAAAGGTATACCAGCAGGCATTGCCGGCGCCTGATTTTGCGGCGCGTGCCGCACAGGGGTATGTGGCCCCCACGGATGAAACAGCACGTATCCTTGCAGATATCTGGCAGGAACTGCTGCAGGTACCACGGGTAGGGATATACGATAATTTCTTTGAACTGGGAGGCGACTCCATCATCAGTATACAGGCGGTGAGCAGGGCCAACCGGCGGGGACTTCACCTGCAGCCTCAGCATATTTTTGAATGTCAGACGATAGCAGCCTTGTCCCGGAAGCTCCGGGAGCAGCAGGTATTGATAATGGGCGAGCAGGGAATATTGAAGGGAAGTGCTGCTTTGTCGCCTATACAGCAGGCATTTCTGGACCTGGACTATGACGGCAGGTCGCATTATAATCAGTCCCAGCTGCTGACTATTTCGAAAAAAATACCCGCTTCCCGTATTGCGGAAGTGATGGGGATGCTGATGAAACAGCATGACGCACTTCGGTTCACCTATCATTCTGACAACAATGGCTGGCAACAGGTGTATGGCGATCATACCGAAACTTTTGAGGAGGAAGATCTCGAGGAGGTGGCACCCGGACAGCTGGCGGAAAACATAGCCGCTGTTTGTCAGCGTTACCAGGAAAGCCTGGATATTAGCCGGGGCATACTGGTAAAAGCTGTATTGTTACGGATGCCAGCGTCGGAATCACATCACAGGTTGTTTATCGTGATTCATCACCTGGCAGTTGATGGCGTATCCTGGCGATTATTGCTGGAACAGCTCAATAGCTCCCTGCAACAGCTGCTGGCTGGCAAGGCCCTGTTACCCGTGAGCAAAAGTAATTCCTACCGGGAATGGACCGCAGCGTTAACCCGTTATGCGGCACATCCGCACATGACGGAGCAATTGCCCTACTGGCAATCTGTTATCCGGGCATATACGGCATTGCCGGCAGGGATATCCGGCAGCGACCACCTCGTCTCTACTGCCGCTGAGAGGCGCCATTGCCGGGTGGAGCTGGACCGTGCCCTAACGGCATCGTTGTTACATGATAGTCATCATGCCTATGGTACGGATATCAATGATTTGTTACTGAGCGCTCTGGCTTGTACCCTGCAGGAAAAGATGGGAATGCCGCGTGTGGTGATCGGACTGGAAGGGCATGGGCGGGAAGCTATTCCCGGTATTGCCGATATCACGGGAACGGTAGGCTGGTTTACCAGCATATACCCGGTGTTACTGGAGTTGCCGGAGCATCCTGGTCCGCTGGATCTGATCTGCAGTGTAAAAGAGCAACTGCGGCGTATTCCGCAGAAAGGTATTGGCTATGGATTGTTGAAGTATCTGCATCCGGCCGCGGACATCCGGGAACAGTTGGCCGGGGTACACTGGGACCTTGTTTTTAACTACCTGGGGCAGCAGGACAATGTAGTGCCGGCGGATGCCGTTATCGGCGCTGCTACAGACAACTCCGGAGCGAACATCGGGGCTTCTTATCCCTTTACCCGGAAGCTGGATGTGAACAGTATTATCAGGGATGGAAAACTGGTTGTGGACTGGGGCTATGCAGCCACACAATATCACGCGGATACAATTACTGCACTGGCAGATTCCTTTATACAACATCTTACGAAACTTATCACCCATTGCAGGGAGTGTACCGTTACTTCCTTCACGCCTGCTGATTTTGGGCTGGCGCCGGACCTGAGTTATCAGGAACTGCATGGTTATCTGCAGGCGCATCAGGAGGCGGGTATTACCGCTATTTATCCATTGAGTACCCTGCAGCAGGGGATGTTGTTTCATCACCTGTATCAGGATAATGGAAAGGCCTATAAGGAGCAGTTGCGGCTGGATTTCCCGGAAGGTCTGCAGGTGGAGGCCTTTACAGCGGCATGGCGCTATCTGCTGCAACAACACACCATTCTGCGCAGCAGTATTGTGACCACGGCATTTCGCATACCGGTACAATGCGTACATGAAAAAACAGCGCTGCCACTGGAGATCATTGACCATAGTCAGCTGGCGGCGACGGAAAGGGAAGCGGCTTTCATAGCTTTCCTGGAAGCCGATCTTCAGCGTCCGTTTCATATTCATGCAGCGCCACTGATGCGCATTACACTGGTGAAGCAGGATACAAGTGCTTATCGGATGGTATGGACACACCATCACATGATTGCAGACGGATGGTCCAATGCGGTGTTGGTAGCAGAGTTTCTGCAGGTCTATCATGCCTTTGTACAGGGCCGTCAGCCGGACTTTTCACCGGTAGACCACTATGCGGATTACCTGCGTTATGTGGATGGTACGGATAAACAGGCTGCTGCGGAGTTCTGGAAGTCCTATATGCATGGTTTTACCGGGAATACGTTTCTACCTTTTACCCGTCCTGTTCCTGAGCAGGCCCGTAACAAGACTGACGCCCCTATTGCACATCAGTATTTACAGATAGCACCGGAAGTGATACGGGTAGTAAGGCAGTATTGCCAGCAGCACCAGATCACGGTAAATACGCTGGTACAGGGTGTTTGGGCGTTGTTGCTGAGTCGCTATACCGGTAACCGGGATATTAATTTCGGAGTGGTGGTATCCGGGCGTCCGGCAGACCTGCCGGAGGCTGAGCGCAGGGTAGGGCTGTATATCAACAACCTGCCCTTGCGCTGCACCGTAGAGGAAGAAGAGGAAACAGCCATGTGGCTGCAGCATTTACAACAGCAACATCAACAGGCAAGGGTATACCAGTACACCGGCCTGCATGAAATAAAACGGCTGACAGGCGCCAGGGGAGAGCTGTTCGACAGTATCCTGGTATTTGAAAATTATCCGGACCTGTTAACAGCAGAAACGGCAGGGGTGTTGAAGATTGAGAATATTGTGGTGGCAGAACAAACGAACTACCTGCTCACCATTATGGCTGTAGAAAGGGGAGATCATTTGCATTTTGACTTTAGCTACAACAGTGATCTGTTGACTTCCCATTATGTTGAAATGATCAGCAGTCATTTTGAACAGGCGCTGACACAGATGGCTACGGCCGGGCATCAGCTACTGAAAGATATTGATATGGTGTCGGCGGCAGAGAAGCAGTTGCTGACAGACGCCTTTAATCATACCGTACGTCCTTATCCGCGGCAAAAAACCATCATTGACCTTTTTGAAGAACAGGTAGCTGTTACGCCAGACAAGACAGCCATTGTGTTTGAGGAACAGTCGCTGACCTATCGGAGACTGGATGAAGCGGCAGACCGTTTGGGCTATTACCTGCAGCAGCAGGGCATTGGCACGGGCGACCTGGTGGCTGTATGCATGGAAAGGTCGCAGGACATGATGATTGCCCTGCTGGGGATTCAGAAGGCAGGAGCGGCTTATGTACCGGTTGATCCGGATTATCCTGTAGCTCGTATCAACTACCTTTTGGAAGATACCGCTGTTGGTATCGTAGTGATGGACCATGATAGCCGGCAAAAGGTAAGTTTACCGGAAGGGGTAAAAGGTGTGACGGTACAGGAGGCTGATGAGGCTTTAGCTGGGATTGTTGTATCGCGGCCGGCCCGGCATTTGACGGAAGCAGATCCTGCCTATGTGATCTATACATCCGGATCCACTGGCCGGCCCAAGGGGGTGATCAATGCACATGCAGGGGTCGTGAACCGGTTGTTGTGGGCGCAGGAATATTTTCAGCTTACGGGAGCAGATGTGATTCTGCAGAAGACCACTTTCAGCTTTGACGTGTCTGTATGGGAGCTTTTCTGGCCGCTGATAGCCGGCGCCAGCATCGTATTTGCACGTCCCGGAGGGCATAAGGATAGCGCCTATCTGAAAGCGGCCATCGACCAGTATCAGGTAACCACTATCCATTTTGTGCCCTCCATGCTGGGCGCTTTCCTGCCGGATATACAAACCGGTGACTGTGCATCACTGAAACGGGTATTATGCAGCGGGGAAGCCCTGAAACAGAATCATATTCAGCTGTTCCGGGAGAAGTTGCCACAGGTACCCTTGTATAACCTTTACGGCCCTACGGAGGCTGCGGTGGATGTCACCTGTTGGGAGGTACCGCTTACCCTGGCGGAAACAGATCCGGTGCTGATTGGAAAACCGGTGGCTAATACAGCGTTGTACATATTGGACCCGCTGGGCCGGTTGCAGCCGGCAGGTGTGACCGGGGAATTATACATCGGCGGCATACAGGTGGCCCTGGGCTATCTGAACCGGCCGGAACTGACGGCAGAACGCTTTGTAGCTGATCGTTTTAATACCATAGGAAAAACCCGCCTGTATAAAACGGGGGACCTGGCCCGCTGGCTGCCTGATGGCAACATTGCCTATCTGGGCCGGGTAGATGAACAGATTAAACTAAGAGGATACCGTATTGAATTGGGAGAAATCATTGCCGTGTTGAACAGCTATCCCGGCATTGCGGGCGGTACCGTCCTGTTGAAGGAGGATACCGCCGACAACAAACGCCTGGTAGCATATATCGTACCTACGGCAACTGACTGGGACCGCGAGGCACTTACGGCCTTCCTGTATGCCCGGTTGCCGGAGTATATGGTGCCTTCCCTGTTCATACCCATTCCAACTTTGCCGCTTACACCCAATGGTAAGGTAGATCATGCTGCCTTACCGGAACCGGAGACGGTACACCTGACTACCCGGGAATACGTAGCGCCGCGCAATGCTACAGAAGCTTTGCTGGCGGACATCTGGCAGGACTTACTGCATGTACCACGGGTAGGGATATACGATAACTTTTTTGAACTCGGAGGAGATTCCATTATTAGTATCCAGGTAGTGAGTCGTGTAGCAAGGGCACAGCTCACACTCCGTCCACAGGATATTTTTGAGCATCAGACCATTGCAGGCTTGGCGCATCGTCTGTTGGACAATGCGCCTGCAGCCAGTCAGGAGCGCTTGACTGGAGTGGCGCCGCTATTGCCTATTCAGCAATGGTTCCTGGAAACACCCTATAATACTCCCGCACATTTTAATCAGTCCCACCTGTTAAAAGTGGATAAAAATATTGACGCTGCGCATCTTGCCGCAGCAGTAGCGGCGTTGGTAACACATCATGATGCCTTGCGGTTCCGTTATAAGCGGCAGCCTAATGGCACATGGATACAGGAGTATGGCGAGGCGGCCGGTCAGCTGCATATAGTTGACCTGCGGCAGGAAACAACCGCAGATTTGCCTGCACGTATCCGCGAAGTAACAGACCAGTATCAGCAGCGTATGGATCTTGCCGCAGGCGAATTGATACAAGTGGTACTCCTGCAGTTACCGGAGTACAGTACCCATCATCGTTTATTCATTGCCGTGCATCACCTGGCGGTAGACGGTGTTTCCTGGCGTATCCTGCTGGAGCATTTACAAACTGCCCTCACAGCGTTGCAACAGGGGCTGCCTATACCGGTATGGACAAAAGGCAGCACGTACCGTGATTGGGGACATGCCCTACAGGCATATGCCCAGCGCAGCGATGTAGTGGCGCGTCAATCCTACTGGAAGGCCGTCGGCGCCGCCTATCTGCCATTATCGGCGGATCATGCTCCGGGGGCTGTTTGTACAGCGGCTACCCGCAGAACCTTTACCACAAAGCTGGATAAAACAGCCACCCGTAGTTTGCTGCAGGAGGTGAACCAGGCCTATACAACGGAGATCAATGACCTGTTACTGGCTGCCCTGGCACGTACCATGTGTGAGGTGAACAGGATGGAACAAACGGTAGTAGGTGTAGAAGGGCATGGACGGGAATATCTGAGCGCAACGGATGTCAGTAACGGGGTGGGTTGGTTTACCAGTCTATATCCCGTAGTACTGCAAACGACGGCGGATACTACAGTAGGTAATCTGATCAGCAGTATCAAAGAGCAGTTGAGGCAGGTGCCCGGAAAGGGCCTGGAATACGGCCTGCTGCGCTATCTGCATCCGGATGCGGGCATCCGGGCTGCAATGGCAGCAGTTCGCTGGGATATACTATTCAACTATCTCGGACAGGCAGACAACGTACTGGATGAAACGGCGCTGTTGCAGCCGGCACCTGAAGATAGCGGGGCCAGTGTGGATGTTTCCTATCCTTTGCCGGTGATGCTGAGTATCAGCTGTGTGGTGAAAGAAGGACAGCTACAGGTGACCTGGAGTTATTCAACGCAGCAGTACCTGCCGGCAACAGTGGAGACGCTGGCCCATACCTATACGCAATGTCTGCTGCAGCTGATTGAACATAGCCGGCAACAGCCGCATAGAACCTATACGCCTACCGATTTCGGCCTCGCGCCGGAAGTAGGTTATGCAGCGCTGCAAACCTATCTGGCGGCCAACCGCTCCGTGACGGAGATATATCGTTTGAGCGCTTTGCAGCGTGCCATGCTCTTTCACTATTTGTATGAAGACAGTGCATCCTATCGGGAACAGATACAGTTTGACCTGCCGGAGGGTATTGATATTCCGGCTTTCAAAACTTCCTGGGATGTATTGTTCAAACAACACAGTGTGCTGCGCAGCAGTTTCCTGACGGATCAGTTTAACCTGCCGGTACAGTGTGTGCATGATCAGGTAAGCTGTCCATTGGCATGCCTTGATTTTAGTGCGTTGACCGGTGTTGAGCAGGAGGAAAAACTGGCGGCTTTCCTGCAAGCAGACTTTGCGCAGGGTTTCGACCTGGAAGTGCCGCCGCTGATGCGGATTACCCTGATTAAGATGGGAGCCCGCGCCTACAAAATGATTTGGACGTATTATCATATTATCCTGGATGGCTGGTCCAATGCAGTATTGATGGCAGAGTTGCTGTCCATTTATGCAGCCTGTCTGAAAGGTCAATCGTTGCCGGTGCTGCAGGAAGATAAATACAGTGATTATCTGCGCTACATGGCCCGTACAGACCTGTATGAAGCAGAACTGCACTGGAAAAAATACCTGCAGGGTTTCAGCGGAAAAACATTACTGCCATTTGCCGCCCATGTCCCGGAACAGCTGCGCAACAAAGGCGCAGGAGACACCGGCCATACTTTCCTGCTGATACCGGAAGACCGTACAGAGCAGATCAGGCAATATTGCCGGAAACAACAGATTACAGTGAATACGCTCATACAGGGCGTGTGGGCGTTACTGTTAGGTCGGTATACCGGACGGCAGGATGTGATATTTGGCGTAGTGGTATCCGGCCGCCCGGCAGAACTGGAAGCAGCAGAACAACGGGTGGGGCTGTATATCAATAATGTGCCGCTGCATACGGTGATTACACCGGAGGAGCCGGTAGCCGCCTGGCTGCGGAGCATACAGCAGGGACAAACGGATATGCGGCAGTATCAATACACAACAATTACCGATATACAACGCTGGCTGCAGGAGCAGGGAGAGCTGTTTGACTCCGTGGTGGTGTTTGACAACTATCCGAAAGCCGAATATGATGAAACGCAGCATGCACTGAAGGTGAGCGGTATGCACATAGAGGAGCACCGTAATTACCTGTTGAGTCTTTCTGTGAATCTTACCGCAGCACTACAGGTTGATTTTGCCTACAATACAGCGTTGTTGCCGGCAGTACAGGTGCAGCGTATCAGAGATCATTTTGAGGGTGTTATCAATCTGTTGCTGGAACAGGCGGATATCTGCCTGAAAGAAGTAGGTATTGTAACGCCGGCAGAAGCACAGCTGTTATTGCAGGATTTTAACGATACAGAGAAAGATTACCCTGCGGATAAAACCATCGTCGATATTTTTGAAGCCCAGGTAGCAAAGACGCCGGATAATATAGCTGTTGTATTGCAGGAAACGGTACTGACCTACCGGGAATTGCAGGAGCGCAGCGACCGGCTGGCCTGGTACCTGCGTACCCAGGTGGGATTAAAGGCAGGCGATCTGGCAGGAGTGATGATGGAAAGGTCTGTATGGCAGGTGGTGGCTGTTTTGGGTATCCTGAAAGCGGGAGCGGCCTATGTGCCTATAGATATCAACTATCCGGAAGACCGGAAGCGGTATATCGTAGAAGACACCGCATTGCGTACATTACTGATTGAGTCGGCCAGCATCTTTGATGTGCTGGAGTGGAAGGTGCCGATCATTTCCCTGGATATACAATACGATAGTTTTGAGATGCCTGCGGATTATCAGCAGGACTATACCATCGCTCCGTCGGATACGGCCTATGTGATCTATACCTCCGGTTCTACGGGTAAACCCAAAGGGGTGATGATAGCCCATACCAGCAATGTGAATATGTCGCTGGATCAGATAGGGCAGTTTGGTATTACAGCGGATGACCGGGTTTTACAGTTTGCATCGTTTTCATTTGACGCTTCCGTATCAGAGATTTTTATGGCGCTGTATTGCGGCGCCGGCCTTGTGCTGATACCGGATGCGGTGATCGCAGATACCGGCAGCTTCCTGGAATACCTGACCGGTCATGGCGTAACGGTAGCTACCTTGCCGCCGTTGTACCTGCATACACTGGACCGGGATCGTTTCAGTTTCATGCGGGTGATCATTACGGCGGGTGAAGCGGCAGTGCCGGCAGATGCCTTGTACTATGCCGGTAAAGGCAGTTATTTCAATGCTTATGGGCCTACAGAATGTGCTGTATGCGTATCCATATATCAGGTACAACCTGCTGATGCGGCGGACCAGCCAATACCGGTAGGTAAGCCGTTGGCCAATATGAAAGCATATGTGTTGGACGATCAGCTTCAGCTGCTGCCTGTAGGCGTGCCAGGGCACCTGTACGCGAGTGGTGTGGGGGTAGCGAAGGGATACCTCAACCGTCCTGAACTGACGGCAGAAAAATTCATCCCTGATCCGTTCAGCAAAAAAGCAGGTAGTCGTATGTATAAAACCGGTGACATTGCCTGCTGGCTACCGGATGGCAACCTGCAGTTTGGTGGCCGTGCAGATGACCAGGTGAAAATACGTGGCTATCGTATTGAACCGGATGAAATAACACTAGTGCTGAATGAATGTACACTCGTACAACAGGCGGCTGTAATTGCGCGGGAAGATGCTGCTGGTCATAAGCGGTTGATTGCCTATGTGGTGCCCAGGGGCGAATATGACCGGGAAGCTATCCTGACGTGGCTGAAAGACCGTTTGCCTGAATACATGATACCGGCGCTGATGGTATCGCTGCCTGCGCTGCCGCTGACGATCAATGGAAAGGTAGATCGTAAAAATCTGCCTGATCCGGATGTAACCACTTTGACAACGCATGCCTATGTAGCGCCCGTGAATGAAGTGGAACAGCAGCTGGCAGGTATCTGGGAGCAGTTGTTGCATGTGGGGCAGATCGGTGTAAACGATAATTTCTTTGACCTGGGAGGAGATTCCATTATCAGCATACAGGTGGTGAGCCGGGCCAACAAGTTGGGACTACGCCTGCATCCACAGGATATTTTTGAATATCCTACCATCCGGTCGCTGGCTGGCAGGATAGCACAGGCAGCACAGGGTGCGCAGGCAGAACAAGGATTGCTTACCGGCGCCGCGCGATTGTTACCCATACAGCGATGGTTCCTGGAGACGCCTTACGATCAGAGATCGCATTACAATCAATCCCAGTTGCTGGCCATTGATAAAAAGATTCAGGGATCGCAGCTGGAGGCTGCGTGGCAGGCATTGCAGGAACAGCATGATGCGCTGCGTTTCTCCTTTGTGGAACAGGAGGGCAACTGGATACAACAATATGATAACACCCGGGCTGCCTTTGAGATAGTGCAGCTTGGGGGTGATACGCCTGCGGCACTGGCGGCGGAGATCAACACCATCTGCCAGGCTGCACAGCAATCATTACAACTGCAGGAAGGCCCGTTGCTGAAAGCTGTTTTGTTGCAAACACCGGATACGGAAGCGCATAACCGTTTGTTCCTGGTCATCCATCACCTGGCAGTAGACGGTGTTTCCTGGCGTATTTTGCTGGAGCATCTCCGTATTTTCATCACAGAAGGAAAAGCAGGTATGGGCCGGAAAACCACCTCTTTCCGGCAATGGGCAGATGCCTTATATGATTATGCGCAGGATGTGGCGGTGACCCGTCAGCTTCCTTTCTGGCAGCAGGTGACAGCTGCCTGTGCACCTATACCGGTAGAGCAGGCACATCACACCGGCAAGGCAGGAGAGCGGACTACGTGGACGACTACACTGGATCAGGAAGTAACCCGTTCCCTGCTCACGGTTGCTAATAATACCTATCATACAGAAATAAATGATTTGTTGCTGAGTGCATTGACTGTAACGCTGCAGCAACACTTTGACCGGGAACAGTGGGTGATTGGCCTGGAGGGGCATGGCCGGGAATATCTTTCTCATGACATTGATCTAAGTAATACGGTAGGCTGGTTTACCAGTGTGTATCCGGTACTACTGACCGTGGAACGGGACAGTACCGTAGCAGATTGGATCAGCGGGGTAAAGGAACAGCTGCGCGCCGTTCCGCAGAAAGGTATCGGCTATGGCTTACTGCGTTACCTGCATCCGGATACCGCCGTAAACGAGCAACTGGCGGGAGGCAGCTGGGATGTGTTGTTTAACTATCTGGGACAGGCAGATAATGTACTGGAAGGGCATCCGTTCCTTTATCCGGCTACTGAAAAGCCGGGTGAAAATGTGGGGGCATCCTGGGCCTATAGCACCAAGCTGGATATCAACAGCATGGTGGCAGGTGGTCAGCTGGTATTAAACTGGAGTTATGTGCCGCAGCATTTTTCCGAAGCAGTGATCACACAGCTGGCTACTGCTTTTATCAGTAACCTGACACATATCATTACTCATTGCTGCCAAACCAGCAAAAAAATATTTACGCCATCAGATTATGGCCTGGCGCCGGAGGTGGGCCATCGGGAACTGGCTCGTTTCCTGGCTGCAGCGGGACGGGAACGGATCACAGACCTGTACCGGCTCAGCCCTCTCCAGAAAGGGATGCTGTTCCATTATCTCTACGATAGCAGCGGGCAGGCCTATGTAGAGCAGTTACAGGTGGAGTTGCCGGATGCATTGGATATTCCTGCATTTCAGTTGGCCTGGGCCTATCTGCTGGAACATCACACCATTCTGCGCAGTGGTTTTGTAGCAGATGAACTGCTGGTGCCGGTGCAGTATGTACAGGATCGGGTGGAGTTGCCATTTGAAGTATTGGATTATACCGCGTTGCCGGCGCCTGCACAACAGGCGGCTATTGCCGGTTTCCTGGAAGCAGACCGTCGTCGTGGCTTTGACTTTAAGAAGCCGCCGTTGATGCGTATCACACTGATACAGACGGCAGCCTCCTGTTATACGATGGTTTGGACTCATCATCATATTATCCTGGATGGCTGGTCCAATGCCGCCTTGATTGGTACCTTCCTGAAAGCCTATGCAGCGTATACTACCGGTAAAACACCGGCATCCCGGGAGGAAGACCAATATGCGGATTACATCCGTTACATCGGGAAAATGGGCATATACGAAGCGGAAAGTTTCTGGAAATCGTACATGTCAGGTTTTCATGAAAAAACATTATTACCATTTGCAGGGAATATACCGGAAGCAGACCGGAACAAGGGAGATGGCAAAGCCGCGCATCTGTCGCTCGATATCACGCCGGAACTGGCGTTGGAGATCAGGCAGTATTGCCAGCAGGGCCAGGTGACGGTGAATACCCTGGTACAGGGTATCTGGGCGGTATTGCTGGGCCGGTATACCGGTAAGCAACAGGTATGTTTCGGGGCTGTGGTATCCGGGCGGCCTTCTGATTTGCCGGATACCGAACAACGTGTTGGTCTCTATATCAACAATCTGCCCTTGCATATTATGTTGGATGAGCAGGCGGATATGCTGGCATGGATGAGAAAAATACAACAGGAACATACGGCTGCCCGCAGATATCAATATACGGCACTCAATGAAATACAAAGTTGGATAGGCGTACAGGGAGATCTTTTCGATAGCATTATCATTTTTGAAAACTATCCGAAGATTGTGCAGACGCCGGGGGCACCCTCCTTGCAGACCGGAGAAATCACCCTGAAAGAGCAGAACAATTATCTGTTCTCTATTCTGGTACAGGAGCAGGAACAGTCGTTGCGGTTTGATTTTTCCTATAACGGCAGCCTGTTACCGCATAGTTATGCAGCCATGATCAGAGGGCATTTTGAGCAGGTACTGCTGCAGCTGATCCGGCAACCTGCGGTGACGATGGCCGGCGTTTCGCTGCTGACCACAGCAGAAACGAACCAGCTGCTGCACACCTTTAATGATACCCTGACGGACTATCCTAAAGAGAGTACTGTAGTATCGCAGTTTATTGCGCAGGCAGTCCGCACACCAGACCTTCCGGCGCTGGTGTTTGAAGAGACGACCTTATCCTATCGTGAACTGGATGAGCGCTCTAATCAGCTGGCGCATCTCCTGCGTCATAAAGGAATCGAAGAAGGTGCACTGGTAGCGGTATGTGTGGAACGATGCGTTGAAATGATGGTGGCTTTGCTGGGTATTCTGAAGACCGGCGCCGCTTATATTCCGGTAGATCCGCTCTATCCGGTGGATCGTATCAGCTATATGCTGGAAGATGCCGATGTACGTTGTATCCTGGTGAAGGAAAATACGCGGGCTATTGTGCCGGCAGGAGATATACATATGTTGATTAGTCTGGATGACGCGGCAGTGGTGACACAGCTGGCGGAACAGGCGACCACCCTACCAGCGGTAACTGTACCGGCAGCGGCACTGGCCTATGTGATTTATACCTCCGGTTCTACGGGCCGGCCCAAAGGAGTCATGATCAGTCATGGTAACCTGGTCAACTTTTTTGCGGGATTGGATCAGCGTTTCCCGGCTACAGACCAGCAATCTACCTGGCTGGCAGTGACCAGTATCAGTTTTGATATTTCCGGTCTGGAACTGTTCTGGACACTTTGCAGGGGCAACAGGGTAGTATTGTTGCCGGATCGTCCGGTACAGGTGAAGGCGGCTGCCCGGATGGATTTTGGCTTGTTTTACTTTGCTGCACAGGAGGCAGTTACTACAGAAAATAAATACAAGCTGTTGCTGGAAGGAGCAAAGTTTGCAGATCATTATGGTTTATCATCAGTATGGATACCGGAAAGGCACTTCCATAGTTTTGGGGACCAGTTTCCCAACCCGGCGGTGGCTGCTGCCGCAGTAGCTGCTGTCACCCGGCATATCAGGATACGTTCAGGCAGTGTGGTATTGCCCTTGCATGATCCTATCCGGGTAGCGGAAGAGTGGTCGATGGTGGATCATCTCTCTGAGGGCCGGGTGGAAATGTCGGTCGCTTCCGGCTGGCATCCGAATGACTTTGTATTTGCGCCGGCAGATCATCCGCAACGGCATCAGCAGATGCGGGAGAAATTGGATGCGGTGATCCGTCTTTGGGAAGGCAAGCCCTATATGCGGATGAACGGGGCCGGGAAGGAAGTCAACATCGCCATTCATCCGAAACCAGTGCAGGCATCGTTGCCGGTGTGGGTAACGGCGGCCGGCAGTGAAGAAACTTTCCGCTATGCCGGTTCTATCGGGGCGAATGTGCTCACACACCTGTTAGGTAAGACGAAAGAAGAACTGAAAGATAAAATCGCTATCTACCGTCAGTCGCTGGCGGAGCATGGCTTTGATCCGGAAAAGGGAAGGGTGGCGTTGATGCTGCATACCTTTGTGGGTACCAGTTTGCCGCAGGTGGAGGCCGTGGTGAAGGAGCCATTTAAACAATACCTGTCGCAATCCCTGGATCTGTTACGTCCTGTGGTGGATCAGGCCGGGCTTGACCTGGAGCGTGATCTGGATACTATTCTGGATATAGGTTTTCAGCGTTATTTCAGCACCAGTGGTTTGTTTGGTACGCCGGAAACCTGTATGGCCCGTATACAGGAGCTTTCGGGTATTGGGGTCAATGAAATTGCCTGTCTGATCGATTTTGGCATTGATACATCTACCACGCTGGCACATCTGCCCCAGCTCAAAAAGCTGCAGGATCTGGTAAAACAAACCGCAGCGCAGCAGGCGCTGATGACTGCCAGACTGGGTACTGCCTGGGCGCCGGAAGAGCTGATCAGTCGCCACGAGGTAACGCACATGCAGTGTACTCCTTCCTTTGCCCACGAGCTGTTGGTAACAGCAGCGGGGCAGCAGGCATTACAGCAGCTGGATACGTTGCTGATAGGTGGGGAGGCGTTGCCGGCGCCGTTGGTGAAAGACCTGTTGCAGTATTACCGGCATCCGCTGTATAACATGTACGGCCCTACGGAAACAACTATCTGGTCAGCCATCAAGGAGGTGACCTCCCATGAGGACATCAGCATCGGTACGCCTATTGCGAATACGCAGTTATACGTGCTGGATGAACAGTTGGCTTTATTGCCAATAGGTGTGGCGGGAGAGCTGTACATCGGCGGCGATGGTGTTGCCAGGGGATATCTGAATAGAAATGAACTGACGGCAGAAAGGTTTATAGACAATCCTTTCCTGCCGGGAGAAAAAATATATCGTACCGGAGATCTGGCCAGGTGGCGGCAGGATGGTGATATGGAGTGTCTGGGAAGGATAGATGACCAGGTGAAGATCAGCGGACACCGTATTGAAACCGGAGAAATTGAAACTATCATGCGGGAGTGGCCGGGCATTATACAATGTGTTGTGGCGCCGAAGCAGGATGCTGCTGGTCAGAAACAACTGGTAGGTTATATGGTGACAGGAGGCGCCGACATCCGGAAGGAAGCCCTTAGGGATTACCTGAAAGCCAAACTGCCGGCCTATATGGTGCCTGCGTGGCTAATGGTGCTGGAACAGTTGCCGCTGACTCCCAACGGGAAGGTAGATCGCCGGGCATTGCCAGGCATCACCGGTGAACAGCTTGCTGGCAGCTATGTGGCGCCGCGTAATCCGATAGAGGAAAAACTGGCCAATATATGGCGTTCCTTGTTGCAGCGTACGCAAATAAGTGTCACAGATAGTTTCTTTGAACTGGGTGGAAATTCCCTGAGAGGCATCCAAACTATTGCCGCTATCGGTAATGAAATGAAAATTACCATCACCGTGAAGGACCTGTTTGAAAATCCTTCTGTTGAAAAGCTGGCAGTATTGCTCGCCGCCCGTGAAGAAAGCAGCAGGAACCAACTGAAGCCGGCGCCGGTGACCAATTATTATCCGCTGACGGCGATACAGAAAGCTTTCTGGCTGGCTTCCCAGCAAACAGCTGTTTCCCTGACCTATAACACTACTGTGGCCTTGCAACTGACAGGACAGCTGGATACAGAGAAGCTGGCGGCTGCCCTGCAATGGCTGTTGCTCCGGCATGATATACTAGGCGCAGTAATTGGCTATGATGAGCAGGGCGAGCCGGTATTTATTCCTGGCAAAGCTACTGCTGTTACACATATGCTCCACTTCATCGACAGGCAGGATCACCCTGCAGGAGCGCAGGAAATTGCCAGCTTGTTTGAACAGGAGCGTACCCGTGCATTTGACTTTTCTTCCGAAGCGCTGTTGCGGTGCACCCTCATTCGTAACAGTGAAACGCAGTACTTTATCTTCTTCAACATACATCACATTATTTCAGATCCGATTTCCCTGCAGCTGGTGTTTAAGGGGCTGATGGAAGTGTACGAAACATTACTGCAATCCGCTGATGTTTCGCAACTGCCGGCGCCTGCCTTTACTTTCAGGGATTATGCCTGGGCCATGCAGGAGCAGGCGGCAGACCGGCAGCAAGCTGCTGAGTTCTGGCAACAGTATCTCTCCGGAAGAACCGCTTTGATAAAATTACCGGGCCGGTTGCCGGATGGTGGTGGTAGCCACCAGGCGGGTATGGTACAGTTGCAGGTAACAGATCCGCAGCAGTTGGAAGCGATACGCCTCTATAACCGCCAGCAGCAAAGTACCCTGTTTGTGTGGCTGATGTCGCTGGTGAAATCGCTGTTGTATATAGAGACCGGGCAGGAAGACCTCAGCTTTGGCTGTCCTATCAACACGCGGGACCGGCAGGAGCTGGAAACGATGATCGGACTTTTCCTGAATACTGTGATCATCAGAACCGTTATTGATCGCCAGCCTGATTTTCAGGCTATTTACCGGCGTGTGAAAACAGCTTCGGTTAACGCGCTGGCCCATAGTCATTTTTCTTTCCTGGAAGTAGCGAATCTGGAAAGCCGCGATGGCAGCGGGGAAGGCGGCAGCTTTAACGTAGGGTTCAATCTGAATCCAACCCAGCTGATAGAGGATGTCCAGTATAAGAGTCTTGCCTTTAAAGCCCTGGAGGCAGCAGAACAAACGATCAAGGCAGATTGGTGGTTTGACATCGCAGAACATGCGGATGCCTTGCACATCCGGATTTCCTATCGTAAAGACAGTTTCGATGAAACCTATATGACGGAGCTGGCAGATAAGCTGCGCTACCTGATGGCAGCTGTGATCAGCGCGCCACATACATCGCTGCAGGTAATAAAAGAACAGATCACAACAGCTGTAGCGGAAGAGAAAGCACAGCAGATGAAAGCCCTGAAAAACCAGAATCTCAGAAAGCTCAGGAAAAAGCTGGATTAAAAGTAAAATATCATGGATAATATAAGCAAACTGAAAAAGATCAAAGCCAGTGCTTCGCCTGATGCCGGTCATCAGTCGTTGGTCATCAGGGAACCCTTGTCTGTTACAGCTGGTTCCACCTTACCGTTGGTCGTGAAGCCCCGGTTGAAAGGGGTGGATCTCAGCAACTGGATACTGCAGCATGAAGCTGCGTTCAATGCGGATCTTTATCGGTATGGAGGTGTGTTGTTCAGGGGGTTTGATACCACTACCGTGGAAGCTTTCGGCAAATTTGTAAATGCCTTTGGCTCTGAACCGCTGGCGTATATGTTCCGTTCCTCGCCGCGGCATGAGCTGGATCAGGGCGTGCGTAACGTATATAATTCTACGGTATATCCGAAAGCAGAGCGTATTAATCTGCATAATGAATCTTCGTATAGCCGTACCTGGGGGATGCGTATTATATTTTGCTGCCTGCAGCCTGCGGAAGCAGGAGGTGAGACGCCTATCGCGGATTCCCGTAAAGTGCTTTCAGCTATTCCGGCGCCGCTGGTACAGCAATTCCGGGAGAAAGGCGTGTTGTATCGCCGGCGGTTGATCCGTGATATTGGTATGTCGTGGCAGGAGGTTTTTCAGACCACAGACCGGAAGGAAGTGGAAGCGATCTGTCAGCGGAATAAAATCCAGTATGATTTTATCAGTGAAGATCACCTGGAAATTGCCTGGCGCAAGCAGGCGGTGTATCAGCATCCGGTTTCCGGAGAGGAGACCTGGTTTAATCATGTTTTCTTTTTCAACAAATATGCGAGGTATGAAGAACTGGGGCTGTCCCTGGAGGAAACAGCGCCAGAAGATCTTATCCATACCGATACCTTATTTGGTGATGGAACGCCCATTAGTATAGCCGACTATCAGTCTATCCGTGAGGCTTACGCCCGGCATACTGTGTCTTTCCCCTATGAAAAGGGGGACATTCTTTTCCTGGACAACATGCTGGCTGCCCATGGACGGAATGCCTATGAGGGAAACCGTCTTATTGCCACTGCCATTATTAACCCTACCGGGGATGCCCCGGACAATCAATTTTCATAATCATATTGTATGACAGGTGCACAATTTCAGGTGTCTGGCCAGCAGTCGCTGGACCTGATGACGCATTGCCCGGAACAACCGGCAGTGATAACCGCTGCATTTACTATCAGTGGAAACTATACGCAGGAAACCCTGGTGGCGGCTATTGCCGCCGTAGTGGATCGGCATGATATACTCAGGACCTGCTTTGAGTATCGTGCCGGGGTACAAATACCGCTGCAAACCGTGTATCCGCCGCAGGGCAGGGAGAACCGTTGTTTTAGTGCCGGTATACCGGATCTGACGGCGCCCTGGTCTATAAAAGTACATCCGCAGGCAACGGGTGACTGGCAGGTAATCATACAGGCATCTCCCCTCATCCTGGATACCTGCTCCATTGGTATGTTTTATCGCGAGGTACATGCTGTGCTGACGGACCAGCCCTGGGAAGTAAGTACCGAAGAACTGTTGCAGTTCGGGGATTATACCAACTGGGAAGCGGAGTTGATTGCAGAGGGGCATCCGGAAGCGACGGAGTTCTGGCGCCGGATCACTCCTGTGGGAGATAGGGTTAACAGCCTTTTGCAACCGCCGCGGGCGTCCGCTGGTAGGATGGTTTCGCAGGTTACACTACCTCACCTGCCGCTGGAAACACAGGCGGCTGCCTGTGACGTGCCTGTCAAAGCATTGCTGGTAGCTATTTTTGCGAGAAGTCTTGCGCGCTATACAGCCGGAGAAACATTGCAGGTCAGCTACCTGGAGAATGGCCGTCATTATGAAGAATTGCAGTATACAATGGGGCCTTTGTCCCGGCTTTATCCGGTATACTTTCCCGGAGATGAGACCAACGATATGGCTGCCTGGGCGGCGGATGCTGCTGCACAGCTGACACAGGCTACCGGTTGGAATGATTACTACTATACTTCTGTTAATCCGTTGCTGGCCCATCCGCCTTTGCAGTTTATCGTGGAGTATGCAGATATATCAGATGATCCTGGTAACCTGGAAGTATCGATGACCGATGCTTTTAAAGGCACTTTCCTGTGCCGGGTTTTCAAAAGAAAAAACACGTGGGAACTTACATTGGTGCATCCTGCCGGCATGCCGCTGGCGGCCTGGTTGTTTGATGACCTGCAAAACCGGTTGCAATATCCTGCATTGCCGGGACGGCAGGCAGGAACGAAAGACCTGGAGGCCATCGCTGCTTACAATGATACGACTGTCAGCTATTCCGGACCGGATACTGTACCGGGGTTGCTATTACAATCTTTCAGGGATTATGCCGGACATATTGCTGTGAAAGGCCGGCAATCACTTACCTATGCCGCGTTGGAAGAAAAGGTGCAGCGTATGGCGGCATCGTTGTCGGCGACTTATGGCGTGGGTCGCGGAACAGTAGTGGGTGTATTGCTGCAGGATGATGAACAGGTGGCTGCTACCTTGTTGGGCATTCTCTTTACCGGAGCTGCCTATGTACCGCTTGATAGCAGCAACCCTGCGGAACGCCTGGCTCATATCATCCATGAGAGCGGCTGCCGGACGATTATCACGGACGAGGAGACGGCTGCTGCGTGGAAAGATACGGCTATAGCGCCTCTTCTTGTCACCACCAGCGCGTTGGAAGCTGCCGCTGCGGCTTTCCCTTCGTTACCGCCGTTGAGCGCACCGGCGCCGGAAGATACGGCATACCTGATCTTTACCTCCGGTACTACGGGTAAACCCAAAGGCTGCCAGGTATCGCATGCCAACCTGTATAACTATATCAGCTGGGCCAACAGCTACTATTTCCAGGATTGCGCCGGACATTTTCCGTTGTTGACCAGCCTGACCTTTGACCTAACAGTAACGGCTATATTTACACCGCTGACCAAAGGTGCTACCCTTCATTGTCTGGATAAAAAACGGGATATAACAGAGCAACTGCTGTGGTGTTTTGACCCGTCCAATGAAATAACTTGTATCAAGTTAACCCCTACACATATTTCCCTGCTGGCAGCGGTTACCCTCACGGATTCCAATATCCGTTGCGCCATTGTAGGGGGAGAAGCATTGCATCTTTCCCAGGTGGCCCTTCTGCGTAGTATTGCTCCAGGTATTCGCATATATAACGAGTACGGACCTACGGAAGCGACGGTAGGTTGTATTGTAAAAGAGATAACAGCAGCGGATGAGCAGGTAACGATTGGCCGGCCTATTGCCAATATGCGTGCCGCTGTATTGGATGCTGATGGCAATGTATTACCGGTAGGCGTTTACGGAGAACTGTACCTCGCCGGTAACAGTGTCGCCATCGGTTACTGGCAGCAACCGGATCTGACTGCACAGAAATTTGTGATGCTAACAACACCTACGGCAGAACGGTATTACCGTACCGGAGATATTGTTCGTTTGTTGCCGGAGGGTGATATGGAATTCGCCGGAAGGATAGATGATCAGGTAAAGATAAGAGGTATCCGTATAGAGCTTGGAGAGATCAGGGCGCATCTGCTGCAGTTTCCGGGTGTGGAAGAAGTAGTAGTCGTGGTGAAAAAGGATGTTCAGGAAGAACAATATATCACGGCATATTACATAGCCGGCAGCCCTATTCCTGTACAGGACTGGAAGGTTTTTCTGCAGTCCAGGGTACCTGACTATATGTTGCCTGCCTTTTTTGTGGCCATTCCCCAAATACCAGTAACGGCCAATGGCAAATTGGATGTGGCGTTGTTGCCTGATCCGTTTACTGTGGTCAGCGCTATCCGGCAGCCTTACGTGGCGCCCGACAGCCCTACGGCTATCACCATTGCCCGTATCTGGGAGGAAATACTGAAGCAGGAAAACATCGGACTGGATGATAACTTCTATGAAATGGGTGGTCATTCCTTATTGGCGATGCGTGCGGTTTCTGCCATCCGGCGGGAATTGAAAGCAGATATTGTCATTAAAGACCTGCTGGTTGGTCCTACTATAAGGGCTTTGGCAGCATTGACAGACCGATTGGGCAGTAGTGCAGTATTACCGGAAGTAGTGGCCGTCACACCGCGGCCCGCACAGATTCCGCTGTCGTATGCACAGGAACGTTTATGGTTTATTGATCAGTTAAGGGGTAGTACCCATTATCATATGCCGTCGGTATTCCGGCTGAAAGGTCGTTTGCAGGTATCGTTGCTGGAACAGGCTTTCCGCGTGGTGGTAGACAGGCATGAGTCGTTACGCACGGTGTTTAAAACCATCGCAGGTGTTCCCTATCAGGAAGTATTACCGGCAGGCGGCTGGCAGCTGCATTTCACGGCAGATTTGCCGGCAGATTTATCCGCTGCCATCGCCACGGAAATAGATCTGCCGTTTGATTTGTCAGCAGACCATATGCTGCGTGCGCGGTTATTCCGACTCAGCGAAGTGGAACATGTGTTGGTGCTGGTGCGGCATCATATAGCCTCTGATGGCTGGTCTGCTTCTCTTATGCTACAGGAGTTCTGCGAAGTGTATGAAGCAGCTACCCAGGGCCGGGAAGCAGCACTGCCGGCCTTGTCCCTGCAGTATGCTGATTATGCCATTTGGCAGCGCAGCCATCTGATAGGAGATTTCCTGGAGCAGCAGCTGGGTTATTGGGAACGGCAGCTGAAAGGCTTGACGCCATTGCAACTGCCGACAGACCTGCCTCGGCCGGCTGTACAGAGTATACGTGGCGACCGCCTGAATTTTAAGGTAGGCAAGGAGTTGAGCAGCCAGCTGCAGCTGTTGGCACAACAGGAAAACGTGACGCCATTTATGCTGCTGCTGGCAGTATTCAAGGTATTACTATACCGCTATAGCGGACAAACCGATATCTGTGTAGGAACAACAGTGGCCCATCGGCCGCAGCAGGAACTGGAACCACTGATTGGCTTTTTTGTCAATACACTGGTCCTGCGTACAGACTTTTCCGATAATCCTTCCTTTCAATCGTTGCTGGCACAGGTGAGTGAAACTACACTGGCTGCCTATGCGCATATTGCCGTATCGTTTGAAAAAGTGGTGGACCGGGTGGAGAAAGAGCGGGATAAGAGCCGCAGCTCTTTGTTTCAGGTGTTGTTTGTGATGAACAACAATGAAGCTGCCGTTGTACATGAACTCGAAGATATCACCATTGCGCCGGTATCAGCAGAACATGAGGTTGCCAAATTTGATCTCACTTTCTTTGTGGAAGAAACGGAAGAGGGATTTGTCATCTCTGCCAACTACTGCACAGACCTTTTCCTGGAGGAGACCATCGAGCGGATGAAAAACCATTACCTGCAACTGTTGACGGCGATAGTGGAAGACCATACCATCCCGGTTGGCCATCTGCCGTTATTGTTGCCGGAAGAAACCGCGGCGTTGTTGTCCGAAGCCGGGCATCCTGCTTTTGAAAGTACAGGCGCAACTACTGTGACGGCATTATTTGCGGAACAGGTAGAACTCAGGCCGGACAACATTGTTTTGTGTGCCGGCAACGTGCAACTGAGCTACCGGGAGCTGGATGAAAAGGCTACCCGTCTGGCGCATTATCTGCAACAGACCTACGCGATCAAAGCCAATGATTTGGTAGGAATCCTGATGGAAAACAGTACCTGGTCGGTGATTGCAATCCTGGGGATACTGAAAGCCGGCGGGGCATATGTGCCGATTGATCCTTCGCTGCCGGGTGATCGCCAGGGTTATATCATCAGCGACAC